>PLTW01000196.1 GCA_003164655.1 Actinomycetota bacterium
GCTTCATGAGCTCCACGCAGTTGATCTTGATGTCGAGCAGCTCGGCGATGCGGGCCTTGGCCTCGAGGCCCTTGGCGGCTCCCGGCACCGAGGTGATGACGCCGATGTCGAGCTCCTCGCGCAGGCGGCGCATCAGCGTGCTGTCGGTCAGGTCGCGAACACTGACGCCGAGTTTGTCGGCCACGTAGCGCTTTGCCTGGGGCAGCCTCATCTTCCGTGTGAGCTGCATCCTGGCCACCAGATCTCCGGTGGTACGGATGCCGCCCATGGATGAGGCCAGCGCGTGGCTGATCGACATCCCGGCGGGATCGCCGGTACCCACCTACAAGCCGTCCACCCGAGCGATCTCGACCATGGCGGCGCTGCAGCGCGTGACGGCATCGATGGGCGGTGTCTCGCAGACCGGCACGCCGCCCACCCCCATGCCGACGTTGGCGTGCACCGGGATGGTCGCCTCGGCGGTCACCGCCTTGACGAAGGTGAGGGCCCGCGCCAGGTTCCAGGGCGTCGAGCGCCGCGTGTTGGTGTTGACCACCGGTCCGAAGATGTGGGCCCCGGCCTTCTCCACTGCCTTGAGCTGCTGATGGGGCCACATGCCGGCCAGGCGCTTCCCGTCGTAGGTGAGCTGCCCGTGGAAGCCCAGCACACACTCGGCCGCCATGCCCACCTCGATGGCCATCTCGGTGTGGGTGGCGGCCCATTCCACGGCCGCAAGCGTGGCCAGGAACTCACCGTCGCCGGTCGAGGCGGTGGTGTCGTAGTTGACGGCGTCGGCGCCCACCGCGGCCATCTTGCCGGTCATCCAGATGAGGTCTTCGGTGACCTTCTCACCGCCGGCCACGGTGGCCGCGCGGGCCTCGGCGATCTGGCCGCGGGGCAGCAGGTCGGAGGGGTTGGGGTAGGGCCCGTCGGGTGCGAAGTAGAGGCCCAGGTTGGGCATGAAACCGTAGAAGACCGGGATGACGGTGCTCTGCAGGGCAGCCTCGACGTGAGTCTGCTCGAGGACCACGATGGGCTTGGCCGGCTTGACCGAGTAGTCGGTGTGGCCGATCTCCATGGTATCGAAGCAGAAGGCGCGCTCGAAGGTGCGGAAGGCCTGCTCGCGGCTGAGCGGCAGGCCCACCCCCGAGGACAGCTGGGCCGAGTAGAGCGTGTTGGTCGAGCCGTCCTTGGTGACCACGACCTCGTGGCCGCGCTCCACCCCCCAAATGCGCGAGGGGCAGCGGAACATCTCGATCAGATAGTCGTGGTCTTGGGATGTGAGGGGCGCTATCTTGCCCTTCTTGGCGGCGTCGGCAGAACCGGCGAGAAGGTCGTCGCTGAGCTCCTCGGGGGTCATCTCGACGGTGTAGCCGTCGCCCATCCTGGTAAGTATCGTCGTCACACGACATCCCTCCATTTCCACTGTCGGGCCGACCTCGATGGTCGTCCCGCCCGTGCGTGTGTCGTGGCTCCCCTACCGCACCTTCGAAAGATCGAAGGTGATCTGCTTGACCTCGGTGAGCTCTTCCATGACGTAGTTGGTGAGCTCGCGACCGAGGCCGCTCTTCTTGAAGCCGCCAAAAGGCGCGAGCTGATCCCAGGTGTTGTTGGTGTCGTTGATGTGCACAGTGCCGCACTTGATGCCCTCGCCGAGCAGCCAGGCAGTGCGCAGGCTGCTGGTGAAGGCCGCCCCCTGGAGGCCGTAGGGCGTCTCATTGGCGATCTCGATGGCCTCGTCGATTGTGCCGAAGGTCATGATGGGCGCCACCGGGCCGAACGTCTCGTCGCGAGCCATGAGGAACTCGGAGGTGACGCCGTCGACGATGGTCGGCTGGCAGTAGAGGCCCTCGATCGTACCGCCGCACACGAACTCTCCGCCGCGCTCGCGGGCGTCGTCAATGTGTTCCTGCACTTTGCGCGCGTTGGCGACGTTGTTGAGCGGCCCCATGTCGGTAGCCTCGTCGAGCGGGTTTCCGACCCTCAGCTTGCCCGTGCGCGCCGCCAGTTTCTCGACGTACTCGTCGTGCACCGCCCGGTGGACCAGGACGCGCTCCGATGCGGTGCAGACCTGGCCAGCCAGATAGAAGCAGCCGACGATGGCCGCCTCAACCGCCGCGTCGATGTTGGCGTCATCCATGACGACCAGTGGACCGTTGCCGCCAAGCTCCAGCAGCAGACGCTTGACCCCGGCGATCTGCGTGAGGTACTCGCCGGTCGCCGTCTCACCCGTAAAGTGGATGGCGTTGGTGCCGGGGTTGCGCACCAGCTCGGCACCCACCGTGGTGCCGGGACCGGTGACCACATTCACGGACCCTGGCGGGAAGCCGGCCTCTTCGTAGACCTCGGCCAGGTTGATCACGCTGAAGGGCGTCGTACTGGCAGGCTTGAAGACGATCGCGTCGCCCACTGCCAAGGCGTGGCTGGCAGCGATGTTAGGGATGTCGGCGGGCCAGTTCCAGGGCGAGATGATGCCCACCACGCCGATGGGCTCACGCGTCACGACGATGCGCTTGTCGGTGGAATCAGACTGCGTCCAGGGATGGACGGCACCGCGGAAGCGCTTGAGACCCTCGGCCGCCTCGATGTAGTGGGGGTTGTTGTAGTGGGAGACCTCGGAGCGCGCCTCGGTAATCGTCTTGCCGCATTCTCGACAGAGGGTAATTGCGTCCCCTTCGGCGCGGCGCTGAGCAATCTCGAAGGCCCGCCAGAGCAGCTCGGCGCGGCGGCGCACCGACATTGCCGCCAGCACTTTCTGCGCCTGCGTGGCGGCCTCGATTGCTCTCTGCACGTCGGCCTCTGTGCCCTTGGGCACGGTGCCCACAAGACTGCCGTCGCCAGGCGAGCGCACCTCGAAGACCTCGCCGCTCTCCGAGTCGACCCACTCGCCGCCGATGAAGAGCTTCTTCTCCAATAGTTCCGGTTCAACGATGACCGACATGACCTTGTTGCCTCCGATCTGGATCGCCTGGGATTGATGGGACGTCACCCGGCAGGGTCTTGTCGACGCAGACGGTCGCCAGACCGCCGCAGCCGATCCGGTCGCTGCTCTTGTGGCCCCAGCTCATAGGCATCAGGTCCCCCCACCGCAGGCTAGGTTTGCAGACCAGCCCGCTTACCAATTCATCCACCCGGTGGGATGAATACAAGCATGGTACCAGCTCTGAAGAGAGGGGCGCAAGGGGCGCTGGTACAGACTCGGTCGAGCGATACGCCGGTGGCTTGCTACGCTGCCGCGGGGCCCATTCGGGCCGGACGCTCCCACCGACCACGGAGACGCCGAGTGAGCGGAGGCGGGTTTCTGTCTACGAACGCAGCTCAGCTGCCGGTGCGACCTCATGAGTGGCACCGTGCGCTGTGTTTGCCGCCGCTTCGAGGGTCGATTTCAGGCAGAATCTCATGGCGGCCAGCACGGGCTCGGGATCGTAGTTGGGCTCGATCAGAGCCTGGACCGCCACGCCATCGACAAAGGCAGCGGTGAGGCGACCGATGCTCGCAATCTCTCGGGGAGGCTCTCCGCCGACCGCCAAGCCAAGCCAGTCCATGTTCCACTGGTACCAGACGGCGTACAAGTTCACCAGGCGTTGACGCAGCTGCCAGTCACGGACAGCGTGAGGCAGGATGTCGAAGAAGCCGCTAAACCCCCCCACGTCCAGCGCTATGCGCCGCACTCCCTGAAGGAAGCTCTCGATTCTCTCGTCCATGGTCGCGTCGGGAGGGAGGTCGTTGGCCATCTCCGAGCATTCGTTGAGCACGACCTCATCGACGATCGCCTCGATGAGCCCATCCTTGCTGCCGAAGTGGTACCTGGTCGCGGCCTTGTTGACGCCAGCCTTCGTAGCTATGGCGTCGAGGGTCAACCCGCCAAGTCCCTCTTCCTGCAGGATCTGCTTGGCGGCATTCAGCAGGTTCTGCGCCGTCGGGGGCAGGCTTGCATATGATCTCGGCACCGCGATGTGAGGGACCCGTACCGCCCGCTTAGTCTTGGCCACGAAAACCTCTCATCTCGACGGGACGCTTGAACGCGCCGCGACTCTGGCCCGAGGCAAGTCTGGGGCCGTCTTCACGAGAGGGGCGCTGGCTTCGCCCGCCCTGCCGACCGACACACTCGCCACGTTCGCTCCACTCTTCTTGAGTATACATGTCGTGCCGGCCCAGGCGTGGTCAGCGCGATGGTGCCGGCCTCATTGGTAGTCAGCGTGTCGGCCTCTCTCATCCGCCTCTTGCGCGCTTGTCAACACAGTTGCTAATATGCCGTGAATCATCCCACCGGGTGGATGAATTGTGAAGCGCCCCGACTTGGGAAACCGGCTCACGACAGGGGATCCGATGCCTATGGCATGTTGGGAGTAACCATTCGAACTCATGTGTCTTCATCAGGCTCTTTGCACGACAGCAGTCGTTCTGCAACCGACCATTCCAGGGGGGATGGGAAATGGATATGCAGAGAGGAGTCCGCCTGAGCCGGACAGCTTCAAGGCGGACTGCCAGCGCTAGCCAACAGGACCTGCCCACCCCCCCCAAGGCGGGCCCCCGAACCAGACGCCTCCCGCAACTTCGGACGCGTCACGGAAAGGAGCTAGTCGTGGGTGTTGATGTTGAGTCAGCAGCGACCAGCCAGACGGCGGTTCCAGCGGAGCAGACCCTGTTTGTAAGAAAGGCGAGCGGGCTGGTCAAGGGCTGGTCGTCGACCGACGGCTTCCGCTACGCGTTCATCTCGACCAATTTCGCCGGCCTCGGCCTCTTCGGCTTCGCCTACGGTGCGTTCATTCCGGGTGCGAGCATGTTCTGGGCGATCGTCATCACCGCCGCCTTTATGGTGCTGGAGATCGTCACCTACGCGGCCCTGGTCTCGGCGATGCCGCGGGCTGGCGGCGACTACATCTGGCAGTCGCGCATATTCCACAGCACGGTCGGCTTCGTCATCGCGATCACGGCCTGGTGGCTGATCATCTTCCAGTGGACACCGATCTACGCGAGCATAAGCTTGAGCCTCTTCATCAAGCCTGTGGTCCGCATCCTCGGCGCAGATGGCGTTGCAAACTGGCTTGGTACACCGACCGGCATCTTCGTTTCGTCGCTTGTCGTCATCGCTGTCGTCACGTACCTGTGCGGCATGGGAATCAAGCGCTACGCGATCTACCAGAAATGGGCGATGTGGATCGGCCTGGGTGGCCTTGCGGTGGGAGCCATCATCCTGCTCGTCACCTCCAGGGCGGGCTTCATCGCCGCTTTCGACCGCGGCGCCGTCAAGTACTACGGGCCGAGTGCCGCCCACGCCTATGCCACGATGGTGAAGTCCTACGGAGCGGGCCAGCCCCACTCCCCGTTCGCGGGCTCGTTTTGGCAGACGCTCAGGATGGTCCCGTTCATGCTGTTCTGGCTGATCTGGCCAGTGTGGGGAGCCACGATGTACGGGGAGGTCCGTGGTGCCAAGAACTTCCGCTCAAACATCTATCAGATGGGAGGGGCACTCTTTGCGGAAGCCGCCATGGGCCTCGTCTTCCTGCTCCTTGTTGCCAAGACGATGGGCTATCACTTCTTCATGTCGACAGGCATGGCCAGCTACGACCCCGCCTCGATCCTGAAGGGTGACTGGGTGTCGCCGGTCGCGATGGTCGCATGGGTCGTAAACAATGCCGCCTTCCAGGTGATTCTTCTGCTTGCGGTGTTCATGTTCCTGTTTGCCTTCTGGGGCACCCTGTACCTCTCCTCGACCCGGGCGATCTTCGCTGCTGCTTTCGACCGGATCCTGCCGGAGAAAGCCGCAGCCGTTAGTCGCGGCGGCGTCCCGTGGGTAGCGCTGCTTCTCATGGCCGTCCCTTCAGTACTCGCGTCAGCTCTCTACGCCTACTCCTCGTGGTTTGCGAAACTGACTCTCGACTCGACGCTCGTGTTCGCCGTGATGTTCATCGTGTCTGGGGTTGGCCTCATGATCATGCCGTGGCGGGCCAAGGGCATTTGGGCAAGCTCCGCAGTGCCCAAGGCCAAGATCGCTGGCGTACCTGTCATGTCGATCATCGCTGCTGGCTACGCGGCGGTCTTGATCTTCACCCTCGTGATGTGGCTCAAGGACGCGGTCTACGGTGTCAATAACAGCAAGTCGCTGATCTACTTAGGCTTCCTCTACCTGGGCGCACTCGTCATATGGCTGGTCGCCTGGGTTACGCGACGGCGCCAGGGCATGGACCTCGAGACCGTTGCCAAGGAGATCCCTGTCGAGTAGCCGGCACAGAACCTCCCAGCGGGCCCCGCGTCGGCGATCCGGCGATCGGTCGGATCGCCGACGGGCCCGTGCACTAGGTGCCTCGGCGCTCCGGTAACAGCTCGCGGCTGCAGTGTCGGGCGCGGGCCGCCGATATCCCCAAAGGAACGCGTCTTGCATGCGAGCGCGGCGTCATCGTTCGCTGCCGCGGGAACCAGCGCTCGCGTCTCGCGGCCGCACACTCGGCCGACCTGCGGAAGGGTGCCCGCCACCACCCGCCGTTCGTAGGTGTCTTGGCTGCGACACCGGTTGGCGATCGTCGTGTCAGCGAGCGGCGCACCCATCGTCCAGGAGACCAGGGCCGCCTCTTCGTAGTAGGTGAGGAGTCTCTCCTAGAACCTGCCCTCGACTCCGTGCTCTAGAATGTGGACGACCAGTCGCTCGAATAGCTCCTCGTCGACGCGGTCCCGAAGAATGTACTCGTGCGGCCATTCAGGCATCGTCTTGGCGAACGTCCAGAGCTGTGTATCGACGAAGGTGCGTAGATCGGGCGGGAAGATCATGAAGACAGCCCCCACGGCGCCCCTCCCTTCAATCCGCCTGAGCCGTGGATGGTTCACGAACGTCAGGCCCAACCTTGTCTGGAAAGGCATTCAAAGCTTCCGGACGGACGGTCCTGGCGAGAACCGCGGCGACGTCCACCAGTTGCCGCGCGACGTCACTGACTGGTGTTGCACCCGCCCTGTTCGCCGCCATCGGCGCCGTCCACACGACGAAGGGGCTTCTCGCGTTGCTTCATCAGGAGCAAACTGGGAGTGGTTGCTCGGGGCTCATCGTTTGCAAGGCGTTTGCCGGAGCGCCGGCTCAGCACTTCGCAGGGGTCGTGGGGGCAGGTTCGCGGGCGCGGCGAGCTCCGCGGGAGACCGGGTGATCTGCGCCCCGCGCGGGCGGCGCGGGCCCCTTCTTGTGTCCGACGTGCGGCCCCGTCAGGGCACCCAGCGCTCGGCCAGCGGCGTGAGGACCAGCTCGTGGCTGGCAGCGCGTGCCCCTTGGCTCGCCAGAAAGGCGACGGCTACAGCGATCTGCTGTGGGTCGGCCAGCGTCTCACGCGTCGTGCCCGGGTAAGGCCCGCTTGCCGGCTCGATGCCGGCGTCGACGATCAGCAGGGTGACCTGGATGCCCTGCTCGCGCAGCTCCAGCGCCGCGGCGTTGGTGATCGCTCGCACCCCGAATGAGCCTGCCGCCCACAGGCCGCGGCCGGCCATGGCGCGTCGGGCGGAGCCGCCGGTGACCTGGATCACGGTGGCTGGCCGACCCTGGTCGGCCAGGAATCGCCCGCTGGCCGACAGGAAGCTGAAGGCCGAGCGGGCGGGGGCCATTGCCCAGCTGTCGAAAGCACCGGCTTGTGCCTCGGCGATGGCTCCGCCGCCGAACGGCCCACTGCGCTCACCGCCGTAGGCCGCGGCCGCATTGACGACCAGGTCGATGTGGCCGTGAGCCTCGGCGACCTGCTCGAGTGTCCGCGTCACGCTCGTGGCGTCGGTCACGTCGGAGCGCAAGGCGAGTGCCCCGAGGGCCGTGACGCCCTTCAGTGTGGCGTCGGAGCGGGCGGCGCCGGCGACTGCCCAGCCTTCTGCGAGCAGCAGCTCGATGATGGCCTTGCCGAGGTTGCGCGCGCCGAACACCAGGGCGCTGCGGGGCATTTCGCTGTCGTCGTTCATGTCGGTGTCCTTTCTTAGTAGCAGACGTGGACTTCTTTCAGTATTCCGAGAAGACCGTCTCAGCAAAGCATTTGCCACCCCGCGCGGCTTGCGGTCGTGGTGCCGCGGGTATCGTCACAACAGGAGTTGTGGCCGAGCACAAGGAGAAGCCATGATCGAGGTCGTGATCTGGTCCGACATCGTTTGACCATGGTGCTATGTCGGCGTGGAGCGCTGGCGAGGAGCACTGGGCCTGCTGGGCGATGTCGCCGCTCAGGTGAGCTGGCGTTACGCTGCCTTCGAGCTCGACCCCAACGTACCCCCTGAGGGCGTGGAGGCGCGCGCCTACATGCAGGGCAAGTACCCGCCCGCCATGATGGCCGAGATGCAGGAGCGCCTGGCGCACATCGCCCGCCAGGAAGGTCTGCCCTTCGGCGCCCAGGCGGTGCGACCCAACACCTTTGATGCCCATCGGCTCCTGGGCGCGGCCCTGCACGACGGTGCAGCCCTGCAGCAGGCTCTCGCCGACGAGCTCTTTGCAGCCCACTGGAGCCGCGGGGAGAACGTCGGTCTTGCCGGCGTCCTTGCGGACGCGGCGGCGGCGGTCGGCATGCCGGCCAGTGCCGCCGACGCCGTGTTGAATGGCGACGACTACGCGGCGGAAGTACGCGCCGAGGAGCGCCTGGCCTCCGATCTGGGCATCCACGCCGTGCCGACCTTCGTCATCGCCGACCGGCTGATGGTGAGCGGTGCGCAGTCCCCCCAGGTGCTCGCCGACGCAATCCGCCAGGCCTCGGGGAGCGGCTGAGCGCTTCCAGAGTCCGTCCGGCTCTCAGAACCCTTCCGGTGTGTGGGGCACGTAGTGTTCGGTGAGGCGCTGCAGCTCGTCGTCGCTGAGCCGAAGCTCGACGGCCGCGACGGCGTCGGTTAAGTGCTCGGGCTTTGTGACTCCGACGATCGGGGCCGTCACNNGTCTCGACGATCTTTCGGTCGGAGTCCTGGGCTTGGCGGTACATCTTGGCGCCCCACTCATCTGTCTGGCTGCGCTTGGTCGTGGCGGTCCAGTCATGAGTGAGCCGACCGCGGGCCAGCGGGCTCCAGGGCAGCACGCCGACGCCCTGGTCTGAGCAGAAGGGGAGCATCTCGCGTTCCTCTTCGCGCATCAGCAGGTTGTACTGGTCCTGCATCGAGACGAAGCGCGTCCAGCCGTGCAGGTCGGCGAGATACTGCGCCTGGGCGAACTGCCAGGCCCACATCGACGACGCTCCGATATAGCGCACCTTGCCGGCTCGCACGAGGTCGTGGAGCGCACCGAGGGTCTCTTCGATCGGCGTTTCGGGGTCGTAGCGGTGGATCTGGTAGAGGTCGATGTAGTCGGTGCCGAGACGTCGCAGGCTCTCGTCGATCTGGGCGAAGATGGCGGCGCGTGAGAGTCCGCCCCCCTTGGGGCCGGGACCCATGCGCAGGAAGACCTTGGTCGCGATCACCACCTCGTCTCGCCTGGCAAGCTCGCCAAGCAGCTTTCCGGTGATCTCCTCGCTGCTGCCCAGCGAGTAGCCGTTGGCCGTGTCGAAGGTGGTGATGCCGGCCTCCAGCGCTTCGCGAACGATCGGCCTGGCCGCGTCGAGATCGAGCGCCCACGCATGGGTGCCGCGCTGCGGATCGCCGAAGCTCATGCAACCCAGCACCACCCGCGACACCTGCAGCCCTGAGCCTCCCAAACGCACGTAGTCCATCGGTGCTCCTTGTCTCGATGCCTTGCCCACGATCGCTGGTCTTTTCTTCCTGGGGACGCCCGGCGGGCAAACCCCTTCGACGCCGGGGTGCGCGGCGTGAGTCGCCGAGTTTGTGGCGTTCCACGGCGGCGGGCCAGTCGGGACTTGATCTTACCGAGATGCAAGAAGCGGGCCCGACAGCGGGCCGGTCGGGGCTGCCGTCCGGCTGCTCGCCAGACGCGCGGCAGCTCGGTCGCGTCGGCGGTGAGTCGGTCGCGGGGCAAGAGCGCCTGCACAGTGCCGCCTTCTCTGTGCGTAACACGTTTTGAAGTCCTGCGCGCGGCGTCTGCGAATTGTGAATCGCCACTGAGCTGGTCGCCCTTCCGATCCACACCCTCAGGGGCAGCGGTGTAGGGAGGGCGGCCGGGGTGAGGTGCAGGAAGGCGGCGCGGCCCGAACGAACACAGACCTGGCTTGGACGATGATCGGGTCTTCGCGGGCGCTGGGTCGGCGTCGCTTGGAGGTGAGGTGCCAGAGTACAAAGGCCAGAATGCGTGCGTGTTCTACGACGGAGACGAGATCACAATCGTGCGCGAGGGGAGAGCGGCGAAGCTCAACTTCGTTGACCCGCACCCCTGGCAGATTCCTGTGCCCGCCCTGACGGGTGTCGATCTGCGGCCTCCAAGCGCCCTGCACGTGGGGCGGCTGCAATTCCTTGTCAAGGGAGCCTCAGTTCACTACGGCTCAACAAGCGAACTGCACGAGGATCCGGCCATCGTATTCTTCGCCCCTTCTCACCGCGGGGAGTTCGAGGAGCTTGCCGCAGATGTTGAGCGGCGGATTGCGGCCTATCGGCAAGCCGGCTGGACTGCCGAACTGGTCGAGCTGCCACCTGCGCCGGTGGGTCGTTCGACTGCGCGCAGAAAGGCAGCCAAGTGAATCGCGGCCCCCACAGCCGGCGCGCGCGGCGGCTTCTTCGCTCGTCGAGGGGGGCATCTGGTCGGCAGGACGGGTAGTGACAGTCAAGCACGACAGTCAAGCTCCGCGGCCTCACGGAAAGCTTATCCAGTCGGTGCCGTGTCGAGGGTCAGGGTAGACAGACCGCACTCGGTGCGCGTTCTTCGGCATGACAGGTCACCTGGAGCCGTGACGTCGGCTCTGGGTGGCTGAGCAGTCGCGCAACCGGGGCAGGTCCGCGTGACACCGCGTGGTCGCGCCGCGAGGCCGATGACGATAGTCTCCTGTACATGGCCTGTGCGCTTCTCTCGTCATGACCGCGACGCCCTCTGTTTTGGAGCGCGCAGGCGTGCGCGCCAGAGGTCTCGTGAAGACCTTCGCTGCCCCTCAGGGACCAGTACGCGCCGTACGCGGCATAGACCTCGACATCACACCAGGCGAGACGGTAGCGCTGCTCGGCCCCAACGGGGCCGGCAAGACGACGACCATCGACATGTTGTTGGGTCTGAGCAAGGCCGACCGCGGCGACGTGTCGCTGTTCGGGATGTCGCCGGGTGACGCCGTCCGGGCCGGCCTGGTCGGCGCGATGCCGCAAACGGGCGGGCTTTTGCGTGATCTCTCGGTGCGCGAGCTGGTCGCCATGATGGCGTCTCTCTACCCGCGGCCGCTCGACGTTGACGAAGTACTCAGGCTTACCGGCCTGCGCGCGGTGGCCGGGCAGCGAACGCAGAAGCTCTCAGGCGGCCAGACGCAACGCACACGCGTCGCTGTCGCGCTTGTCGGCAACCCCGGCCTACTTGTGCTGGACGAGCCCACGGCCGCGTTGGACGTCGAGGCGCGGCGCGCCTTCTGGGCCACGATGCGCACCTTCGCCTCGCGCGGCAAGACGGTGCTGTTCGCGACCCACTACCTCGAAGAGGCAGACGCGAACGCCGACCGCGTGGTCCTTCTGGCGGCGGGCCGCGTCGTCGCGGATGGCCCGCCGAACGAGATCAAAGCGAGGGTCGGCAGTCACACGATCAAGGCGACGCTGCCCGGCGTGGGCACCGACGAGCTGATGCGCCTGCCCGGCGTAACGGGCGCCGAGCGCCACGGCGAGGCGGTTGTGCTCATCTGCTCCGATTCGGATGCCGCCATCCGCCAGCTGCTCGCCGCCTATCCCCTGGCGCGCCACATCGAGATCACCGGGGCAGGCCTGGAGGAGGCGTTCGTGCAGCTCACCGGCGGCGACGAGGGAAACGCGGAGGTCGCCGTCGACGACCGTTCCAGTGGGGCTGAGGAGCTGGGCCGATGAGTACGCTCACCCAGCCGCGGAGCGGTGACGCCAAGACCAGCGGCAGCTACCTGCGCTACGAACTGCTGCGCCTTCTGCGAAATCGGCGCTTCTTTGTGCTCTCGCTGGGGTTTCCCCTCATTCTCTATATCTTCATAGCCGCGCCCAACCGCAACGTCACCGACTTCGCCGGCACGGGGCTCTCGGCGCCCCTGTACTACATGGTGGGGCTGGCAGCATTCGGCACCATGTCGTCGATGCTCTCGACCGGCACGCGGATCGCCGCCGAGCGCGCCATCGGCTGGAACCGCCAGCTGCGCATCACGCCGCTCTCGTCCCGCGCCTACCTGCGCGCCAAAGTGCTGACCGCCTACCTGATGGCGCTGCTCACCATCGGGCTGCTGTTCGCGTCGGGGCTCGCTCTCGGCGTGCGGCTGCCGGCCGCGGACTGGGTCAGCATGACGCTGCTCATCCTCGTGGCGCTCATCCCCTTCGCGGCGTTCGGCGTGCTCCTCGGCCACCTGCTCACGACCGACACCATCGGACCCACCATGGGCGGCATCACGGGCGTGCTCGCCTTGGTCAGCGGAACGTGGTTTCCCATCGGTCACGGCGTCTTCTATCAGATCGCCCGGTTGCTGCCCTCGTATTGGCTCGTGCAGGCGAGCCATGTCGCCCTCGGCGGCCCAGCCTGGAGCACGCTTGGCTGGGCCGTGGTAGTGGTCTGGACGCTCGTGGTCGGCGCGCTCGCCGTGCGCGCCTATCTACGCGACACGCAGCGCGTGTGAGGACGCGCTCCGATGCCGGTTGCTCAGGCAGGCAACCTGCACGGGCCCCACTTTCCCCG
This sequence comes from Actinomycetota bacterium, assembly GCA_003164655.1. Taxonomy (GTDB): domain Bacteria; phylum Actinomycetota; class Thermoleophilia; order UBA2241; family UBA2241; genus Bog-752. The sequence goes on from PLTW01000196.1 coordinate 12,677, forward strand.
ACCAGACACGTCTTGAAGATCTCCATCATGTACGGGACCTCCGAGGTCCGCCAAGACCCGCGCCCTGCTGCTACGAGTAGCACTGCGAGCACGCACCGCACCAGGTTGGTGCGAGAAAGGACCGCTGCACGGGGACCAGCGACAACGCGACCACGGCTTCCGACGTCCAGGTCGCGTTCAACTCTTACCGGGTCCCGTGCTCCAGTTACGCCTGTGAGGCCTGTTCGGACACGCCACCTTCGCCCCCGACGCCCACCCCTGCTCCGGCGCCGACGGCGAAACTGACGCTCAGACCGAGCGGCCTCAGGGTGGGCACCTTGAAGCTCGGCCAGCGCGTGACGGCCACGGGCAAAGTGACGCCCACGAGCCTCGCCGGCCACGCACACGGCCGCCGCGACCAAGTGATTGACCTTCAAGCTGAAGTAGCCGAACGAAGGCCTTCGGCGTCAAGCCGGTCACGAGATCGTCGCGCGTCCGGATGCCGCTCACTGCCCAGGGATGCCGGCGTCGTGCCGGCCGGTATCGCCGAAGCGAGACTGAGTTGGTCCGCCGAGCAGTGGCCCTCATGACCGTTGGCACATGGCCGCAAGTCTCGACGGTGAGACCCTGCCCACGTCTTGCCCACGCCTTGCGCCGGCGCGACGTCGGCCTTGCGGCGCTGTGCAGCCGTTTCTAGCTTCGCGTGGGTTTCGAAGACCTGTGCGCGGTGGCAGCGACGTGCAGACGTCGCGACGGTGGCTTCACGAGGAAGTCCCTGCGACGCGGTCCCCTTCTGCCTTCAGTTCACGTCACCCGAAACTGTGCTACCAGCTGACCGACCGCCTGAGAGGCGGTCGAGCACGGCCGGCCGGGAGTGCGGCGGCCGCAGGACGACTGTCGCAGCGCGATGGCTGTCTGGGGCGGCTGGTGCGGGGACGGGACCCGGGACGGCGCCGCCGGATTGAAGGGATTTGGCAGGCGCCGTATCAAAGTAGAGAAGGACGGGTCGGCTGTCGCTCAGGAAGCGTTTGCTCGAGGCGGCTCGTGCGGGTACGTCAACTGGACGCGATCGTTGGTTTCCACCTGACGCGATGAGGCCGGGGCCCTGGCGTGACAAGAGCGCGATCCAGTGACGTAGCTCCGCAAGGACAGGACGCACTCATGCGATCGAACGGAGGCGGGACCAGATGACGATCCGACGACTNNGCCGTGACGGCCGACGGGCGCTTCCTGTGGACGGTCTCGGCCGGCCAGGGCGCCAACGACATCCGCATCGTCAACACGGCTCGCCGGCGCGTGGTCCAGGTCATCGCCCTGGCCGGCGCCTCGGGCGGCATTGCCCTCGACTCGCCGCATCGCCTGGCGTACGTCTCCGGCATCGCGGTCTCCCGCTGGTGGCCGTCGCAGGACAGTCTGCCGGGGGTCCAGGGCAACGTCGTCCTCGTCTACCGCTGGAACGCCACCTCCGGGAAGGCGAGCTACCTGCGCACCATCTCCGTCGCCGCGGTGCCCCACGCACGACCGATGCAGGCCTTTCCTGCCACCACGAGCACCAGCGCCTGGCCACAGAAGCTCGCGGTCGCGCCCGGCGGACGCCGCCTGCTGGTGCCGCTGAACCTCGCCGACAGTGCCGCTATCGTCGACCTCAAACAGGCGGACCGGGTGCGCTACGTAAAGCTGCCCAGCGGGAGCTACCCCTTCGGAGCGGCGATCCTGCCCGGCGGGCGCCTCGGCCTGGTGAGCAATGAGGCTACCGGAACGCTCTCGGTGATCGATCTGCAGAAGGGCGTGAGGATCCGCGAGATCACCGTCGGCCCACCGCTCTCGCATCCCGAGGGCATCGCCATCGACGCTGCCGGGTGCCGGGCCTACGTCGCGGTCTCGGCGCTGGACGAGGTCGCCGTCGTAAGCCTGCGGAGCTGGAGCGTGACGCGCGTCTTGTCGGTGGGACGAAGCGCCGGGCTTGGCACGATGCCGGTCGCTCTCGCGCTCGGCCCGGGCGACGCTCGCCTGTTCGTGGCTGAGTCGGGCGCCGACGAGATCGCCGTCCTGCGAGTGCCTGGCCCGCAGACCAGGCCGTCGCTTGCCTGGACGATGGTGGGACGGATCCCGACGTCAGACGACCCGCAGGTCGTGGCCACCGTCCGGGCTCAGGGCGGACGCGCGGCGCAGCTCCTGTACGTCGCCGCCCGCGGCGTCGGCGTCGGCCCCAATCCCACCGGCCCCGTGACGACCGACCCCTTCGACCCCATCTTCTGGGCCTTCAACCCGCTCGCTCCGACGACGGACGTCTTCAGCCTCACAAGTGGGACCGCTTACCTCGCCACGATGGTCGACGGTCACGCCGGACTCATGCGGCTGCCGTCCGATGCCAAGGTCAAGCAGCTCTCCCCGGCGGCGGCACGCCAGATCCATCCGCGGGACGCGCAGAAGGCCCCTGCCGGGACCCCGCTGCGCGCTCACGGCCCCATCAAGCACGTCTTCTTCGTGGTGCGCGAGAACCGCAGCTACGATCAGCTCCTCGGCGATCTCGGCCGTGGCAACGGTGACCTGCAGCTGACGATCTTCGGCGAGAACGTGACGCCCAACCTGCACGCCCTGGTCACGCGCTTCCCGCTCCTCGACCACGTCTTTGCCAACTCCGAGGCCTCGATCCAGGGACACTACTGGACCGCCGCGGCCAGCGTCCCCGACTACGTCGACCGCAACTGGGTGCAGGAGTACGCGGCGCGCGGGCGGCCCAACGACTTCGGCGTCTACGCGGTNNTACTTCAACTACGGCGAGGGGATGGCGGGTGACGAGCCCGGCGTCAAGGACCGCGACCGCTCCGCGGCGCTGACCACCATGGAACGCCGCGTGGCCGCCCACTCCGACCTCGGCCCCGGGCTTACCAAGGGCGGAACCTACCCCAACGATCTCGGCATCGGCCAGGTGCTCGGCTCCGACCCGGCCGACCCACTCGACGGAGAGATCTTCGACTGCAGCCTCTCCACACTCCCGGGCGCCGCTCCGCCGGGCAGCTACTCCTGCATCGACAGCTTCCGCGCGCGTTTTGCGAAGCAGCTCGCCACGAACACCGTGCCGACGTTCGACTACCTCTGCATGACCAGCGATCACACGCGCGGCACCCAGACCGGCTTTCCCACCCCGAGCGCCATGGTCGCCGACTGCGACCTGGCGTTGGGCCAGCTGGTGGAGACGATCTCGCACTCCAAGATCTGGTCGAGCTCGGCCATCTTCGTCGTCGAGGATGACTCGCAGGACGGTGCCGACCACGTCGACGCGCACCGCATTCCGGTGGCCGTGATCAGCCCCTACGCGCGCAAAGGCGCCACTATCCACACACGGTACGACCTGCTCTCGGTGGTGCGCTCGATGGAGCTGATCATGGGCATGAAGGCGCTCTCGCTCAACGACGCCCTGGCCACGCCGATGTACAACGCCTTCAGCTCCAAGCCGCTCAACTCCGCTCCCTACGACGCCATCCCCGCCAGGATCGACCTGCTGACGCGCAACACGGCCGCCGCCCCGTGGGCCGCGGTCTCCAACCGGCTGCCGCTCGCGGACTGCGACGCCGTCCCGCAGGTCAAGCTGGATGCCATCCTCTGGAAGTCGGTGCACGGGGCCAAGAGCACGCCGCCGCCTGCGGGACCGAACGCCGAGAAGGGCCAGTAGGGCGCGGTCGCGAGCCGCCGCCGCACGCCGGCCACCGGATCCCCGCAGATCGGCCTCTGGCCGCCGCTTCTGCTCGCGTCTACCATGGCTGACCAGGGCCTGGGTGTGTTGCGAGGAAGCGAGGTAGGTCATGGGTCTGGCGCCGTTGGTCGTGCTTGGCATTGTCTTGTACGCGTTGTTTGCCGTTTTCACTTCGAGAGCGGGCGGCCGCATCGATGCGGCCGCAAGCTCGCTCATTTTCAACGGGCTGGGTGCTGTCGTTCCCCTTTGTGTCCTGCTCATCGCGCGCTTCGCACGACACGACCACGTGACGGCGACGCGAGACGGCTACGCCTACTCGGTGCTGGCTGGGCTTGCGATCGCGGGCTTCTCCATCCTGCTCATCAAGATCTACGCGAGGGGCGGCAGCCTTTCGGACGTGTTTCCCACCATCTACGGGGGAGCCATCGCGCTTGCGGCCGTGATCGGCTGGGTCACAGTCAGAGACAGCTTCTCCCTGGCGCGCGCTCTGGGCGTTGGTCTGATCGTGGCCGGGATCGGGCTGATCGCCTTCCTGTGAGGTCGGCTGTCGCGTCAGAGCCGTGATGGCCGAAAGCGCGACGCTGCAAGTACGTTGCTCCCTCATCAGAGGCCAGGCTCGGCGGGTAGCCTGTGGCGAGCATCGTCTTCAGGGCTTGTCCCGGGACCAAGATCCGACGGCCGAGCCGCCGCGAAGGGATCTCGCCGCGCCGGATCGCGATGCAGGACAGATATTGACAGGCTACTAGTGTGGATGTAGGACGCGCATAGGCACCCTGTGCAGGACTGCACAAGGGTGCGCTGGGGGGAGACGCCGATCCGTCAGCCGCAGCCTCGCGGTCACCATGAGCTGACGGGGAGTCACTGGTGAGACCGGCCCTGTGAGCCGGTCTTTGGGTTGTGCAGGGTCTGCGTCGCTCGGCTTGGAGGGGGGACCGTGTCCCTGTCCCGCTGTCGCTTCGCCGCTTGCTTTGGCAGGCTGCCGCTGGCCGGCCTGCTCGGTCTGCTGCTCGCCGCCACCGCAGTCCTTCTGCTGCCGGCGTTTGCCCTGGCTTTCGTCTCCGGCGACGGCAATGGCTGTCTCTGCCAGAGCCCGCAGCCGCCGGGCGACCCGCAGATCGTTGTCGCCTTGCCCGACGCCTCCCACGGCTGGCTGGGTGGCGGCCTCGTGCTTGCGGTTACCGGCTGCCGTTCGCAAGCCGTGGCCGACGGCGCCCTGGTCCCCCAGGGCTGGGCCCGGACGGCCGCTTCCGTTGGCAGGCCGCCCCCGCTGAGCGACCAAGCAGGTTCGCGTCTGAGAGGGCGCGATCGTGCGGGGGAGGAGCCGGCCTCATTGCGGTTCGGGCCCCAGGCTCGGCCCCCGGGCGTCGCTTCCTTCTTGCCACGAGCGGAGGGCACCATGAGAAAGCTCATCGTCCTGGTCCTTGTCGCAGCCGGAGTGATACTGGTCGCATCGGCGGCGCTTGCGGCGTGCGGCAGCGGCACCAGCAGCAGTTCGACGCCGGCCGGCTCTCCTGCGGCCGGCACCGGCGCGACGCCAGCGTTGGGATCGGCAGTGGCCGGCACCATCGCCTTCCAGCGTGCGGGCAAGAACCCCGCACTGTGCGTCATCAACACCGACGGCACCGGCCTCAAGGTCCTGGCGGCAGGCCCCGCTCTGGTGAACGCCTACCCGGCCTGGTCGCCCGACGGCACCAGGATCCTCTACGATTCTGGTTCGTGGGCGAGTATGGCCGACAAGGTGTGGGTCATGAACGCAGACGGCTCAGGCAAGCGTTGCCTGACACCCACTGTGGCCGACAGCTTCCCGGTGTGGTCGCCCGACGGCAAGCAGTTCGCCTTCGTGCGGGTCGATCCTCCCGCTTCCGACTTCTGGCTTGCCACGGCGAACGCCAACGGCAGCGCGATCAAGCAGCTCGCCCGCGACACGTCGGGCCACATGTGGCGCATCGCCTGGGCGCCGAACGGCACCTTCTTCTACAACGGTCAGACGTCGATCTACACCGTCGCTGCCGGCGGAAGTACGCCGGTCCAGCTCACCGCGAGCAGCCAGTACGTCAACGACTTCGCCCTCTCACCCGACGGCAGCAAGCTGGCCATCCAGGATCCGTTGCACAACGAGATCGTGGTGCTGCCGGCCAGCGGCCGGGGGATCCCGGTCGTGGTCGTCAGGAATCTCTCGGGCTCTGTGCCGGTCACCGTCCAGCAGCACATCCACATGACCTGGTCGCCTGACGGCACGGCGATCGCCTTTGCGGCCGACGACATCCTGCAGCCTGGTTCGGCACTGTATGTCGTCCGTGCCGATGGTTCCGGCCTTACCAAGGTTCCGAACACGGGGCTGGTGTACGACCCGGCCTGGCGGCCGTAGCGGTGCGTACCCGGAAGGCACGCGGAGGCGAAGTGACCGCAGGAACGGGGCTGTCCCACGCGGCCACAGCGCCGGACAACGAGAAAGGAGCCGTTCCATGAGGAGGGTACTTCTCGTCTTTGCAATCACGGCCGCCCTGCTGGGCCTGCTGGCGGCGCCCGCCTTGGCCAGCCCGAAGACCTTCTACGTCGCACCCTGCGGCGGTAACGACACCGCGCACATCCAGGCGGCCTTCAACGCCGCCGTCACGGCCGGAACGGGCAGCACCGTGCAGCTGGCCGCCGGCCACTTCCACACCAACAACATCGTCGTGAACGGCTTCGACGGATACTTCAGGGGCGCCGGCGGGGGCAAGACCGTGATCGACACGCTGCGTGGAGTCGACCCGAGCGCGGCCGGGTTGGCCGCGGCCATCCCTGCTGACCCGTGTCCCTTCCTCTTTGCGTTCAAGGGCGGTGACCTCAGGGCCTCCGACATGAGCTTCGACATCACCGCCGCCTCGCCGGCAGAGCCCTGGTACAGCGACAATGAGACCGATGTCGCAGCGGTCTTCTACGTGACCGGCAACGCCAGCTCGTCCTTCGACCGCGTCAGCTTCCGAGCGCACGCCGGCGATGCCGACGGCTACAACGTCGATGTCGACATCTTCATCGAGGGTGTCGAGCAGTATGACGCCAACGACGTGACGACGTTCATTGGGCCGACAAGCGGCACCGACACCGTGTCGGACTGCTCCTTTCAGGGGCGCACCGCCATCAAGCTCGAAGGGCTCACGGCAGGCAGGATGACGATCAGAGACAACACGTTCAACGAGTACTACACCAGCCTCTTCTCTATCGAAGACAGCAACTCGCAGATCGATATCTCCCACAACCAGATGCGGTGTAGCGGGGGGGACAACCTCATTCTCGCGCAGGGCTGGGTCGAGCTGGCGGCACTACCCGCGCCCCGCTACCGCATCACCGACAACCACATGGTCGCCACCGGCACCGCCGGCGGCGTGTGGCTCGACGACGAGTCCTGGTCTTACGACAACGCCCCGAACCGCCTCGATGCCGCCATCGTCGGCAACACGATCACCCTCGACAACGGTGGCATGGACGGCGGCATCGACGGCTACTACGCGAAGGGCATCCGGGTACTGGGCAACCGCATCTCGGGCACGGGGCTGGCCGGCATCATGGTCGGCGCCACCGCCTCCCTGGGCTGGACCCCCGGCCCTGCCAGCGGCTGGCGGATCATCGGCAACGACGTCAGCGGTGTGACCGCCACGGGCGACCAGTACGGCGTCTCGACGGCGCCGATCTGGCTCGGTCCGGACGCCGACCGCTGTCTGGTCGTCGGCGGCTGTACGCCGACCCAGGTGTTAGATCAGGGTACCGACGACACCCTCATCAACGTCACTCCCCTGGACCCGCCCACCCAGGCGGCCAGGGCGATGGTCCCGTTCCGCGCTGCAGCATCACTCGAGCAGATGTCTGGCGGCGTGCGCTGACGACCGCGAGGTGAGCAGCCGCCCTCAGCTCGGCCGCGTTGGCTCGAGTCGTCGCTGCGGCTGGTCATCCGCTACGACAGCTCGATCAGCTCCGCCGCCGACGTGGCATCGGCGGCACTGGTCTGGGCGCGGCCGACGGCCCAGAAGATCACTCCGATTGTAGGCCAGCACCGCCGTGGAGAGCGCGATACCGAGGAACACGGCCATCGCGTTGTTGAGTGAGGAGCCGCCACTGCTGGCCACCCAGAACACCACGACGACGAACACGGAGCCGACGATGCCCGAAAGCCAGGCCATGACGCTGGGGGTTCCCTGGCTGCTGAACCTGCCGAGGAAGCGGGGCGCGGCACCGTTCAGAGCGGCGACGGCCTGCACGCGGCAGGCGCCCAGGATCCACACTGAGCCCGAGGCTACCAGCGTCAGGATGACGACAATGCCGAAGAAGTAACCCCGTGCCCTGGCCCCACCGCCCGTGCCCAGCACCGCCTGATTGACGTCCTGGAAGGCAGCCGTAAGGCCGCCCGAAGTCGTGAGGGCCTTGACCGGCAGGGTGAGCAGGATGCCGCCCACCACGAGAATGTAGAGCACGCTGGTGATGATGCCGGAGCGCAGGATGCCGACCGGCACATCGTGTCGCGCGTTCAGCATCTCCTCAGCTGCGCAGCTCCCCGACCACCTCGGTGAACACCGCGGTGTGGCGGTCGACGTCGGCGGCCGACGTCTCTGGGCACATCAGCGCCGCGTTGTGGAACGGCGTCGTGAAGATGCCGCGGTTCAGCAGGGAGAGGTGCATGAACTCGTCGAGCTCGGCGTCACGTGCCGCCCAGGATTCGCCGCCGCTGCGCGGCACTTTTGCACAGAAGCGATACTCGGCGCGTGCCCCGAGCTGCAGGACCATCCAGGGCATGGCATACTCTTCGATCACCGCTTGGACGCCCGCACTGTAGCGCGTCGCGAGCGCGACCATGTGCTCGTAGTTGGGCTCCGTGAGGACGCGCTCGAGGGTCGCGCGAGCGGCGGCTGACGAGAGCGCGTTGCCGGCCAGGGTGCCGCCCACGCCGCCCGTATCGACGAGGTCGGCCTCGGGATCGGCGAGGATGCGTTCCCCCATCTCCGCGCTGACGCCGTAGGCAGCCATGGGGATGCCACTGGCAATGGCCTTGCCGACGGTCACCAGGTCGGGATGCAGGCCGTATGCGCGCGTACAGCCTCCGATCCCTGCGCTGAGCGTGTGAGTTTCGTCGTCGATCAGCAGCGTGCCGCTCTCGTCGCAGAGTGCACGCACGGCCTCAAGGAAGCCCGGCTCCGGCAGCACGATGCCGATGTTCGTCATCACCGGCTCCATGAGCACCGCCGCGACGTCGCGCGGGGCGAGCGCGGCACTCAGTGCATCAAGGTCGTTGAACTCGACCACCTTGGTGGTCTGAATGGGGTCGATCTGCGGGCCAACGTTGCCGGGCTTAGCCATCGGCGTTCCGTCGGGGCCGACCATGACGATCGTCTCGTCGACGCTGCCGTGGTAGCAGTGATTGAAGACGAGCACGTAGCGACGTTTCTGCACCATGCGACACAGGCGCAGCACCCAGCGGTTGGCGTCAGTGGCGGTGAGCGCGAACTGCCAGAGTGGCAGGCCAAAGCGGCGCCCGAGCTCTGCGCCGACGATGACGGCGTCCGCGGTCGGCAGCATCGTCGTCAGACCGCCCTGCTCGTCCAGGTGCCGGTGCACCGCCTCCACCACCGCCGCCGGCGAGTGCCCAGTCAGAGCGCCGCCATCGCCGAGGCAGAAGTCGATGAGGGAGTGCCCGTCGACGTCGGTGAGGCGGTCGCCACGAGCGCCCTCGAAGAACAGGGGGAAGGCACCGGGGAGCATGCCCATCATGCTCATGGGGACGCCGGCGAGAAGCGTCGTTTGAGCTTGCCGGGACAGCTCTCGAGAGCGCGGGTGTTCAGAGGCGTAGCGGCGGCGCTCGCGCTCCAGCAAGACATGAAGCCGGCCGCGGTCGATTGTCTGAGACTCGGCGGGAGTGGTAGCCATGGATCCTCCTCGCTGCTGCTGGTGGCGTGCGTAGGGCGGGGTGCTCGCATGGAGACTTCTGCGGGCACAGTAACATTGACTGAATGTTCAGGCAATAGAAGGATGTTCATTCTCTATTCGAGCGAACATTTCGTTTGCCATGGCGCCACCAGCACGTACAGTTGTGACGGCACGAGCACAGAGCCGACGAGGCAGGGGAGGTGAGCCGATGAGGCGTGAGGAGCGGTCGAAGGTCCGCCGCCGCGAGATGCTCGCCGCCTACTACGAAGTGCTGCTCGATGAAGGTTTGCAGGGCGCGTCAGTGGCGAAGATCGCCAAGCGCATCGACGCCCCACCGAGCCTGCTCATGCACTACTTCGGCACCAAGGAGCAGATGACTATCGAGCTCGTGGACTATCTGCTCGAGCGGCTTCATGCAGCCTCCGTCGGCACCATCGAAGGCCTCGAAGAGCCGCTCGAGCGGCTGTATGCAATCGTTGACGCGATCTTCAGCGTGGAGTACCACCAGGTGCTCGACGACCGCGCCTTCTACGCGCTGTTCTATCTCAGCCTCACGCACCCCACGGTGCGGCGCGCCTTCGCACGGGTCTACGAGGAATCGCTGGCGCTCGTCGAGGCGACTCTTGCGGAATGCATGGACCGGTGCCTCGTCCGCCGGGATGATCCGCACGAGCTCGCAGTCTCCCTGAACGCTTTGGAAGAAGGGTACGCCTTCCTCATCGGCGGCGGTGCCGATGAGCGGGCGAAGGCCGAGATCGGCAGTACGTTGCGTAAGCGCGCACTGCAGATGCTCTGCCTTCCTGACTCCACATAGCAGCGGCTCGCCAGGCCAGGCCCACGCCCTCAGGGAGCGGAGGTCATTCCCCTGGAGCCCATCAGAGGCGGTACAGTAAAGAGAACGACGAGGGGACCACTCACATGAGCGACGTCACACCCGATCAGGTGATCGCACAGGTCGACGAGTGGCGCGGTCACGAGGTGCGCTTCGAGGTGCTGGGCGGGGCCATCACCAACCATAACTACCTCGTCACGGTCGATGGGCCGGCCGGCCGGCCGGGCGTCGGCAAGTTCGTGCTGCGCATTCCGGGCGATGACGCCGATGCGCTCATCGACCGCGAATGCGACCAGCGCAACCACGCGGCCGCGGCGGCCGCCGGCGTGACGCCCCCGGTGCTGCACCTGATCCAGCCGGGTTATTGTACGATCGTGCCCTTCATCACCGGCGAGACCATGCATCCCGAGACGATCGCCGGACATCCCGAGCACCTGCGTCTCGTCGTCGATGCGGTCAGGACCTTCCACGACGGGGCCGTCTTCGACAACGAGTTCCGCGTCTTCGACATGATCCGCGACTACACTCGCATGGCAAGCGAGGTCGACGCCCCGCGCCCCTACCAGACCGAGTGGATGCTCTGGGTGGGGCAGCGCATCGAGCAGGCCATGCAGCGCGACGAGCCGGCGTCCGTGGCCTGCCACAACAACCTGCTCTCCGAGAACTTCATTTGCACGTCCGAGCGACGCATGTGGGTGATCGACTGGGAGTATGGCGGCATGAACGACCCGTACTTCGATCTCGGCGACTTCTGCGTCGAGCATCCGCTGTCGGCCGACGAGGAGAGATTCGTGCTCAGCGCCTACTGCGGGGGCATGGACGAGCACCGCTTCGCTCGCATGATGCTCCACAAACTGGTCGTCGACCTGTGGTGGAGCATCTGGGCGATGGTCCAGTGCAAGGTCTCCAGACGCGAATTCGAGTTCTACCGTTACGGCACCGACCGCATCGCGCGCTTCGCCAAGAACGCCGCGCACCCCGACTTCGAGAGCTGGCTCGCCAAAGTCTGAGTTTGTACGGCCTGCTGTCCCAGGCTCAGATCAGGCCGCATCGGCGACGGGCGGCGTTGCCACACAAGGCAACATAGGCGGTCGTCTTATCGTGTCACGCGGCCCCGCTGGCGATGTCAGTCTGAGAGGGAGCGATGCGCCGGCGAGGTCAACCGCGGCCGCGGGCACTCCTTGGTCGTTCATCGAGCCATGAGGTTGGGGATGGCGGTACTGCGGGTCGGAGATCGCGTGCTCTACGACGGCGAGACCTGGCGCGTGAACTCGCTGGGACGCCATGCTCCCCAGNNCGCCGGTCCCGCGAGTCGGCCGGCGGGTCGCCAGCCGAGCGCCGGCACCGGCTGCGGCGACGCACCTAGCGCCTCGCGACCGCCGCTGAGACCGTGTCGATGTGTGCTATCTCCGCCTCCGTCAGAAGCAGGTCCATGGCCGCCGCGGTCGCTGCCGCCTGCTCCGGCCGCGAGGCGCCCGGTATGGCGACGACCGTGTTTCCGTAGCGGGTCACCAACCACGCCAGAGCGACTTGTGCCAGCGAAGCGCCGTGCGCCTCGCCGACCGCGCGCAGCTCGGCGATCAGCGGCGCCGTGCGCGCCAGGCCCTCGGGTGTGAGGAAGCGGCTGGAGGGGCTGAGCCGCGAGCGGCGGCTCCAGGGCAGCGCCCGGGCGAGGGCCGGATCGTCGTGGTAGCGCCCCGTGAGGATGCCCTGGGCGAGCGGCGAGTAGGCGATCAGCGTGACGCCCAGCCCCTGCGCGGCGGCGAGCACCCCGTTGGACTCGACGCGCCGGTCGAGCAAGTTGATCCGCACCTGGTTGCTGGCGAGGGTGAGTCCTTCGTCGCGCAGGGCGGCGGCGGCCTGCGCCATCTGCTTCGCCGAGAAGTTGGAGACGCCGACGGCGCGGACCTTGCCCGCCCGGACCAGCGCGGCCATCTCGCGCATCTGCGCCGGGATCGAGGAGAGGCTCCCGGGCATGTGCACCTGGAAGAGGTCGATGGGGTAGGGCTGCAGGCAGGCGATGCGCGTGCCGATGGTGCGCGCAATGTCGCGCGCCGGCTTGGCGATGGGCAGCCATTTGGTGGCGACCACGACCGTTCCGGGCTCGACGCCGCGGTGCTGGAGGGCGGTGCTGAGGGCGCGCTCGGAGGCGCCGTTGCCGTAGGCCTGGGCGGTGTCGAACCAGCTGACTCCGCCCGTGAGCGCGGCGTCCACGATGGCGTCCATCGTGCCCTGGTCGAGGACCGACCACATGCGCCCAGTCATCCCCTTGCCCTGCGAGAACTGCCAACAGCCCAGGCCGATCGCAGAGACCTCGACGTCGGTCGTACCCAGCTTGCGTGCGTCCATTGGCGCTCCTTACCCTTGACGGTCGGTCTGGACTAGAGAGCCTTTGCGAAGTCGATCGCAAGCGTCTTGAGATGGGTCACATCGTCGAGTGTGAAACGACCGCCCAACCTGCCATGACCGCTCTTGGTGCCACCACCGCCGCCAAAGGGCTCGTGTGCCTCCCAGTAGTCGGTGCTGTCGTTGAAGACCACATTGCCGGTGCGCAGACGATCGGCAAACCAGAAACAGCGCTTGATCGATGAGGTGAAGACCGACATCTGCAGGCCGTAGCCGGTCTCGTTGGCGATCTCGACTGCCTCGTCGTCCGTTGTGTACTGAATGACTGGCGCCACCGGCCCGAAGGTCTCCTCGAGGTTCAGCAGCATGTCGCGCCGCACGCCGTCGATCACTGTCGGCGGAAAATACAGGCCGGTCGGCCTGCCGGATTCGCGTGCTCCACCGGTGAGGATCTCGGCGCCCTTGGCCGTGGCGTCGGCCAGGTGCTCTTCGGTCTTGACCGCGGTGGGTTCGTTGTTGAGCGGACCCATGGTCGTCGCCGGGTCGAAGGGCTCCCCCAGTCGCCACTTCCTGGTCTCCTCGAGGAGCAGTTCGAGGAAGCGGTCGTGGATGCTGCGCTCGACGAGGATACGCTCAGTGGCGCAGCACACCTGGCCGGCGTTCAAAAAGCAGCCGAGGGCGGCCGCGGCGGCGGCCGCTTCAAGGTCGGCGTCGGGGCAGACGATCTGCGGTCCGTTGCCGCCTAGCTCCATGAGCGTCTGCTTGATGCCGGCTCTCGCGCAGATCGATTCGCCGGTCACCGTCTCGCCCGTGAATCCGACGATGTCGACATCAGGGTGTGAGACGAGACGGTCGCCGATCACAGATCCGCGGCCGGTGATCAGGTTGAAGATCCCCTTCGGCAGATCGGATTCCTCCAGTGCCTCCTCGATGCAGCGCGCCACGAGGATCATGGAGAGCGGCGTCGTCGAGGCCGGCTTCATGACCATCGTGTTGCCCGCCGCGAGACCCGGGCCGATGTACTCGGACGGGATCACCGTCGGGAAGTTCCAGGGGGTGATCACGGCCATGACACCGAACGGCTCGCGAAAGCTCAGCAGGCGCTTGTTGGGGTCGCGCATGGCGATCACAGGCGTTTCCATGCGCACGACGTCTTCGGCGGCCAGCTGAAAGTTGAGCGCCACCTCCAGCACCTCGGGCAAGGCCTCTGTTGCGAAGGGCTTGCCCTCTTCAGCGCTCAGCACGCAAGCGATGGTCTCAGCGCGTTGCCTGATGAGCTCGGCCATCCTCAGAACGATGGCAGAGCGTTCGTAGACGTGGAGTCCCTTGAAGGCCGGCCACGCGGCTTTCGCCGCGGCGACCGCGGCATCGACGTCGGCGGCCGCACAGCTCGGCACCTCAGCCAGCAGCGCGCCGGTCGCCGGGCTGCGCACCTCGAAGCGGCTGCCGGAGCGTGCCTCACCCCACTCGCCGGCGATCAGGTTCGTCTTGTCCCCGAGCTCTTTCGGTATCGCAGTGCCGGCGCTCGTCGTGGTCATGACCTGATCCCTCCGCGTCGTGTGATATTAGCGCGAGAACGGCCTCTCAAGTACGGCCTCTCGAGTGAGCGCCGGCAGTCTGTAGTCGTCCTGCTTGCCTGCACCGAAGGCTGCGCCCAATACCCGGCGCCGGGTATTACGGCGCGAAGCCTCCGGTGGTCGTCGTCAGGATGTCGGCCCCCCGGCCGGCTACCCAGCCACGCGTGCGGCTCACGAAGCTCAGCGCCGTGAGGCCGCCGGTCGGCCCGACGTACTGTCTGACCCACTTCGCTCCGCCGTCAGTGGTGGCGATGATGGTGTCCTGGCTGACTGCCCAGCCGTGGGTGGCGTCGGCGAAGACGACGTCGCGCAGCTCGAGGTCCCACGCGGCCGGCTCTGTCAGCCGCGTCCAGTCAGCGCCGCCGTTCACCGTGCGGAAGATCTCGGTGTAGCCGTTGCCTGAGCCCACGGCGACGGCGTGCCTGGCATCGGTGCAGCTGACGCTGGTCAGCGCGGCGTCGCTCGAATTGCCGTCCGTGGGCGGCCCGTAGGTGCGCTGCCTGGTCCAGGTCGTGCCACCATCGTGGGTGCCCAGGATCACGGTGACATTGGTGCCGGCGTCGCCGACGACCTCACCGACGGCCCAGCCGTGCCGGGCGTCGGCGAAAGCGACGGCGTTGAGCGCAACGTCGCCGCCGGGGAATCTCTGCCGGACCCAGGAAAGCCCGCCGTCGGTGGTGTGCAGCACGACGCCGCCGCTGACGTCGCCCCAGTCTCTGCCGCCGACCGCCCAGCCCTGCTTGGCGTTGACAAATGCGACCCCGGCGAGGTCGTAGGGGAGCCCGTCGACGCCCGCCGCCTGGGGCGTCCAGGTGGCGCCGCCGTCGCTCGAGTGCACAACGACGGCGCTGCTGGTGCCGTTCAGCCAGTCGTTGCTGCCACCGACCGCCCAGCCGTGGTC
The DNA here is from genome assembly GCA_003164655.1 of Actinomycetota bacterium. Lineage (GTDB taxonomy): Bacteria > Actinomycetota > Thermoleophilia > UBA2241 > UBA2241 > Bog-752. The sequence goes on from PLTW01000196.1 coordinate 27,907, forward strand.
GGCATCGACGAAGCTCACGCCGTGCAGATCCTGGTCGGTGCCCGAGGTCTGCGGCGTCCACTGCGTGCCGCCGTCTGAGGTGTTGAGGATCTCGCCCGACTGACCGACGCTCCAGCCCGTATGGGGGTCGATAAACTGCAGGGCGTCCAGCTCGCCGGAAAAGTCGCCGGCCGTAGCGATGACGGGTGACCAGCTGAGGCCGCCGTCGCTTGAGTGGCTCAGCTGGACGCCGCTGCCGCCGCCGCCGATCACGGCGCTCGCGGTCGCGGGCGCTGCGACGAACGACCAGCCGGACGACGGCGTGGTGGTCTGCGCTGTCCAGGTCGTGCCGCCGTCCGTGGTGCGGTACACGCCGCCGCCGGCGAGCGCCCAACCGTGCTGCGAGTCGGTAAAGGCCATCTGCCCGGCGCCCTGCTTGTTGGAGAGCTGGACCGTCCAGTGTGCCCCACCGTCGCTTGTGTATGACAGGCCCTGGTCGCCGGCGACCCAGCCATCGCGCAGATTGGCGAAGTGCAGGTCGGCCAGGAGCGCGGGGTGATGGACGACGAACCGTTTCCAGGTGCGGCCACCGTTGTCGGTGCGCAGCACCGCGTCCACGTCGTCGCAGACCCAGGCGTGGCGAACGCCCAGGGCCTGCACGTTGACCAGCCAGTCGACGCGGGGCACGCGGTGCAGCGACCAGTGCAGGCCGCCGTCGAGGGTGTGCGCCGCGACGCTTCCGCTCACCGCCCAGCCGACCTTCCTTGTGCTGAAGCTGACGGCGTCGAGACCCCCGACCAGTCTGAGGCGGACCCGGGTCCAGCGCTTGCCGCCGTCGGTCGTGCGATACAGGATGGCCGTGCCGCGGCCGCCCGCAGGATAACCGACGGCCCAACCGTGGGTGGCGTCGACGAAGGTGATGTCGGTGAAGTCGACGGTATGCCGGGCCTGCACGGTGAGGGTGAGGCCGCCGTTCGTGGTGCGGAAGATGTCGCCGCCGCTGATCAGCCAGCCGTGCGTGGCATTGAGAAACCAACCGTCGACGTAGGGGCTGCCCTGAGGCAGCGGATTCTGCCAGCTCCAGCCGCCGTTGCCGGTGGAAAGGGCCGCGGCCGAGCCGGCCACCAGGAGGAGTGCCAGCCAGGTCGCTGCCGATGCGACCGCGATCCAGATCAGGGGACGTCGCATGAGAGCCTCCATCCGTCGTGAGACGAGGATGACAGCATAACCCTGCTCGTGCGAATCGGGGCGTCGCGGACAGGCGCCAGGCGGCCTCGGCTGCTCTTCTCATGCGCTTTCGCGTTCCCGACGGCGCGGACCTGAACCTGTCGAGCGTCATTGCCGCCGGACCTGATTGCCGTGGTGGTTGCGATGGCGATGCGTACGGCCGACCTTGACATTCCCGCGGGGTCGCCGGTATCGTCGTGTGCGTCGGTTAGTTATGTAACTAAACAAGAACACGGCGAGGGAAACTGGGGACATGGCGCATCGCATACCCACACGCCTCGGAGACGGCTCTCTTGCGGAGATGACCCCTGCCGAGATCGAGGCAGACCTGGAAGCGGGAGTCGAGGCTGCGATCCGGCGTGCCAAGGTAGACCCGCTTGCGTCCGACGAGCTCGCGCACCTCTTGGACATCTTCACATCGCCCGCCAGGTTCAGCGCGGTCGATTACGGCGACGAGGTCGTTCTGAGCTTCGACGGCGCTGGCAACGGCGACACGGGACTACCGGTCACCGAGCAAGTCCTCTATCAGAACCACCATGGCGCCGACTCGATCGAGCTCTGGCATCACGACTACTCCTACAAGGCCGTGCGCACCGTCCTTTCCTTCCAGGCGCAGATGATGAAGGACGCTCAGATGCAGACGGTGATTCCCCTGAACTATGGGGCGATGCCTGACCTTGGCCGCTACTCGAAGCCCGACGGCTCGGCGGAGAACTGGTCGCAACTCCTGCCTTTGGGCAAGATCGAGGAGGCGCGCCGCGCCCAGGAAGATGCCATCGGTCTCCTCGAGCACGACATGCTGATCGTCGCCGAGACTATGATCGCAGCCGGCGCCGACGGCTTGGACTTCGACACGGCCGGTGCGGCGGGCGACGCTGACTTGCTGGCTACGCTTCGGGTGGTGAGGCAGATCCGCGATCGCTGGCCGGACATCGGTGTCGAGGTCGGCCAGGCCGGCGAGCTCGTGCTCGGCATGCACGGTCAGCTGGAGTACGAGGGCCGCAGGCTTGCCGGAATGTGGCCGCTCGAGCAGCTGCGCGCCGTCACTGCGGCCGGTGCCACGATCTTCGGCCCCGCGGTCAACGTCAACACGACCAAGTCGCTGGCCTGGAACACGGCGCGTGCCTGCGCGCTCGTGAAGCCGGTGACGGCCGAGGCGACCATCCCGGTACACATGAACGCCGGCATGGGCGTCGGCGGGGTGCCGATGTCCCCTTACCCTCCGGTCGATGCCACGTCGCGGGCCTCGCGTGCGCTCGTCGACATCCTCAAGCTGGACGGGTTGTAGGTAGGTGTGGGGGACCCCTTGGGGATGGCCTCCACACACGCGCTCGCCTCGGGGATGGGCGGGATGCGGACCGCCGGAGATCTGGTGGCCCGCATGCAGATCACCCGAGGCATGCGTCTTCCGCAGGCCAAACACTACGTCGCCGAGAGGCTGGGATGCTCGGTGCTGGACCTTAGTGACACGATCGCCATGCACGACCTGCGCCGCGACTTCGGTCTCGGCAGGATCCAGGTGCAGGATCTGACCTACCCCGACCAGCCCGGCGCCATCGAGGCCAAGTTCCACATCGCCGAGACGCTCGACGTGCCCGTGAACTCGGTGGAGTGCTTCAAGCGCCACACGACCCTGGCCCGGGTGAGGTCATGACCTCTCAACTGGACCTGAGCCGACCACAGCCGCTGCTGCCGCTACGCTCGGATTTCAAGGTCACCTTCTATGATCGCGCGCGACTCGACCGCTACAGGGGCGCGGTGCTACAGGTCCTCGAGCACACCGGCGTGCGCTTCGCCTCGCCCAAGGCGCTCGCCATCCTGGAGGAGCACGGCGCGACAGTCGACCGTGCGTCCGCGGTCGTGCGCTTCGCGCCCGAGCTGGTGGCGCGCGCCCTCGCAAGCGCGCCGCGCACCTTCTGGCTGGGTTCGCGCGACGGGGACCTCGACCTCGACCTGGCCGCGGGAGACACCTTCAACACGACCAACGGCTGCGGCACCGAGGTCATCGACTGGCACAGCGGCGTCCGCCGGCAACCGACCAAGACGGACCTTGAGGCCATCACGCGCATGATCGACTACCTCGGCTCGCTGCAGTTCTGGTGGCCGAACGTCGCCGCCGCCGACTGCGGCGACACTCACACACTGCACGAGTTGCAAGCAGCTTGGGACAACACCGGCAAGCATCTCCAGGGCATGGTTCAAGGCGAACGCGAGGCACGCTATGCGGTGGAGATGGCCACGGTGATCGCCGGCGGACCCGAGGAGCTTCGCCGTCGCCCGCCGCTGAGCGACCTGATCGGTACCGTGCAGCCGCTCGTGAACGACAAGGACGGCGTGGAGGCGGCCCTCGTGTTCGCCGAGGCCGGCATCCCGGTGTGCTTTGTGACGATGCCGACCTTCGGGACCACGGCGCCCGCGACAAAAGCCGGCGCCTACGTGCTCGGCTTCGCCGAGCTCATCAGCGCGACCGTGCTCATCCAGCTCGCCCACCCGGGCGCGCCGGTGATCCTCTTCCCGCTGCCGGTGCACGCCGATCCCAGGACAGCCGCGCTGGTCACCGCTCCGCTCAATCATCGCGGCCTCTTTCTGCCGACTGAGTTGGCGCACCACTTCGGGCTGCCGGCGATGAGCGGGTACGCCGGCACAGACGACGACCTGCCGGGCACCTGGCTGGCCGCCGCCGAAACGGCCCACACACTGATGGTAGCGGGCCTTGTCGGCTCGGAGCTCATGACCACGATCGGCCTCACCAATCGCTACCAGCTGTTCACCCCCGAACACATGATGCTCGACGACGACCTCTACCATCGCGCCGCTAACGCCTTCAAAGACCTGGACCTGGACGAGGAGACACTGGCGCTTGATGTCATCGACGCGGTCGGGCCCGGCGGACACTTCCTGGGGCAGTCGCACACTCGCCGGCACATGAAAGAGACTGTCGAGCGGTCGATCGGACAGGAGATCGGCCCCGACGGTGCTCACTACCGCAACGCGCTCGAGGTCGCCCGCGAACGCGGGCTGGACATCCTCGAGCACTACGTCCCGGCGCCGCTCGCCCAGGACAAGGCAAAGGAGCTGCGGCGGATCGTCGCCGCCGCCGACGCTGAGCTGCGGAACTAGGCCTTCGGGTCCTGGTCGGAGGCGCGGCCGTCGAGGTAGTCGAGGATGAGCTGCCGCCAGACCTCGAAGGCGGGGCCGACGTCGAGCTCGGGATCGACCTGGACCTGCAAAGCAACACCATCGGCAATCGCCACCGTGAGCAACGCCAGTGGCTCAAGCTGCGAAGGGTGCTCGGTGCTCGCCTGCGCGCCCAGAGCCCAGGCGTCCAGCTTGCGATACCAGTCAAACAAGGCGCCCAAGTGCGGCCTCAGCTCCGCGTCGCGCAAGATGTGCGGCACGAGCTCGTAGAACATCTGGTAGCCGTCCAGGTCTTTGGCGTAGGTCTGGTGCAGCCGAAACAGGGCGCGGAGACGCTCGCCGCCGGGGGGCACGCTTGCGAGCTCCTCGATGAGCTCGAGGCTCTCCAGGTACATGACCGAGTCGATCAGCGTGGCGATGAGACCGGCCTTGCTGCCGAAGTGGTAGCGGATGAGGGCGGGGTTCTCGGCGGCTTCCTCTGCGATGTTGGCGAAGGTGAGCGCTCGAAAGCCGTCGCGGGCGAGCACGCGTTTCGCGGCCTCGAGGATGCGCGCCGCAGTCGGTGACAAGTGCGGCGTCGGGTCCTCTATCGGTATCTCGTACCTCGCCAAGGCCAGCTTCCCTTCGTTTGCCCGGAGGCCCGCGCAACCGAGGCAGGCCCCGCCAGAGGATATCCACCGGACCGCCGGCCCGCCACTGCCGGGGAGTGGGCGGGGTCTTGACAGCCTCCCACCGCCTGCTAGTGTACCGTTAGTTATGTAACTAAGTAAATCTCACAGAACCATCAGGGGCGGTGCAGTGTGAAACGCAACCTCTTCGCCGGCCGGCCGCGCAGCGGCGGCCTCAGCGTCAACGTGTTCACCGAATCCGAGCTCGAGGAGATCCACTTCGCCAGTCTGGAAGTCCTTGAGCGGGCCGGCGTCTTCGTCGAGGACGACGAGGCGCTCGATATCTTCTCAGACGGCGGCTGCCCGGTGAACCGCGACACCCATATGGTGTGCATCCCGCCGCACGTGGCAGAGGACGCGATCCGCTCGGCGCCCAGCCGCTACGTCTTGTACGGTCGCGATCCCAAGAACGACTTCGTCATGGAGCCGGGCCGTGTGGCCTTCACCAACTTCAGTGAGGGCATCCGCGTCATCGACGTGGAGACGGGTGAGTATCGCGACTCGACCAAGAAGGACGTCGCCGACATCGCTCGCTTGAACGACTACCTTAGCGAGATGGACACGCACGAGATCGCCGTCGGGGCCAAGGACGTGCCGCCCGAGACCGCGGCTGTCCACAACACCGAGGTACAGCTTCTCAACACGACCAAGCCGATCGGCGTGGGGCCACTGTCGGGCGTCGAGGCGAAGGCGATCTTCCAGATGGCGGCCGAGGTCGTCGGCGGCGAAGACGAGTTGCGCCGCCGGCCGATCCTGTACAGCGGCGTCTGCCCGGTGAGCCCGCTCAAGCTGCCACGCGATGCCACCGAGGTCATTATCGAGTCGTCGCGTTGGTGGATCCCCGACAATATCCTGTCGATGGCCATGGCCGGCGGCTCCTCACCGGTGACCCTGGCCGGGACTCTGGTCACGCACAACGCCGAGGTACTCGCCGGCATCACCCTGGCGCAGCTCACCGAGCGCGGCTGCCCGGTCATGTACGGGTCATCCACGACGGCCATGGACTTGAAGCTGGCGGCAGCGTCGGTCGGCTCGCCCGAGATCGCCATGATCAGTGCCGCCGTGGCTCAGATGGCGCGACGATACCTGCTGCCGAGCTTCGTCGCCGGATTGTAGACGGATTCGAAGCTCGGTGACGCCCAGGTAGGGCACGAGAAGACCCTCACCGGCATCATGGCAGCGTTGGCAGGGGCCAACCTGATCTACGGGGCGGGGATGATCGAGTCGGGCGTCACCTTCGATTGCGGACAGTTCGTCATGGACAACGAGTTCGCGCGCATGATCAAGCACGTCGTCGCGGGAGTGCGGGTCACGGACGAGACACTGGCGGTGGAGGACATTGCCCAGGTTGGTCCATTCGGCGATTTTCTCTCGCTGGATGCCACCCTGCGCCACATGCGCGAGCTCTCGCAGCCGGAGTTCCTCGATCGCCGCGTGCGCGAGGAATGGGAGGAGCGCGGCTCCAAGGAGCTCTATGTCACGTGCCTCGAGAAGGCGCGCGACGTCGTGCGGGAGTATCGACCCGAGCCCGTTCCGGACGATATCGCCGCACGCATTCACGCCATCGTCGAGAAGACCGACCGCCTGGTCGGCGTCGCATGAGCGCGTCGGCGGCGCAGCCCGGCCGCGCGGTCGCCTCGACTCAACACGACGGCTGCCTGAAGGGGGACAGATGAAGGAGCAACTCACGCAGGCCCTGATCGCCGGCAACGCCGACCTGGTGAACGCCCTGACCCAGGCGCTGCTGGCCGCCGGCACGCCGGCTCGCGAGATCTTGGACGACGCCCTGCTGCCCGGCATGGAGGTGGTCGGCGCGCGCATGCGCTCCGGCGAGTGCTTCATCCCCGAGGTGCTGCTCAGCGCGCGCACCATGCAGGGCGCCCTCGATACCCTCAAGCCGCATCTCGGCGAGGGCGAGGGCGCCGGCCTGGGCACCGTCGTGCTGGGCACGGTCGAAGGCGACCTGCACGACATCGGCAAGAACCTGGTCGGCATGCTCCTGCAGGGCGCCGGCTTCGAGGTCGTCAACCTCGGCACCGGCGTCACGACGCAGCAGTTCGTGGAGGCGGTCAAGGAGCACGCGCCGGCGATCGTCGGCATGAGCGCCCTGCTCACCACCACCCTGCCGCACATGGCGGAGACCCTGGCCGCGCTCAAGGAAGCCGGACTCAGGGAGCAGGTCAAGGTAATGGTCGGCGGGGCGCCCGTCACGCAGGCCTTCGCCGACGAGCTCGGCGCCGACGGCTATGGCGCCAATGCCGGTATGGCGGTCGACAGAGCCAAGGCACTCGTGGCACAGGCGGCAACGGCATGAGCGGCGCACCGAGACGCCGCTCAAGAGTCTATGACGGGGCGCACGGCGCTTCGCCGCGGGAGGAGGCAAGACATGGCGAGTGACGGCAGCACGGTGGCGCGCATACCCGCCGCCGGCGCGATGGGCCAGGAGCGCACCAAGATGCGCAAGGTGCTGACGCGCTTCGATATCGTCTTCTTCACCATCGCCGCCTTCATCAGCCTCGATACGATCGCGGTGACCGCCGCCTACGGCGCTGGACAGACCTTCTTCTGGCTCATCGTCATCTTGATCGTGTGGCTGGTGCCCTACGGCATGATCGTCGCGGAGCTCGGCTCCACCTTCCCCGTGGAAGGAGGCCCATACGTCTGGCCGCGCATGGCCTTTGGGCGCCTGGCGGGGGCGCTCACCTCGGTCTTCTACTGGATGAGCAACCCGGTGTGGATGGGCGGAACGCTGGCCGCGGCAGTCGTCACGACGATCAACACCTTCTTCCTGAAGAAGCCGATGGGGACGCTGCCGTCGATCGTCGTCGGCATTCTCGTCGTGTGGGCCATTGTGGGCCTGTCGCTCATCGAGCTCAAGTGGGGCAAATGGACCGGCATCATCGGCACGATCGTGCGCCTGCTCATGCTGGCCATCTTCCTGACGCTGGTCGTCGCGTTCCTGATCAGTCACGGGAAGCCGGCCGGCACCGTGACCCTGTCCTCGGTGAAACCCAGCGTCACCGGCTTCCTGGCGGTCATCGGGCTTCTGCAGTTCCTCTTCGTGGGCTTCGAACTCTCCAACGGCGCTGCCGAGGAGATGAAGCACGCCCAGCGCGACGTTCCCGTGATGATCGTGCGCTCCGGCATCGTCGCCTGTCTGATCACGGGCTCCTTGATCCTCGGCGTGCTGCTCGTCATCCCCCTCAAGGACATCGGCAACGTGAGCGGCTTCGCCGCGGCATACTTCGCGGTCGCCAGCTTGCTGCACGGCGCGGCGCAGACCGGGCTCAACTACCTCATCGGCGTCCTTGTTGTGCTCACCGTGATCAGCGCCGGCGGCGTCTGGTTGCAGGGCGCTGTCCGCGTACAGGCGGTGGCCGGCCTCGACGGGGCCGGGCCGATGTGGCTCGGCAGGTTCTCCAAGCGCACCGGAACGCCGGTCATCATGAACGTCGTGTCGGCGATCATCGGGTCGATCTTCGTCGCCTTGGTATTCCTGCTCACGAGCGGCAGTCTGGCGAGCTTCTTCACCGTCATGGTAACGCTCGTCATTTCGCTGACGGCGCTCATGTACTTTTTCATGCTCCCTTCGGTGATCCCGCTGCGGCGCAAGTATCCCAACCGCCGTCGCCCGTTCCGCGTACCGGGTGGCACCGTTGGCCTCTGGGTCTGCGTGATTCTCTCCGAGACGATCATCGTCCTCACGGCGATCACCTTGGTGTGGCCCGGCCTGCTCGACAGGATGCTCGGCATGAGCTACGACATCGAGTCCACCTGGGGCGTCTCTCGCGGGTTCTTCGAGATCGTCACCTTGGGGACGCTTGCGTTCTTCATCCTCACCGGCGTGGTCTTCTGGCTGATCGGGAAGCGCAACCTCACCAGGGGTGTCGTGCGCGACAGTGATCTGCTGGAGATTGATGGCGAGGCTGCGCGAGCGACAGATGGAGCGATGTCGGCGACCATGACCGGACCATCGTTGCTCGAGGAGACCTGAGCCTTCTTCAATACTGCCGAAGCCGCCCGTACTCATCAGAGGCGGGCGGCCTCACTTTCTCCGAGGCGTCCAAACCGGGCTGTGGCTCGCGCACGTCGGGTTGCGGCGCTCGCGGCGGCGACGATTTTGAGGCCGTCGGGGCATCGGAGACGCAGAGCCGCACCCCGCTATTGGGATAGCCCTAAGCCAGCGCAGAACCGGCCGACCGCCGAGCGGCATATCCGTGCGACCGTACCGTGATACCGTGACGACATGAGACGCGCGCCAACACCTGTAGACCTCGCGAACCTCGCGCCGACTGCGCGCCGTATCCTGGAGGCCGCGCAAACCATCGTCGCCGAGCGCGGCTATGCGGATCTCACGATGGCGGCCATCGAGCGTGAGTCCGGGGCCAACCGGGCGCTCGTCTCCTACTACTTCGGTGGCAAAGCCGGCCTTGTGGCGGCGCTCATCGACAGCCTGTTCCAGAATCCCGACGTGGGTCTGGTCGAAGAGATCAGGACGGCGTACGCCGGCGCCGAGCGCACTGAGCGGTTCCTCGACTGGCAGGAGAGGGTATCGGCGAACGATCGCGTGAACCGCATGCTCTTCGAGCTGCTGCCGCGCGCCCTGCAGGATCCGGATGTGCGTGCGCGCTTTGCCGGCGAATACGGGGCCTATCGCAAGATCGACGCCGACTGTCTGGGCACCGCCCCGGTCGAGCTCGACGACGCCGAGGCCGAGGCACTGGCCGCCGTCAGCATCGCCGTCGTCGAGGGTCTCGGTATCCAACGCGCGCTCGACCCGGACGGATTCGATCACGCGCGCGCCTGGCGCGCCTGGCGCACGGTGGTGGGCTGCTACCTCTCGCTGTCCGATCGATAGCATCCTCGTGTCGGCCCCATGTCGGATCCGACCCCTTGACACATGGCAGTTAAACGGTCATATAACAAGGCGCAAGACTTACACGACCGTTTAACAGCCGCCCGTGACCGCTTGCCGGGCGGCAAACCCAGGAGGTTTGCCCGTCATGAGTGTCGCAGTCCCCAGGCCGGCCGCGCTGCCCGGTCTTGCCGCTCTGCGCGGCCGCCACTTCTTTACCGACCAGGACTACACGCGTGAAGAGTTGCTGAGTCTGCTCGATCTGGCCGCCGCCCTGAAGGCGCTGTATCGGCGCCGGCCTCTCACGCCGTTTCTCGAGGGACGCAGTCTGGCGATGATTTTCGAGCATCCCTCCACGCGCACGCGTATCAGCTTCGAAGCGGGCATGACCGAGCTGGGCGGTCACGCCCAATGTCTGCGCCCCGGAGAGATCCACCTGGGCGGGCATGAGACGGTTGCCGACACAGCTCGCGTGATCAGCCGTCTCGTTGATGCCATCATGGCGCGCACCGCCTTTCACGCCACCCTCGCCGAGCTTGTGGAGCACGCCACGGTGCCGGTGATCAACGGTCTCACCGACGACTACGACCACCCCGTGCAGTCCATGACCGACGCCTTCACGATCCTTGAGCACTGCGGCACGCTCGAGGGTCTGACGTGCGCCTTTGTCGGCAAATGCGCCGACGCCATGGGTACTTCGGTGGCGCTGACGATGACGCGTCTTGGCAGCAGCATGGTGATGGCGGCACCGCCGCAGGAACAGATGACCCCCGAGGTGGAGGCGCTCGCGCGCGCCAACTGCGCGCAGAGCGGCGCCACCCTCAGCCTCACCGAGGATCCGGTCGCAGCCGTTGCGCAGGCCGACGTCGTCTTCACCGTCGGCTGGTGGTGGATGCAGCCCGAGGACGAAAAGAACGAGCTGCGCCGCATCCTTCGCCCTTACCAGGTCAACGAGGCGCTGTGGGAGCACGGCAAGCCGGGAGCCAGGTTCATGCACTGTCTGCCGGCCATCCGCGGCGAGGAGGTGACCGACGCCATCCTCGACGGCTCGGCCTCGATCGTCCTCGACGAGGCCGAGAACCGCAAGCACTTCCAGAAGGCCCTGCTTCTCGCCCTGATCGGTATCGAGAAGCTCCCGGCGGATCCCGACCTGCGGGAGATCGGCGCCGCGCTGCTGCGCTGAACGCCCTTTGTCGCACTACCCGAACGGAGGCCATGATGGCTTTTGACAGCAGGATCGGCGCGCCGGGCGTCTCGCTTGCCGACCAGCCCAAGACGATGGGCATCTTCACGATGACGCTGTTTGCCGTGTCGGCGATGATCACGCTCGACACGGTGGCCACGTCGTCGGCGCTCGGCGTGCAAAGCATCACGCTCTTCGTGCTCTTCGCGGTCATCTTCTTTGTGCCCTACGGCCTGGTGACCGCCGAGCTGGGCAGCGGCTGGCCCGAAGAGGGCGGTATCTACGTATGGGTGCGCGAAGCCTACGGCGAGCGTTGGGGAACGTTCACCGCCTGGCTGTACTGGGTGAACGTCGCCTACTGGGCGCCGGCGGTCTTCGTCGTGTTCGCCGGCACGCTGGCCTCGGCCTTCTGGGGCGGGATGAGCCGCACCTGGGCGGAGATCATCGTCATTGCGCTCATCTGGCTGGTGGTCGGCATAGGCATCCTGCCGATGTCGCTGAGCAAGTGGGTGAACAGCGCCAGTGCCGCGGTGAAGGTCGCGGTGCTGGTCATGCTCGGCGCCATTGGCGTGGCTTTTGTGATCCACCACGGCTCGGCCAACTCGTTCGCGCCCAGCCAATGGGTACCGTCGTTCGGCGCTAACTGGAGCTTCCTGCCGATCATCATCTACAACTTCATGGGCTTCGAGCTGATGAGCTCGGCGGCCGGCGCCGTGAAGCACCCGCGCCGCGACATCCCCCGCATGCTGCTGTTTGCCGGCGCCATCATCGTCGGCGCTCAACTGCTCGGCAACTTCGGTATCCTGGCCGCCATTCCGCTGAAGAACCTCTCGATCGTCACGGGAATGGCCGACGCCATGAAGCTCTCGTTCCATGCCGTTCTGGGCGGCGCCGCGACGACGGTTTTCGACGTCTTCATCGTCCTGCTGCTGTTCAGTCTCATCGGCAATATGGTGACCTGGTCGATCGGCTCGAATCACAGCATGGCCTCGACCGGACTGGACCGCTCAGCCCCCGGTGTCTTTGGCCACGTGAACCGGCGCTTCACCACGCCCGACTACGCCTTCGTCCTGATGGGCGTGTTGGCCACCGCCCTGACGATCGTCAATTACGCGTTCTTCGCCACCAAGGAAAGCGTCTTCTGGAGTATCTTTGCGCTCAGCTCGATCGTCTTTCTGTTCCCGTATCTTCTGATGTTCCCAGCGCTTCTCGTGCTGCGCAAGAAGCAGCCCGACAGGCCGCGGCCGTACACGGTGCCCGGCGGCAGGGTCGGCGCCTGGGCGAGTGTCCTGCTGACCCTGGCAGGCGTGATCTTCGCCATCGTCTTCTTCTTCTACCTCGTGCCGGCAGGTACGCCCAAGGTGACCTACTGGGTGGTCACGGGCGGCGGTACGGCGATGAGTATGCTGGTCGGTTGGTGGTTGGCCGGCAGGGGCGGCAAGAAGGCTCGCGAGATCGCCGCACCGGGTATGCCGGGGGCGCAGGACGCGGCTGGGAGACGAAAGTGAAGCCGTAGAGGATTCGAGCCACTGCCGGCCAGATCGCGCCACTCACCCCTTGGCAGCCCGTGCACGACTTAAGTAGGGTCGCGAGGGAGATTGGAGTAAGCCAAACAAGGGAGACGGCGTGAACCAGCGCAGATCACTCATGGTCCTTCTCATCATCGTCGGTGTCGCGCTCATCGCGCTTGGCATCTACTACTGGGTGACTCCCGCCGGCTCGCTGCCCAGCTTCTTTCCCGGACACCTCGCCGGCTCTGCCCACAAGCACATAAAGCACGGCTTGGCGGCAGGGATCGCCGGCATCGCGTGCTTCCTGGGCGCCTGGATGCTGTCCGGCAAAGAGTAGAGGGTCACCTGCGCTCTGGTCGGCCCAACACGATGACGGCTGAGTGCTCAGTTCGCCCGAGCAGGAGACCGGCTTGACGCGCGCGCTTGCCTGGGTGAGCATCAAGCTCCGGCGGCGATTCACTGATCCAGGCCCCGCCTGCTGCCGGCGCTCAGCGGGGTATGAGCAAGCCGCCAGGTCCGAGACCAACGCCGCTCGAGCCGGCGCCAACGGAAGGCCAGCGTGACCACAGACGACCGTTACGACATCGATCTCGGAGAGTACCTCCGCGGTCTTGCCCACTGGTGGTGGGTCATCGTCTTGCTGGCAGCCCTGGGCGCCGTCGTCGGCGCCGCTGTGACTGTGACGCACCACAAGACCTATCTGGCGACGAGCTCCGTCTATATGGGGCAGCCCACCGACGCCAACGCCAACTCCATCTCGGCCGTAAACACCGATCCCCGCGCCGCCGTGCAGCTTGGCACGGCGCAAGCCACACTGGTCCAGGTCGCCCGGCAGATCGGCCGCGGCGAGACCGCCGGCCGGCTGCGCGCCGGCGTCTCGGTCGTTGCCCCACCGCCGGCGACCAAGGCCGCCACCGAACCGATCAACATCGTCACCATCGGCGTCCACGACATCGACCCGGGGCGCGCCGCCGCCGCCGCCAACGCCATCGCCGGCGTCATCGTCGACCGTCTCGGGTCCTACAACACCGGCAAGATCGCGCTGCTGACCACTCAGGTGGCGGCCGACAGCAGTCGCCTGGCGATCCTCACGGCGCGCAACGACGCCGCCCAGCGGGCGCTCGACGCCATCGCCGCCGGCGGCGGCACGGCGGCCACCAAGGCCATGGCAAGCGCGCCCTATCTGAGTACCGCGCCCGGCGACGCCGACGAGATGCAGACGCTGCTGTCCGACAGGCGCTTTGCCACCTTGGGCCTGCTCGTGGCGCGCGGCGTCGAGGCGCCCGCCGTGCTCGCGCCGGCCGCTGCACCCGCGAGCCCCGAGCCCAGCGGGCTCTCGCTGAACACGGCGGTCGGCCTGCTCGTGGGCCTGGTCGTCGGCCTGCTGACGGCCGCCCTGCTTGAGTGGCGGCGGCGGGCGCCTGTGGCCGCCTGAGCCGACTGGAAGACGCCGGACGCAGGCGCGCCTTTTGCCGCGAGTCCTTCTTGGCCTGCGTACGGGCGACGCTTGCAGGAGGCGCTGCGCCGCCTGCAGGCCGCGCCGGGCTGATAAGCTGCCCCGCATGAGCAGTCGCATCGACCGCCCGAACCGCCGACGCAAGGCGGGTGTCTATCGCCGGCGGCGACTCGTCGCTCTCCTGGTCTGCGTCGTGGTGATCGCGCTCATCGTGGCCGCGGTCTTCGCGCTCTCGCGCCGCGGCGGCTCCTCTGCGTCGTCCGCCGCCGCCACCGACGGCAAGTCGACGACCCGGTCGAGTGGGCAGACGACGGCGTCCTCGTCTGCTTCTCTCAGACCGCTCCCGACCACCAGCGCCCAGGCCGCCGCGGCCTGGACCGGTCCGCCCTCGGACCAGCTCACACTGCACCTGCGAAAGGTCATCGTGAGCGCGAGCATCTCGCCGAAGTCGGTGGTCTCCACCGGCACGGGCTACGTCTTCGCCCAGAACATGATGTACAAGCACACGATCACGGTGTACGACACCGGGACGTTCACGCTGGTGAAGACCATCCCGGACAGCGTGGTGCTCGCGGACTACGGCTACAAGGGCGCGACCGCGAGCGTGCAAGGTGCGCCAGTGGAGGCGGCCGAGACGCCCGATCACCGCTTCATGTACGTCTCGCAGTACTCCATGTACGGCCCCGGCTTCTACCACGAGGGCCACGATGTCGGCAGCCCCGGCTCGGGCTTCGACAAGAGTTTCGTCTACCGCGTGCGCCTCAGCGACCTCACGATCGACGAGGTCATCAAGGTCGGTTCCGTGCCCAAGTATCTCGCGGTCACCCCCGACCAGAAATACGTCCTGGTGAGCAACTGGGACTCGTACAGCCTCAGCGTGATCGACGTCAAGAAGGGCAGACAGATCAAGGAGCTCTACCTGGGGCCCTACCCGCGCGGCATCGCCGTGTCGCCGGACTCCAAGACGGCCTACGTGGCGGTGATGGGAAGCTACAACATCGCCAAGGTCGACCTCACCACGTTCCACGTGAGCTGGATCACCGGCGTCGGCTCCGGACCGCGCCACGTGGTGATGAGCCCCAGCGGCAGGTACCTGTATGCGACGCTCAACGGAGAGGGCCACGTCGCCAAGATCGACCTGCGCAGCGACCACGTCGTCGACAAGGTCGCCACGGGGCAGCAGCCCCGCAGCATGGCGATGGCCACCGACGGCAGGACGCTGTACGTCGTCAACTACGACTCCAACACGATGACCGCCGTCCGCACCAGGGACATGAAGGTGATCCAGACCTTGAGCACCAACGCCCGGCCGATCGGCATCACCTACGACACGCCCACGCAGAGCGTGTGGCTGTGCTGCTACACCGGCAGCATCATGGTGTTCAGCGGCAAATGACTCAGCTGCGCGGCTCCTGCTCCCGGGCCGCGCTCCCCGCTGCGCGGCGGCGCAGCTTGACGGTCTTCTGCAGCTTGACCCAGCAGCCCCTGAGCGCGCGCGTCATGCGCGCCGGGCAAGGCTTGTCGCTTGCCGACCACCCCGGTGTTCTAGGCCGGCGATGGCCAAGAGATTAAGATGGGAATCGAATCGATGAATGGGGTCCGGTCATGTGCGCCTGCGCGGTGGCGACCTGGCCGGTGACTGCACCACAACGATCCCGACGAGAGAGGGGAGACCATGCGAGGACCAAGCTGCGCTGTCACGCGCCGAGCCGCCGTCGCTGCGGCTGCGCTCCTGGTGACCGGCCTCATCTGGGGTCTGGCCGGAGCACTTGCCACGAGCAGCAGCCCGGCGCCCGCCGGCAAAGTGGTCCTCAAAGTCGGGATGACCGACATTCCCGACAACCTGAACCCCTTCGTCGGCCAGATGACATCCTGCGAAGAGATCTGGGGGCTCAACTACGACCTCATGGTCGGTTTCGATGCCGGCACGTGGGGACATTCGCAGGGCGCCGCGGCGACGGGGCTCGCCGATAGCTGGACCGTGTCCGGCGGCGGCAAGGTCTGGACGTTCCACATTCGGTCGGGCGTCAAGTGGCAGGACGGCGTGCCGCTCACTGCCCACGACGTCGCCTTCACCTACAACTACATCATCAAGAATCAGCTCTCCAGCTACACGATCTACACGAGCCTCATCAAGAGCGTGACTGCTCCCAACGACAACACGGTCGTCTTCACCTGCACGAAGCCCAAGGCGAACATGCTCAACATGTTCGTATACATCGTGCCCCAGCACATCTGGGGAGCTGTCTCGGGCAAGGCCGCGGGGACGAGCTACCAGAACAACACGCCGATCGTCGGCAGCGGTCCCTTCCAGCTCACTCAGTACAAGAAGGACAGCTACGCTATCATGACGGCCAACAAGGGCTACTGGGGTGGCGCGCCCAAGATCGACGAGGTCGATTTCGTCTACTACCAGAACGCCGACACGATGACCCAGGACTTAAAGACCAGCACTCTCCAAGCCGTCTGGGGCGTGCTGCCCGCCGAATACCGCCAGCTCCAGAGCGACCCGACCTACAAGCCGCTCGCCTACGTCGACCCCGAGCTCGACGAGCTCTCCTTCAACTGCTACACGGGTCCCTCGCTGGGCAACCCGGTCCTCAAGGACTGGCACTTCCGCCAGGCTCTGCAGTACGCGGTCGACCACGACAAGATCGTGCAGATCGCCTACGGCGGCCTGGCTCAACCGGCCACCTCGGTGGTGGTCTCGAACTGTTTCACCGACCCGGACTGGCACTGGCAGCCGCCCGCCGACCAGATGTACACGTTCAACCTGGCCAAGGCCGGCCAGATGTTGACCGCCGCGGGCTACCCCCTCAAGAACGGCGTGCGGGTGAACAAGCAGGGCAAGCCGATCGTGCTGCGCCTCTGGACGCGTTCGCAGTCTGACTCGAGCCAGTCGGCCGGCAAGCTGATCGCCGGCTGGTTCGACTCGCTCGGTCTCAGGATCGTGCTCTCGGTGGTCGACGACGGCACCCTCGAGGACGGCGTCTACGCCACAAGCAACGGGGCCTTCAAGCCCAACTACGACATGTTCCTCTGGGGCTGGGGCCTCGACCCTGACCCCGACTTTACCCTGGGCGTCTTCACTACCGCTCAGATCAACGCCTGGAGCGACTGCGCCTGGTCCAACCCGCAGTACGACAAGCTGTTCCTCGAACAGGAGACGACGATCGACCCGACGGCGCGCAAGGCGATCGTCGACAAGATGCAGCAGATCATCTACCAGCAGTCGCCCTACATCCCGACCGTCTATCCCAAAGAGGTCGAGGCCTACAACTACGCCGCCTGGACCGGTTGGGTCAACACGCCGACCAAGGGAGGCGGTGTCTTCTTCACGCCGCCTGTGATGGCCAGCTACATGAGCGTGCATCCCGCGAGCGCTGCGACGGGCGGCGCGTCCCACTCGAAGGCGGTGCTCATCATCGGTGTCGTCGTGGGCGTCGTCGTAGTCGTTGTCGTTGTGATCGTGGTGCTCAGGCGTCGCCGTGTGGCAGTCGAAGAGACGACCTGACAGAAAGAGTGCGACGAGTCATTGAGCGGTCCCGGCCGACCGGGAAGCAGTGCCCCGTGCCGATCACAGAGGGAGACAGGTGAAGGTCTTCATCAGCATCGACCTCGAGGGAATCACCGGCGTCTGTACCGAGGAACAAACGGAGCCCGGCGGGCCCGACTATCTGTCTGCCTGCACCGCGATGCGCGCCGACCTTGACGCTGCGCTCGAGGGCTGCCTGTCCGC
>PLTW01000129.1 GCA_003164655.1 Actinomycetota bacterium
TCGAGCGCGCGCGGGCGGCCGTCGCGGCCGGCTGCGGTGAGATCGTGCTTTCCGGCATCGACGTGGGCGCCTATCGCGATCCGGCCGGCGGCGGTCTGGCGGCTCTCGTCGGGCGGCTCACGCGGCTGCCCGGCCTTGCCCGTCTGCGTCTGTCGTCGATCGAGCCCCGCCACCTCACGGCGGAGCTGATCGAGGCGCTCGCCGACCCGCTCGTGGCCCGTCATCTGCACGTGCCGCTGCAGTCGGCAGACGACGGCGTGCTGGCGGCCATGGGCCGCCCGTACACGTGGCGGCAGTACCAGGAGATCGTCGCCGGCGCTCGTCGGCGGCTGCCCGGTCTGGCCCTGTCGACCGATCTGATCGTGGGGTTCCCGACCGAAGACGACACGGCTTTTGCCCGCTCGCTTTCCGCCATCGGGCCGGGCGCCGGTCTGTTCGGCCGCGTACACGTCTTTTCGTACTCGCCGCGGGCCGGCACTCAGGCGGCGGCCCTGGCGCCGGCGCCGGCCGCCACGGTCAAAGCAAGGGCGCGGCTGGCGCGCGAGGCGGCGGCGGCCGCGCGCAGCGCGGCCGCCGCCGCCTCGCTCAACGCTCCGGCCCGGGTTCTGCTCGAGGAGTATCGCGACGGTGTATGGAGGGGGTACAGTTCGACCTACGTGCGCTACTACCTGAAGGGCGCGGGCGCTCGCGGCCGCATGGTCGGCGCAGTGGCCGAGGCCCTCTACAGAGACGGCGTGAAAGGACGGCTGGCATGATCCGCGTAGCGGGCGCGCTCGAGGAGCGCATCAAGGCCGACACCGTGGTGGCCCTGAAGGCCGGCGACAAGCAGCGCACCCAGGCGTTGCGACTGCTGACCGCGGCCCTCAAGAAAGAACGCATCGACGCCGGCAAGACGCCCGACGAAGCCGAGGAGATCGTCGTCTTGAAGCGCGAGCGCAAGCGCCGCCTCGAGGCGGCCGAGATCTACGCTGGCGCCGGCCGCGACGAGCTCGCCGCCCGGGAGCGCTACGAAGAGGAGCTCATCGTCGTCTACCTGCCGGCGGAGCTCGGCGACGACGAACTGGCGGCGATCGTCGACGAGACGATCGCCGAGACGGGCGCCGCCACGCCCCGCGACATGGGCAAGGTGATGGGCGCGGTCATGAAGAAGGTGGCGGGCCGCGCAGACGGCGGCCAGGTGAACCGGCTGGTGCGCAGTCGCCTGGGCGGCTGATGGCGCCGGGCAGCAGCGTCGGCCGGCGCGGCCGCGAGGAGACCATGACGCAGACCACGATCCAGCTTGGCGACAACGCCGAGGCCCTCGCCCTGGCGGGCGAGCACGAC
This sequence comes from Actinomycetota bacterium, assembly GCA_003164655.1. Lineage (GTDB taxonomy): Bacteria > Actinomycetota > Thermoleophilia > UBA2241 > UBA2241 > Bog-752. Next base: position 1,324 of record PLTW01000129.1, read on the forward strand.
GCCAATCTCAGGGTGCTCGAACGCGAGCTGCGCTGCCAGGTGGCCCTGCGCGGCGATCAACTGCGGCTCTCCGGCGACGAGGCCGGCGTGGAGCAGGCGACCGCCGTGGTCGGCGAGCTGCTGCTCGTGATCCGCGCCGGGCGGCCGATCGACGCGGCCGCCGTCGAGTCGCTCGTGCACATCGCGCTCAGCGAGAACGGCAAGCCGTCCGAGGTCTACGGCGACATCGTCTGGAGCCATCGCGGGCGCCAGATCGGGCCGCGCACGACCCACCAGAAGCAGTACGTCGACGCCATCCGCGCCAACACGATCACCTTCGGGATCGGTCCGGCCGGGACCGGCAAGACCTACCTGGCGGTAGCTGCCGCCGTCGAAGCCTTCTCGAACAAGCGCGTGGGGCGCATCATCCTCACGCGGCCGGCGGTCGAGGCGGGGGAGAGCCTGGGCTTTTTGCCGGGCACCGTCTCAGAGAAGGTCGACCCCTACTTCAGGCCGCTGTTCGACGCGCTCTACGACATGATGAGCGGCGACAAGCTGGCCGCCCTCGTCGAGAAGGGCGAGATCGAGATCGCGCCGCTGGCCTACATGCGCGGCCGCACGTTGAACGACTCCTTCATCATCTTAGACGAGGCGCAGAACACGACGCCCGAACAGATCAAGATGTTCCTCACGCGGCTGGGCTTCGGCTCGCTCATGGTCGTCACCGGCGACGTCACGCAGATCGACCTGCCGCGCGGCCGCCAGTCGGGTCTCGCCCTCGTGCCGGAGGTCCTCGGCGAGATCCCCGACATCTCGTTTGTGACCTTCGATCAGCGCGACGTCGTGCGCCACAAGCTCGTGCAGCGCATCGTGGCCGCCTACAAGGAGTACGGCGAGCGCGCCGAGAGCCGGCGCGACCCCGGCGGCCGGCGGTGAGCGCGCTCAGCGTCGAGGTCGTCAATCTGACGCGCCTGACGGTCGACCCCGCGGCGGTCGCTGTGCTCGTCGCCGGCGTGCTCGGCGGCGAGGGCGTGACGTCGGGAGAGCTGGGCGTGCGGTTCGTCGGCGCGCGCCGCATGCGGGCGCTCAACCGCGAGTACCTGGGTCACGACGAGGTCACCGACGTGCTGGCGTTCCCGCTCGAGGACGGCGACGAGAACCCCCGCGACACCGGCCCCCGCGAAGAGAGCCCCCGCGAAGAGAGCCCCCGCGCCGGGAGCCCCGGCGACAAGAGCCGCGGCGCCGGCGACGAGTCGGCGAGCGCCGTGCCGCGCCTGCTCGGCGATGTCGTCGTGTGCCCGCTGCGCGCCGCGGCCCAGGCGCGGGCGGCCGGCACGCCGCTGGCCGGCGAGATCGCCCTGCTGCTCGTGCACGGCACGCTGCACGTGCTCGGCTACGACCACGAGACCGACGCCGGAGAGATGGCCCTGCGCCAGGCGCGCCATCTCGCCGACGCGAGCTGGGAGCGCCTGCTTGGCCAAGACTGACGGCAGCCGCAGCTCGCTGGTGCAGAGCTTCAACTACGCCTTCGAGGGGATCATTCATGTCGTCCGCACGCAGCGGAACATGAAGATCGAAGTGGGCCTCGCGATCTTCGTGCTGGTCGCTGCCTTCTTCTTCAGTCTCGGCCCCCTGAGCATCGTGGCGCTGTTCGTGGCGATCTCGTTCGTGTTCATCACCGAGATGCTGAACACCGCTCTTGAGTATGCGATCGACATCTTCACGTCGCGCTACGACCCGCGCGCCAAGCTCGCCAAGGACATCGCCGCCGGAGCGGTGCTCGTGGCCACGCTCAACGCGCTGGCCGTCGCCTACCTGGTGTTCTACGACAGGGTCACCGGCGTGCCCTACACGGTCCTGACCAAGGTGCGCCAGACGCCGATCGACGTGGCCGCGATCACCGTCTTCTTGCTCCTGGTCGTGGTGATCGCCGTGAAGGCCGTCACCGGGCGTGGCACGCCCCTGCGCGGCGGCCTGCCCAGCGGCCACGCCGCCGTCGCCTTCGGCGGCT
>PLTW01000053.1:0-1493 GCA_003164655.1 Actinomycetota bacterium
GGCCGACGCCTGAGCCTGTGACGGGGGCCATACCGGCTCGCAGTCAGCGGGCACGGCGTTTCAGTCCAGCAGCTCTCGCAATCGCGGTCCGTATCTTCATGACCGCACCGCGGACAAACGGTAGTCCTGGTGAGCCGGGTGCTAATATGCGGGCAGGTTCACCCGCGAACAGGATCGAGCCGGGCCGCAGAGGCTCGGCGACCGCTCTGTTTCCATCTTCTTCACGTAAACGACAGGGGGCGACACTCGTGGCTGCAGTGACCTTCACCGGGGTCACCAAGGTCTACGCCGACGGCACGCAGGCCGTGTCGGACATGGACCTGGCGATCGCCGACGGCGAGTTCGTCGTGCTGGTCGGGCCTTCGGGCTGCGGCAAGAGCACCGCCTTGCGCATGCTCGCCGGCCTGGAGACCGTCAGCGCCGGCACGGTGGCTATCGGCGAGAAGATCGTCAACGACATGGCGCCGCGCGACCGCGACATCGCCATGGTCTTCCAGAACTACGCGCTCTACCCGCACCTCAATGTCTACGACAACATCGCCTTCGGTTTGCGGGTGCGCAAGGTGGCCAAAGACGAGATCGACAAGCGCGTGCGTCACGCCGCTCAGGTGCTGGGCCTGGAGAGCCTGCTGGACCGCAAACCGCGGGCCCTGTCGGGCGGTCAGCGTCAGCGGGTCGCCATGGGCCGCGCCATCGTGCGCGAGCCCCAGGCCTTTCTCATGGACGAGCCGCTGTCCAACTTAGACGCCCAGCTGCGTGTCGAGATGCGGGCCGAGGTCAGCAGCTTACAGGACGAGCTCGGCGTGACCACCGTCTATGTCACCCACGACCAGATCGAAGCGATGACCATGGGCGACCGCGTCGCGGTCATGCGCAAGGGCGAGCTGCAGCAGGTCGCCCCGCCCCAGGAGCTCTACGACCACCCCGTCAATCTCTTCGTCGGCGGCTTCATCGGCAGTCCCACCATGAACATGATGGAGGCCACCGTGCAGGACGGCCCCGAGGGCCTGGCGATGACCATCGGCCAGCAGCGCCTGACCTTGGCGCCCGAGGCGCTCGAGGCGCACCCGGCGCTGCGCGGCTACGTCGGCCGGGCCGTGGTGCTGGGCGTGCGCCCCGAAGACCTCGAAGACGCCGCCCTGGCCGTCCAGATACCCAGCGACCAGCGCCTGCGCGGCACGCTGATGCTGCGCGAGGCGCTGGGCTCCGAGATCATCGCCCACTTTGCCATCGAGGCGCCGCCCGTGCTCACCCAGGACACCAGGGAGCTGGCCGAAGACGTCGGCACGACCCACCAGTACGAGGCGCACGCCAAAAACCAGAGCACCACCTCGCGCATGGTGGGCCGCTTCAACGCCCACACCAAGGTGGCCGTAGGCGAGACCATCGACGTCGCCGTGGACACCCGCGCCCTGCACTTCTTCGACGTCGAGAGCGGCCTGGGCATCTACGACGGCGGGCAGTGATGAGCTCCCAGGCGCGATCGTCTGGGC
>PLTW01000053.1:1555-7212 GCA_003164655.1 Actinomycetota bacterium
CCTCCTGAAGAATCTGGGCCTCGGCGCCTACCGGTTCTCGATCTCGTGGCCGCGGGTGCAGCCGGGCGGCTCGGGGGAGTTCAACCCCGCAGGCATCGCGTTCTACTCCGCGCTGGTCGACGCGCTGATCCAGGCGGGCATCGAGCCCGTGGCCACGCTTTACCATTGGGACCTGCCGCAAGAGCTCGAGGACGCCGGCGGCTGGGCGAACCGCGAGACGGCCTACCGGTTTGCCGAGTACGCCGAGCGCATGGCGCGCGAGCTCGGGGCACGCGTCGCGGTATGGACCACGCTGAACGAGCCCTGGTGCTCGGCGTACCTGGGCTATGCCTCGGGCGTGCACGCGCCGGGACGCACCGACGGCGCCGCCGCGCTCGCGGCGGTGCACCACCTCAACCTGGCGCACGGCCTGGCCGGCCGGGCGATCCGCGGGGTGCTGGGCGACGAGGCGAAGCTGTCGATCACGCTCAACCTGCACGTGATCCGTCCAGACGACCCGTCGTCGGCCGCCGACGCAGACGCCGTCCGGCGGATCGACGCGCTGGGCAACCGCGCGTTCCTCGGCCCGCTGCTCGACGGCGCCTACCCGGCCGACCTGCTGGCGGGCGCTGCGCACGTCACCGACTGGTCCTTTGTGCGCGACGGCGATCTCGCGGCGATCAACGTGCCACTCGACATCCTCGGCGTGAACTACTACGCGCCGATGCGCGTGCGGCACTTCTCCGGGGAAGGCGAGCGCGTGCTGGCCGACGGCCACGGGGACTCCGCGGCGTCGCCGTGGGTCGGGGTCGACGATATCGAGTTCGTCCAGCAGCCCGGGCCGTACACGGCGATGGGCTGGAACATCGAGCCGGCGGGCCTGACGGAGCTGCTCCTCTCGCTGCACGCGACGTACCCGGACCAGCCGCTGATGATCACCGAGAACGGTGCGGCGTTCGGCGACGACGTTGCGGCGGACGGCCGCGTGCACGACGAGCGACGCGTGGCCTACGTGCACGACCACATTGAGGCCGTCGGCGCCGCACTCGACGGCGGAGCGGACGTGCGCGGGTACTTCGTGTGGTCGCTCATGGACAACTTTGAGTGGGGCTACGGGTACGAACGCCGGTTCGGCATCGTCCGGGTCGACTACGACACCCTCGCGCGGATCTGGAAGGATTCGGCGTTCTGGTACCGCGAGCTCGCCCGCACGAACACGCTGCCGTCGATCGACGCGGCCGCCCAGCTCACCTGAGGCGCGTCCCTCTCACACCCGGCGCAGGACAGCGACGCCGTATGGGTCGATGGCAACGCGGTGGAGCGGCGCGCCGGCGAGCGTCTCGAGGCTACCCGACGTGACCGACGGCGTCACGGTGACCGGCTCGCTGTGCTGGCTGACGAAAAAGACGAACTCGCGCCCGTCATCGTGCACCAGGCTGTCCACGAAGACTTTCGGGTCGGCGACCCTGACCGGACGCTCGACCCCGGCGAGGACCGCCAGCGCGTCGTAGAGCCGGTACGTGTCCTCGGGGTTCACCCGGCCCTGGGCCGCGGCGAGGTACTCGAGCGGGTACGTGCACAGCACGGTCCGCCCCTGACCGTGCGACTTGACCACGATCGCCGGGTGGCCGTGCTGGTCGGTGGCGACGACGACGCCGTCCGTGGCCACGACGGGCAGGTAGGCGCGGGCCTCGGCGTTGCCGGCCGCCATCAACCGCAGCGCGTCGCCGGCGCGCAGGGATCCGAGGTCGGCGCTGAAGGTGATCTCGACGACATCGTCGACGATCGGGTCGTTGAGCCCGTACACGAGCTCGCGCTGAACCCCGAAGATCTCCTCGGTGTAGATCCACCACGGTCCGCGCTGGTTCCCGGACTCCCCGGCGCAGTACGAGGCGTACACCGTCGCCCCGGCGCGGGCCAGCTCGGGGACCTGCGCCCATGACGGGCCGGTGAGCTGCTTGACGCTGGGCAGGAGGTACAGGTCGTAGCCGCTCGGCAGGCCGCCGTCTTCCGCCTCCCGCACGACGCCGACGGCCAGGTCCGCTTCGCGCGCCGCGATGTAGGCCTGCTCGGTGTTCTTGACGATCACGGCCCGCTCTACGTCGTTGGTGAACGGGTAGTCGGCCGCGAGGTGGGACGGCACGACGAGGGCGGCACGGGTGTCGCGGCGCTCACAGCGCAGAACGTCGATGTCGGTGAGGGTCTGGGCGAATGCGGCGAGCTCGCGCAGGGGCGGTTTGGCCTCGCCTGTGCTCGTCGTTACGCCGAAGTGCATCTCGAATGGATGGTGGCTGTACGGGCGCTGGCCGAGCAGCGTGTCGTAGTCGGTGTTGTTCCAGGCGATCCAGCCCGTCGCGCCCGCGAGCAACGTGTTGTGCAGCAGTTGGCGGTAGTAGTGGCCTGCGCTGCCGGGTGAGACGAAGTCGCTCGACAGCCCGAACTCCTCCATCACGACGGGGCGGCCGCCGACTGCGGCGAGCTCGCAGATGAAAGCGGCCTTGAGGTGCTGGCGGACGGCGTCCGATTCCATCCGGTACACGTGCGGACCGCTGAAGTCGACGAACGCGCCGAGCTCGACGACCGAGTAGCCGTTGTCGTGCCCGGTCGTCTCGATGCCCCACGCGCCATCGCCGATCGAGACCGGCTGGCGCCCGCCGCCCGCGCGGACGGCGTTGACCATGAGCTCGGCCCACGCGCCGACCTCGGCGCGGCTCGCCTCGCCGCCGTAGAGCGGCATCTCGTTGCTGATCAACCAGCCCGCGATCGCGGGGTCGCGGGCGAACCGCGCGGTGAGCGTCTTGATGTACCAGGCCTGCCGGCCCACGAACCACACGTCCGAGTACAGATTGCGGCCGGCCCGCCAGGCCGGGTCCCAGTTCTCGCCCGACATGTGACCGACGATGAACGTCGGGACGGTCGTCATGCCGGTCTCACGGTGGGCTTGGAGAAAGTCGGCGAAGCGCTCGCACAGGACATCGTCTACCGTGGTCGGTGTCGGCATGAAGTCCGGCCAGTAGAAGAACGATCTGGTCATCGTCAGCCCGTGATCGCGCAGCACGGCGAGCTCGGCGCGCACGACGGCGGCGTCGTAGCGGCTCCACATCAGCGGGCCGCCGGCGCGCGACCAGAAGTTGGCGCCGAGCCAGCTGACCGGCGTGCCGGCCCGGTCGACCTTGGCGAAGCGGCGGTGAATCTGCGGTCCTCCGGCTCTCCGACTACTTCACGGCGCCGGAGGTCAGGCCCGCGACCAGATACTTCTGCAGCAGCAGGAAGCCGATGACGATCGGCACGCTGACCACGATCGAGGCGGCCATGATCTGGTTCCAGTACACGTTGATCTGGGTGGCGTAGTTCTGCAGCCCGATGGCCAGCGTCTTGGTGGAGTCGTTGGTCATCTGCGAGGCGAAGAGGATCTCGCCCCACGAGGTCATGAAGGCGTAGACCGCGACGGCGATCACGCCCGGCCGCGCCGCCGGCAGCACCACCCGGAACAGCGCGCCCAGCGCCCGGCAGCCGTCCACCCGGGCGGCGTCGTCGAGGTCGCGTGGGATGCCGTCGAGGTAGCTGGCGAGCATCCAGATCGAGAACGGCAGTGAGAACGTCAGGTAGGTGATGATCAGGCCGAGCCGGGTCTGGTACAGGAACGTGAAGCCGAGCTGCTTGTCGATGTTGACGAAGATGAGGAACAGGGGCAGCAGAAACAGGATGCCCGGGAACATCTGGGTCGAGAGCACCGTGACCAGGAAGGGTCCGCGACCCACGAAGCGGTAGCGGGACACCGCGTATGCCGCGAAGATCGCAATCAGCACGCTCAGGGCCGTCGACACGACGCACACCACCAGGCTGTTGACGAAGTAGCGCGCCAGCGGGACGGTGCTCCAGATGTCGATGAACGGGCGCAGGGTCGGGTGCGTCGGCCACCAGTGGAAGGCGCCCTGCACGTCGCGCAGCGGCTTTACCGCCGAGGTGACCATGACGTAGAGCGGGACGACCGTGAACAGGCCGAGACCGACCACGACGACGACGCGGAACGCGCGAAACGAGCGGGGCTCATACACTATGGCTCCTTGGGCGTGTGAGGAGCAGATAGGCGCCGGTGACCACCAGCAGGAACAGCAGCAGCAGCACCGACATGGCCGAACCGAGGCCGAAGTTCCAGTTGACGAACGAGTTGTCGTAAATGTGGATCGAGATCAGGTCCGCAGCCCGCGGTGGCGTGGGCCCGAACAGGACGAAGGGCGTGTTGAAGTCGTTGAAGGTCCACAGGAACAGCATCAGCACGAGCACGACGTTGACCGGCCGCAGCATGCCCAGGGTGATGTACCGCAGCTGTTTCCAGACGTTCGCGCCGTCCATGGCCGCGGCTTCGTAGACCTCGTCGGGAATGGACTGCATCCCCGCCATGATCATCANNTTGACCAGCACGTGGTTCACCAGGCCGTTGTCTCGCTGCAGCATGAAGCTCCAGGTGATGATGCCGGCGTAGATCGGCAGCGCGTACGGCACCAGGAACAGCGTGCGCAAGGTGCCGCGCCCGCGGAAGCTCTGCTGCAGGACGGCCGCCGCGGACATGCCGAACAGCCACGCGAGCCCGACGACGATCAGCGTGTACAGGCAGGTGATCGTGAAGGAGTGCAGCAGGTCGCGCCCGATCGGGGTGGAGAAGCTCACGGCGAGCCTGTAGTTGCGCAGCCCCGCGGACGGCGCCTGGGACCAGTTGCGAATATAGAACTCGGTGAGCCTGATGAAGCTCATCCAGATGCCGACGAGCATCGGGACGATGTGGATCAGCAGCTCGAACACGATCGCGGGCAGGACGAGCAGGTAGGGCGTCGCGCGGTTCCAGAACGGTCGCCGCCGGCGCGCCGACGGCGGCGCGCCGGCGGGCTGACCGGTGGGAGTGGTCGTCGTCACGGGCACCGGACTTTCTTTGCCGGGGTGCCGCTCCCGGCCTCGCGAGGCGGCAGCCGGCCGGGTGCGGCATCCATGGTGATGGTTCAGCTACCGGAGGCGGCCATCTTGTCCTGGGCGTCCAGCAGCGCAGCCTTGATGTCGCTGGAGGTAACGGTCTTGCCGGTGGCTGCCTGGGCGAGCAGGGCGTTGACGGCGTTGCCGACATTGGTCTCGTAGTCGGATTCCGCGGCGACGAGCGGGAGCGGCTGAGACTTGGTGGCCAGGACGTGCGCAAACGTAGCGGCCTCAGCCTTGTTATCGGTGAAGTTCACCGTGCCGCCCTTGACCACCGGCAGCGCCGTATACGGCTTGTCGAGGATCGCCTGCTCAGCCGGGCTCGTCATGAACTTGACGAACTGCAGCGCCGCGGCCTTGTTCTTTGAGTTCTGGAAGATCGAGATGTTGATGCCGGCCACGAAGCTGGCGATGTCCTTGCCACCCGCGGGCAGCGGGCTGGGAGCCGGGATCGCCACAACGCCGTACTGGCTGGACTTCATGCCGTCGGCCTGCAGCGTGTTGTCGGCGTTGTTCTGGCTCATGAGCATCGCGGCCTTGCCCGCGGCGAAGTCACCCGGGGCCTCGGGGCCGTTCTTGTACTGAACGTCTGACGGGTTCACGACCTTGTACTTGCCGAGGAGGTCGACGTACTGCTTGACGCCATTGACCATGCCGACGGTGGTGAATGTCGGCTTGCCGGCGGAGTCGAACGGCTCTCCACCGTTCTG
>PLTW01000084.1 GCA_003164655.1 Actinomycetota bacterium
GTTTTCTCAATTGGCGAAATATCGCAATAACGCTCAAAACCCCCAATCGGGGCGAACAAACAGCGCACGCTTGCGAGAACTGTTAAACAACAGCGTTCAGGCGGGATCGCCGATTTCATCTACGTCTCTCGCTAGGCTCTCCAAGTCTCGGTTTGGATGGAGGCTGTGGAGGAACCTTTCAGTCTTGCTGCTAGCGGAACTAATACCGAAACTTTTTAGCAATGCCGGGGTTGGACCTAACAAAGGAGCATCCCCATGCCTACCATCTCCATGCCTTCCCGCAAGTCCGTTCTGTTCCTCCCCGCCCTGCTTGCTCTGTTTTTCCTTGCAGGCTGCGGCACATCGAACCCGATTTGTGCTAGTTCGAGGCCCAAGCCGCTTATCGGTTCACTCTCACCTAGCACGATGGATTTTGCTCAGGTGCAGCAGGGTGCTGTGCTCACCGTAAAGGGCAGCCAGTTTGTTTCGTCTTCTGTCGTTGTCATCAACGGGCAGACCCTGAGCACCACGGTTGTCAGCAGTCAGAAGTTGCAAGTCCCAATTACGACTGGTTTGATCTCTGGTCCGGGAGACTTTAACGTGTTTGTGCAGACTCCGGGCGGCAACTCCGGGGACATTGGCTGCGCAAGCGGTGGAAGCAGCAGCGTACTCGCATTGACCATCACTTAAGCTAGAACCATCATTCGGCCCCCGGAGGGAGCCCGGGCGTGAAGGTGGATGCACGCAGCGTTCGTGTAACTCTTGAAATATCGCGTTTACACTCACAACCCGGCCCCGTTTGGGGGTTCTGAGTGAAATCGCCAGTTCTCAGCAGTTGAACGAACGCTGGTGACCTTCGTCATTTGCAGGCTGGTGTCCATTTGGAGAAGACTCTCTCAGTGACATTAGGATTTTCCGAAAACTCGGAACATAACCAGGGTAATGTCTCGGTGCTTCGTCGAGCCTGGGTCTCGGCAGTCGGAACTCTTGACAAGGGGGGCTAATCATGACACCTGTGGTAGCAGCCAAGAAACTCAGCAAATTCGATCCCAAGACATTCCTTTCGACCATCAACGGCGGTAGAAAGATCGCGTTGTTTCCCAAAAAGCAGACGATCTTTGTTCAGGGCGACTCGTCCGATGCTGTTTTTTATATACAGAAAGGTAAGGTGAGACTCACCGTTGTGTCGCAGAGCGGGAAGGAAGCCACAATAGGGATTCTGAACCAGGGCGATTTCTTCGGAGAAGGTTGCCTTAAAGGGCAGCCTCTCCGCATGTGCTCCGCAACCGCAATGACCGATTGCTCCGTGATGAAAATTGGCAAACAGTCCATGATCGAAGTGCTTCACAGGGAACACGCGTTTTCCGATATGTTCGTAGCATATTTGCTGACTAAGAACATCCGATACGAAGAGGATTTGGTTGACCAGCTTTTCAATTCCAGTGAAAAAAGACTGGCCCGGATGTTGCTATTGCTGGCTCATTTCGGCAAGGAAGGCGCAGCCGAGATTGTAATCCCCAAGATCAGTCAGGAGACCCTCGCAGAGATGGTGGGCACAACCCGTTCGCGAGTCAGCTTTTTCATGAACAGGTTCAGGAAGTTAGGCTTCATTGATTATGACGGCGGGAGTGGGTTTCAAGTTCACAGTTCACTTCTCAACATCGTTCTCCACGACTAGAACTTCATTCCGACAAAACGGGACTCTATCGTGAAGGCAGTCCTGGCGGTCGGTTATGCAACGCTCCTTATTGGAACCCCAATCGCTTTAATCAACTACCTTAAATCGGGCGTGGCGCAGAGTTGGCACGGTCCCCAATACAACGTCTACGTGATTTGGCTCAGTCTGGAACGCATTGCTGCCGTGGGTTTTCTCGGGTTGCTGGCGTACTCGGCCATCGTGTTTTGCCGCCACACGTCTACGATAGTTGGCGAAAAATCGCGTTTACACTCATCGACCCAGCGACCGGGGGGTTTTGAGCGCTAACGCCTGGTTACGGAAACCACAAGCAAAAGCCACTCGACATAGCGGCGCTGGCCTTCGGCGTAGATGGTGTCGAAGGCCAGCGACGACTTGCCCGAGCCCGAGAGACCGGTGATGACGATAAAGCGGTCACGCGGCAAGGTGAGCGAGACGTTCTTGAGGTTGTGTTCGCGGGCGCCGGTGATGACGATGGCGTCGCTCAAGCGGTTCCTTTCGGTGGTCAGTCCAACAGCAGCAGACCGGTCCAGACGGGATCGTCGCCGGCCGGCATCTGGACCGGCAGTCCGGCCGCGGCGGCGGTGGCCAGCACGTCGATACCCACCGCCTCCATGGACGGCCGCGCGCGGAACGGCTTGCGGCACGGTGCGGTGGTCGATGCCCCCGTGACGGCGGCGACGCAGGTCTCGCACAGCCGGCACTCGCCGCCGCCGAAGGCGGCCGCGAACACATAACCGAGGCTCAGCGCCTCGCGTTCGAGGCCGTCCAGAACCGCGGCGAAGTCGTTCTGGCCGGCCGCGAGGGCACCCTGGTAGGCCTTGCTCGCCTGGAGCTCGTCGATACCCTTGCCGTCGTAGCGCCGCTGCACGTCGGTTGCCGTCAGCGGGATGCCCTGCTGGGCGACGAGGGCCAGCGAGTATCGTCGCAGCGCGGCGGCGAACTGCTCGCCGGTGGGGGCGAACGGCGGGCACATGAGGTTGCGCCCGTAGCCGGCGCACAGCGGCACGCGGCACTTGAGGACGACACGCGGGTCGACCACGACCTCGAGCGCCGGCAACGGCCGCGCGGCGCGCGCGCCGAGCGCGACCGCGCGCTCGCACAGCGCCGCGGCGTCTCGCTCGAGTCTGGTCATGGTCTCACTCCTTTTGTCGGCGCACACCGTCGGCGGACCAGGCGAGCCTGAGCGCCGTCAGGCGACGGTCGCCCGGCGACGCCCCAGCTCGCGCGACAGCTCCCTGATCTCGTCGCGCAGCTTGGCGGCGTATTCGAACTTGAGCTGGTCGGCGGCCGTGAACATCTCGGCCTCGAGATCGGCGATGAGCTTCTCGAGGTCGGCCGCCGGCATGGCGGCGCCTTCGTCGGCCGCCCGCAGACTCCGCTGCCGGCCCTTGCCGGGGACCGCCGCCTGCTGGGAGCTCATCTGGGCGATGTCGGTGACCGCCTTGACGATGCTGCGCGGCGTGATGCCGTGCTCTTCATTGTAGGCCATCTGACGGCGCCGGCGGCGGTCGGTTTCGTCGAGAGCAAAGCGCATCGCGGCCGTTTCGCGGTCGGCGTACATGATCACCGTGCCATGGATGTTGCGCGCCGCCCGGCCGATCGTCTGGATAAGACTGGTCTGACCGCGCAGGAAGCCCTCTTTGTCGGCGTCGAGGATGGCGACCAGCGTGACCTCGGGCATGTCGATACCCTCGCGCAGCAGGTTGATGCCGACCAGGATGTCGAACTCGCCCAGCCGCAGCTCGCGCACGATCTGCAGGCGCTCGAGCGTGTCGATCTCGCTGTGCAGGTAGCGCACCTTGAAGCCGTTTTCGACCAGATAGTCGGTGAGGTCTTCGGCCATGCGCTTGGTGAGCGTGGTCACCAGGACCCGCTCGTTGCGCTCGATGCGACGGCGCGCTTCGTTCATGAGGTCGTCAATCTGGCCTGCCGTGGCGCGCACTTCGACCGCCGGGTCGATGAGCCCGGTGGGCCGGATGATCTGCTCGGCGATGTTGACGCTTTCGCGCAGCTCGAACGGCCCCGGCGTGGCGCTGACGAAAATGGTCTGCGGCACCTTGGCGATGAACTCGTCGAAGCGCAGCGGCCGGTTGTCGAGGGCGCTCGGCAGCCGGAACCCGTAGTCGACGAGCGTCTGCTTGCGCGAGCGGTCGCCTTCGTGCATGCCGCGGATCTGGGGCACCGTCATGTGCGACTCGTCGATGAAGACCAGAAAGTCGCTGGGAAAGAAGTCGAGCAGGCAGTTGGGCGTGGCCCCCGGCTGCTTGCCGAGCAGGATGCGCGAGTAGTTTTCGATGCCGTTGCAGAAGCCCATCTCGCGCAGCATCTCCATGTCGTAGTGCGTGCGCTGGCGCAGGCGGTGGGACTCGAGGACCTTGTCGTGGGCGTCAAACCAGGCGCAGCGCTCGTCGAGCTCGCGCTGGATCTCGGCCAGCGCCCGCTCGACGGCCGGGCCGTTTGTGACGAAATGCGTGGCCGGGTAGACGGCTACGTACTGCGGCTTTTCGACGACCTCGCCGCTCACCGGGTCGAAGCGCGTGATGGCTTCGATCTCGTCGCCCCACAGTTCGACGCGCACCAGTGTGTCCTGGTCGGCCGGCCAGACCTCGAACGAGTCGCCGCGCACGCGGAACTTGCCCCGCGTGGGTTCGTAGTCGTTGCGCTGGTACTGGATGTCGACCAGCTTGCGCAGCACGGCGTCGCGCTCGATGTGGTCGCCGCTGCGCAGGAGCACCACGCTCTGCAGATAGTCGTCGGGCGAGCCGAGGCCGAAGATGCAGCTCACACTCGCCACTATCACCGTGTCGCGCCGCATGAGCAGGGCGTTGGTGGCCGCGTGGCGCAGGCGGTCGATCTCGTCGTTGATGGACGAATCCTTCTCGATGTACAGGTCGCGCTGAGGCACGTAGGCCTCGGGCTGGTAGTAGTCGTAGTAGCTCACGAAGTACTCGACCGCGCTGGTGGGCAGGAACTCGCGGAACTCGTTGCAGAGCTGGGCCGCGAGCGTCTTGTTGTGGGCGATCACGAGGGTCGGCTTGCACGACCGGGCGATGACGTTGGCCATGGTAAAGGTCTTGCCGGAGCCCGTGACGCCGAGGAGCGTCTGGAACCGATCGCCGCGCGCCACGCCCTCGGCGAGGCTTTCGACCGCCTGGGGCTGGTCGCCGGTGAGCGCGTAGTCGGCTTGCAGGTGAAAAATGTCCGTCACAATGGTGCGATGCTAGCAGAGCGAACACATGTTCGCAATGGTCAGCCGCCGCTCGCCGGGCCCAGCTGCGCTGCGTAAGCTCGCCGGTAGAGCTTCTGCAGCGCCAGCACGTGGGTCACATAGTCGCGCGTCTCGCTGAACGGGATGGCCTGCGGAACAAGCTTGCCCCCCGTGGTCGTCAACCACGCATCGACGTTGCTCTGACCGGCATTGTAGGCCGCCACGGCGGCCGCCTCCGAACCGTGGTAGTGGTCGAGCAGCTGGCGCAGGTAGTAGCAGCCGTACAGGATGTTGACGCGCGGATCGGTGAGGTCGGCCGCGACGAATCCCGTGCCCCCCGTCTTGCGGGCGATGTCCTGCGCGGTCGAGGGCAGAACCTGCATAAGACCGACCGCGCCCTGGTGTGAGCTCACGTCGTCGCGGAAGCGGCTCTCCTCGTAGATCACGGCGGCCACCAGCGCGGGATCGAGATGGTTCTTGCGCGCCGCCATACGGATGGCGTCGATGTGCGAGAGCGGGTACACGGCGCGCAGGAACGGCGCGGGTTTGGTCAGTGTGAGGAGTCCCCACACCGCCGCCAGCGCCACGAGAGCGAGGCCGCCGATCAGCAGCCGGCGTCGCACGCGGCCTTAGCGACTCGGCGGCGAGGTGCCGCGCCGGCCACTCTCGGCCAGGATCGTCGCATACGTCTCGCCGACGTACCTCTTCAGCCCGTCGCGCCCGCCGGTGTTGTCGACGACGAAGTCGCTGAGCGTAGCCTTGTCGTCTTCGGGCAGCTGGCGGGCGGCGCGGCGCTTGAACTCCGCGCCGGTCACCTTGGCCGAGATCCGCTTGCGCCGAGCGGCTTCGGGCGCGGTGACCAGCAGGACATAGTCGAACACGTCGGCCATGCCGGTCTCGAAGAGCAGCGGCACCTCGGCGGCCAGGAGCGGCGGTCGCGGCCGGCGCGCCTCCTGTTCGCGCGCCCAGGCGTCGATCAGGCGCTTGACGTGCGGATGCAGAAGGCTCTCCAGCCAGACGAGCTCGCCGGCGTCGCTGAAGACCACTTGTGCGAGCGCCGGCCGGGCGATCTGTTCGTCCTGGACGACGACGTCCCCGAAGTGACGCTCGACGCGATCGATGATGGCTTGCTCTTCGAGCAGGCGGTGGACGAGCTCGTCGGCCGACGCGACCGCCGCGCCGAGCTCGGCCAGGAACGCCATGGCCGTGGACTTGCCGGAGCCGATGCCGCCGGTCACGCCGAGGCGGGGAATGCGATGTGGCTTCATGGCTTCACCGTCAGCCGTGGCGACGGCGAGCCGCTCGAGCCGGCTCGCCGTCGCCACGCAGGGTCGGTGCGCGGCCGTCAGGCCTTTGCGGACGGCTCGTCGGCGGCCGAGTCGTCGTCGGATGGCCCGGCCTCGCCGGACGTCCGCTCCTCGGCGCCCGCCGGGAAGACTTCGTCGCTCAGCCCCAGAGTGGGCGTGTCGGCGCTGTCGGCCTCGTCGCCGGCAGGCGTCCCGGTGTCGGCCGCCTCGTCGGCGCCCTGGTCGCCGGCCTCATGTATCGCCTCGGCGACGACTTCCTCGTCGGCGACCTCGGCGACGGCCTCGGCCACCAGCACCTCGTCCTCAACGTCGGCCTCGGGCTCGGGCTCGGGCTTGATCATGGGCTCGACCTGCTGACCCTCGACGCGCTTGATGCTGAGGCTCAGGCGGCGGCGATCGGAGTCGATCTCGATGACCTTGACCTGCACCTGCTGACCGACCGAGACGACCTCGTCGGGCCGCTCGACATGCCGGTTGGCAAGCTCGGAGATGTGCACGAGACCCTCGATGCCCTCGTAGATCTCGACGAAGGCGCCGAAGGCCACGATCTTGGTGACGCGCCCCTGCACGACGTCGCCGATGCGATGCTCGGCGACGATCTTCTGCCAGGGGTCATCCTGGGTCTGCTTGAGGCCCAGGCTGATACGCTGCCGGTCGCGGTCGATGTCCAGAACCTTGACCTTGACCTCCTGGTTGACCTGCAGGACCTCGGACGGGTGATTGATGTGGGTCCAGGACAGCTCGGAGATGTGGATCAGGCCGTCGATGCCGTCGAGATCGACGAAAGCGCCGAAGTCGACGATGTTCGAGATCGTACCGGTGACGATGTCGCCCACGTTCAGCTCGTCGATGATCTGCTGGCGGACCTCCTTGCGCTCCTCTTCGAGGACCGCGCGGCGCGACAGCACCACGTTGTTGCGGTTGCGGTTCATCTCGATGACCCGGCAGGAGAGCTCCTGACCGACGTACTCGGAAAGGTCCTGCACGCGGCGGATGTCGACCAGCGAGGCCGGCAGGAAACCGCGCACGCCGAGGTCGAGGATGAGTCCGCCCTTGACGACTTCGATGACCGTGCCCTGCACCGGGACGCCGCTTTCGTGCGCCTCTTCGATGCGCTTCCAGGCCTTCTCGAAACGAGCCCGTTTCTTGGAGAGGATCAGGCGCCCGTCGGCGTCTTCTTTTTGCATGACGAGCGCGTCGATCTCCTCGCCGAGCTGCACCTCGTCGGAGGTGTTCACGGACTTGCGGATCGACAGCTCGCTGACGGGTATGACGCCCTCGGACTTGTAGCCGATGTCGACCAGGACTTCGTCCTTGTCGATGCGCACCACGGTCCCGGTGACGATGTCGCCCTCACCGAAGATGTTGATGGTGAGGTCGTAGTTGGGGACGATCTGTCCGTCGACCTCGGTGAGGTAGCCCTCGCTCTCGGCGATGATCTGGGCGTTCTCGGGGGAGATGTGAACGGGCGCGGCTACTTGAGTGTTCTCGGTCATGTCGGTCGCTTGCCTTCCTTTCCGGCGTGCACGTGCGGTCCGTCGCTTTCCGATTGAGCCCGCGACCCTGAAGGACCGCCTCGGGTCGCAAGCCTAGGGATTGTACCACTTGCACCGTCGGCGCGGTCGGACGCGGCGTGCGGCGACACACGCTCCACGGACGGCGACACACGCTCGACAGACGGCGGCGGGGGCCTATTTCGCCGACAGCCAGGTGTCGCCGACGCCGATGCTCACATCGAGCGGCGGGTCCATCTCGAAGGCGCCGCACATCGCCTCGCGCACCAGCGGCACGACCTGGTCGATCTCGTCGGGAGGACTCTCGAAGACCAGCTCGTCGTGGACCTGCAAGACGAGGCGGCTGCGCAAGCTCCGCGCGGCAAGGGCCGCGGTCACGTGCAGCATGGCCACCTTGATGATGTCGGCGGCGCTGCCCTGCAGCACGGTATTGACCGCCAGGCGCTCGCCGAGCGCGCGCTCGCGGAAGCTGTGGGCGCGCAGCTCGGGCACCCCCCGTCGGCGCCCGAACACGGTCGTCACGTAGCCGGCCTCGACGGCCTCGGCGATGACCTTGTCGCGAAAGACCCTGACCCGCGGGTACTTCGCGAAGTAGGCGTCGATGAAGGCGCGGGCTTCGTCGACGGGCATGTCGACCTGTTCCGAAAGGCCGAACGCCGAGAGGCCGTACATGATGCCGAAGTTGGTCGCCTTGGCACGCTCGCGCTGGCGCTTGGTCACCTGCTCGACGGGGATGCCGGCGACCGCCGCGGCCGTCACCCGGTGCACGTCCTCGCCCCGCCGGTAGGCGTCGATCAGCGCCGGCTCCTGGGCCAGGAAGGCCATCAGGCGCAGCTCGATCTGTGAGTAGTCGGCCACCACCAGGCGCATGCCGTCGGCGGCGATGAAGCAGTCGCGGATCTGGCTGCCGAGCTCGGTGCGGATGGGGATGTTCTGCAGGTTCGGGTTGGAGCTCGACAGGCGGCCGGTCGAGGCCACCGTCTGGTTGAAGGTGGTATGCAGCCGGCCGGTGCGCGCATCGACAGACGCCGGCAGCGGCTCCAGGTAAGTGTTCACCAGCTTGGTGAGCTCGCGCCACTCTTCGATGAGGGGCACGATCGCGTGCTGCTCGCGCAGCGTCCGCAGGACGCGCGCGTCGGTGGAGTAGCCGGTCTTGCCCTTGCGCACGGGCTGCAGGCCGAGGCGCGAGAACAGCACGTCGGCGACCTGCTGCGGGGAACCGATGGTAAAGTCGCCGCCGGCCAGCTCGACGATGCGATCGTGGACCTCGTCGATGCGATCGCGCAGCCGCGCCGTGATCTCACCCAGCCGATGCACGTCGATGGCCACTCCCACGGCCTCCATCGCGGCCAGCACGCGCACCAGGGGAAGCTCTATGTCGTCGAAGAGCGCGGCGAGCCCCAGCTCGGTCAGACGCCGGCGCTGCTGCCCGTACAGGCGCCACGTGAGCACCGCCCGGGTGGCGGCCAGGGCTTCGCTGCGCGGTCCCTCGGCGATGTGCTCCTCGTCGCCGCCGGCGAGCTTGAAGAGGTCGTCCTCGGGACGTTCGGGCTGCAGCAGGTAGGCGGCGATGTCGGTGTCGAAGGCTGGGTCGGACACCGCCGCCGTGAAGTACGGCAGCGACTTGGCGTCGTGGGCCACGACGTGGCCGGCCACACCCCACAGCCGGCGCCAGTCGCTGGGCTCGAGGCGCGCCGCGACGGCCGGGTCGCCGCCGTCGTAGACGGCGGCGACCCGGCCGTCGCTCTCGCCCTCGCCGACCGCCACCACGCCGAGCGCCGCGTCACCCCGGGCGAGCACGTCGAGCAGAGCCTGAGCATCGTCGGCGATCTCCACCCGGGGAAACGCGGTCGGCTGCGCCGGGACACCGGCGGCGGCGGCGGCGTCCGGCGACCGCGGGAGCTCGCGCACGCGGCGCGCCAGGCTGGCGAACTCGAAGCGCTTGAAGAACTCCTCGACCTCACGCCCGGGCAGCGTGTAACCGGTGCGCGCGACGATCGCCACGACGTCCTCGTCGAGCGGCACGTCGAGCACCATGCCGGCCAGCCGCCTGGAGAGCCGGGCGGCGGCTTCGTGCTCTGCCAGCAGCGCGCGGCGCTTGTCGGAGCCCACCTCGTCGAGGTGCTCGTACAGGTTGTCGACCGTGCCGAACTGCGCAATGAGCGCCGCCGCCGTCTTCTCACCCACCCCCGGCACGCCCGGGATATTGTCGGACGTGTCACCTTTGAGGCCGATGAAGTCGGGAATCTGGGCCGGCGTCACGCCGAAACGCTCGACCACGGCGGCCGGCGTGTAGATCTTCACGTCGGTCACGCCGCGCCCGGTGGTCACCACCCAGACGTCGTCGTCGACGATCTGCAGCGCGTCGCGGTCGCCGGTGACCACCAGCGCGCCACGGCCCTGCCGCTTGGCCTCGGCGGCCAACGTACCAAGGATGTCGTCGGCCTCGTAGCCCGGTTTGACGAGGTTGGGGATGGCGAAGGCATCCATGAGGCCCGGCAGGTGCGCCCACTGCCGCGAGAGCGGCTCGGGCATCGGCGGCCGCTGCGCCTTGTAGCCGTCGAACTCCTCGTGGCGAAAGGTCTTCTCGCGGGCGTCCCAGGCCACCGCCACAGCCGCCGGCTCGAACTCGGCCACCAGCTTGAGGAGCATCTGCGAGAGGCCGTAGATGGCGTTCGTCGGAAATCCCTCGCGCGTGGCGATCGTCTCGGGCAGGGCATAGTAAGCACGGTAGGCCAGGCTGGAACCGTCGATGAGAATGAGGCGGCCCTTGACCGCGGCGTCGTCCATGACGTGATTCTACCGCGAAACGCGGCTGTGCCCGGCGCCCGACGGCGTCGTCGCCGGTCAGACGGAAGGCGTCAGGGGGCCGGCCAGGGCCGGCCGGCCGTGACCACGACCGTCGCGGCGTCGACCGGTCGGCGGCAGCCCGAACAGTTCGCGGCGACGCAGGAGGACCTCGCAGTCGGGGGCCGCCAGCGGCCGGCCGAACAGATAGCCCTGCATCTCCTCACAGCCGTTCCTGCGCAGGGCGTCGAACTGCTCGCGCGTCTCGACGCCCTCGGCCACCACGTTCAAGCCGAGCCGCCGGCCAAGGGCGATGACGGCGATGACGATCGTCATGTCGCGATCGTGGTCGAGCATGCCGGCCACAAAGGTGCGGTCGATCTTTACGGTGGCGACCGACAGTGAGCTGAGCAGGCTGAGCGACGAGTACCCCGTGCCGAAGTCGTCGAGCGCGACACGTACGCCCAGTCCCTTGATATTGTCGACGGCGACTCTCGCCAGCTCGGCGTCGGCCATGACGGCCGTCTCGGTGATCTCGATCTCGAGGTAGCGGGCCTCGAGACCGCTGACCTCGAGCGCCCGGGAGATGTTCGCCAGCAGCTTGTCGTCTCCGAGCTGCCGCGCCGACAGGTTCACGGCCAGCCGCGGCTTGGCGAGGCCGGCGTCGTGCCAGGCCTTGACCTGCCGGCAGGCCGCCTCGAGGACCCACTCGCCCATGGGCACGATCAGGCCGGTGTCCTCGGCGAGCGGGATGAACGCCGCCGGCGCCAGCAGGCCGCGCACGGGGTGCTGCCAGCGCACGAGCGCCTCGACACCGACGACCACGCCCTTCCGACCGCGGATCAGCGGCTGGTAGTGCACCCTGAGCTCGCCGTTTTCGAGGGCCCGGTGCAGCTCGCTCTCCAGCGCGAGACGTTCGGCGAACTGGGAGTCCAGAGTGAGGTCGTAGAGGCGCCCCGCGCCGCCGCCGTCGCGCTTGGCCCGGCGCATGGCGACCGTCGCGTCGCGCATGAGGGTGTCGGGCTCGGCGGCGTCGTCGGGGCAGAGCGCGACACCCATGCTGAGCTGCACGTAGGTCGGCTCCTGGTCGACCTCGAGGGGGCTGCGAAAGCCCGCCGCGATGCGATCGCATTCGGCGGTCATCTCGCCGGGACCGGCGACGTCGGGCAGCAGAAAGAGGAACTCGTCGCCGCCCGCCCGGGCGACCGTGCCCTGCTTGCCGACCAGCTGCTCGAGCCGCGCGCCGACGGCCCCCAGGACCCTGTCAGCGGCGCGGCCGCCTCTGGTGTCGTAGATGTGTTTGAAGCGATCGATATTGAGCACGGCCAGGGCGACCTTGTGGTTGTTCTGGGCGGCGCGGCCGACGGCCTCCTGCAGGTGGCAGTCGAAAGCGCTGCGGTTGGGCAGACCGGTGACCAGGTCGGTGAAGGCCAGGCGATCGATACGGTCGAAGAATCGGTGGCGCTCCGTGACGTCGGTGACCACCCCCTGCCCGCCGCTCACGCCGCCGTCGGCGGAACGCAGCGGCGAGACGCGCATGGCGACCACGAGCGCCGCGCCGTCGTCTGCAACCAGCGTGGCGCGGCCGTCCGCGCGGTGGAAGGCGCCCTCGTAGGCGCCGGTCTCGCCCCTGAGCGCCGCCTCGAGGGCCGCGACGACCTCGTCCCGCGCGACCGCGCCCAAACTGCAGCCGATCAGCCGCGCCGGCGTGACACCCATCATGCGAGAAAGCTCGGCGTTGCACTCGGTGATGCGCAGGTCGGAGTCGAAGACGAAAATGCCCAGGGGCGCCTGGTCGAACAGCGCCCGGTGGCGCTGCTCGGACTCGCGCAGCGCCTCGAGCGCCAGGTTGCGTTCGTGGACGTTGACGCTCGTGCCGACGTACTCGACCAGGCGGCCGTCCTCGCCCTTCACGGGCGAGCCCTGCACGGCAAACCACTCGTAGGTGCCGTCGCCGCGACGCAGCCGGAGCTCTGTCTCGAATTCCTCGACGCGCTCGACGGCCGCGGCCCAGGTCGCGACCACTCCGTCGCGGTCCTCGGCGTGGACGGCGGGCCATGTCACCCCGGCCACCTCGTCGGCGGTGGCGCCGGTGAATTCCAGAAAGCTTTCGTAGGGCGCGACAAGGCTGCCGTCGGGCTGCCTCGTCCAGGCCCACGACGACGCCGTGCGGGTCAGCGCCCGGTAGCGCTCGTCGCTGCGCTGCAAGGCCTGGACGGCGCGCCGCCGCGCGGTGACGTCGACGAGGATGCACTGCGTCTGGCGGGATCGCCCAGTCGCGTCGCTGCTCATGCGGCCGTCGAACGCCACGGTGATCGTCACGCCATCGGCGCAGACCATCTCAAAATGCGTCTCCACGCGACCGGGCGGCCGGGAGCGGTCGAACGCCGCCCGGTAGCGGGCCACGTCGGGCGTGGCCAGAAAATCGGCGAAGGCATGGCCGACCACGTCGTCGCGACGGTAGCCGAAGGTCTCCAGCCAGGCTTCGTTTACGGCGATCACGACGCCGTCGGCGTCGAGCGACTGGTAGGGCAGCGGTGCCTCGTCGAACAGCAGCCGGAACCGCGCCTCACTCTCGCGCAGCGCCGCCTCGGCGGCGCGGCGCTCGGTTACCTCGATGCCGATGCCGGCCACATGGTCGAGCTCGCCGTCGCTCGTGAGGACCGGCGCCACCCGCCACTCCACGAGCAGCCGACGACCGTCGGCGGCGACCATCCTGAACTCGCTGGTGACGCTCTCGCTGCCGCCCAGACGCCCCCACACGTCGGCCTCGACAGCGGCTCTGCCTTTGGTGGCGGCCAGCAGCGCCACGAACCGGGTGCCGACGACGTCGTCGAGCTCGTAGCCGAGCCGATCGAGCATCGCCTGGTTCATGAGCACGATCCTGCCGTCGCTGTCCACGGCGCAAAAGAAGGCCGGCGAGATGGCCATGAGCCGGGCGTGGTAGTCCTTCTCGATGGCCAGGTCACGGGCTAAGCGCAGGTCGTCGGTCACGTCGCGGTCGGCGCCGACCCATTGCACGATCCCCCCCAACGCATCACGCAGCGGTACGGCCCGCGACGACATCCAGCGGTACCCATCGCCGTGCTTGTGCAGCCGGTACTCGCTCTGGTAGGGGGACCCGTTCGCGGCCGCGCGCTGCCAGTCCGCGTCGGCGCGCTCGCGATCGTCGGGGTGGACGACCTCGAGCCAGCCCCTGCCCGAGAACTTCTCGAGACTCTGCCCGGTGAACGCGGTCCAGTCGTCGATCACTCCGTCCGGTTCGCAGTCGGGCCCGGCCGTCCAGACGATCTGGTTGGTCGCCGTGGCCAGGGTGCGAAAGCGCGCCTCGCTGTCGCGCAACTGGGCCCGCGCCGCCCGCAGTTCGCGGCGCTCGTCGGCCTGGCGCATCTCCCGCCCGAGTGCAGCCGGCAGCCGGTCGAGGTCGGACTTGAGCAGGTGGTCGGCGGCGCCCGCCCGCAACGCCGCGACGGCCATTGCGCCGAGCGCGCTGGAGACTGTGATGACCGGCACGTCGGCATCGCGGGCAAGGACGGCGGCGATCGCGTCCAGGACATCGAGGCGGCGCAGTTGGCAGTCGACCACGACAGCGTCCCAGACGCCGTTTCGCAGGGCGCCGCTCAACGACCTGAGCGTGGCCACCCGCGCAGTGTACAGCTCCCAGCCCCCGCGCCGCAGCGCACCGACGATGGCGCGCGCGTCCCGAGGCGACTCGACGACGAGCAGGATCCGGGAGCTCATCGGCGAGGACTCTGTCGCGTCACGGCTGTCCTTCCGCTGATCAGTGAGCTCGGCACGACCTCGCGCATCGGGCTCGGGCTTGGCGCGGGATGGGCGTGGTCACAAGGCCCCAGGATCCGCACACCGATACTTGTCGGAACAAATGTTGCCTACGAGAAGAACTGCATGGTAATACTTATTGGTACGTACAGTGGTTCTTCGGTTCGCGCCGGAAAGGCAATCACAGCCTCACGGCGTCGCCACCCGGCACGCCGGACCGCTCTCCCCTTTGCTATTCTCTGAGACTCCGATCTCGAGCGGCGCGACACGAAAAGGAGCAGCCCATGGGCAGCATGGAGTTCACGCAGGGTCGGGTGATCGTGGCGCGCCTGCGTCACGGCGCCGACCTCCTCGAAGAGATCGTGGCGCTGGCCGNNCGCCCGCCTCGCCTTTTACGACCAGGCAGGCAAAAGCTACGGCGAGTTCGCGCTCGACCGACCGCTCGAGATCACCGCTCTGGCCGGCAATCTGTCGTTGCGCGACGGCGCCCGGACGGCTCACGTGCACCTGACGCTGGCCGAACACGGCGGCCGCGCGTTCGGCGGGCACGCCGCCGCGGGTTGCGTCGTGTTCGCCGCCGAGCTTTTGGTCGTCGAGTTGCGCGGTGCGTCGCTCGAACGCGCCCACGACGAGACGACCGGTCTGCCCCTCTGGCGAGGGCTCTAGGTCAGGCGACCCCGACGCCGCGACAAGGCCACGTGCATGCCTTTGTGCGCAGCGCGGTGCCGGCACGAGAGATGATGGTGGGCAGAGGTGGTGTCGGAAGGGGGACTTGAACCCCCATGAGGTAATGCCCTCACTAGGCCCTCAACCTAGCGCGTCTACCAATTCCGCCATTCCGACACGCGCGTCCGGGAGTGCGTAGCGCCCGGACGAGAGAGTATAGATGGCCGGCGCGAATGGGTCAACGCGCCTCGCGGGGCATTGGCAGGCGGCCGGGAAGCGCCGCGGGCGGAGCCCGGTGTGCCGGGACCCGCCCGCCGCTGATGTGCCTGTCGGCGGCGCCAGACGGAACGGATTCATCCTTTTGGGTGACGGCGGGCCAGCCGCTGCACACCCGCACCGGGGCCGCCCCGGCGAGGACCGCTCAATGGCGCCACAGTGCGCCGCCGACAGACTGGCAAGCGCCCGTGACCTTGGCATCTTCAGCCTTCGTCGTCGACTATAGGACGACAGTGCCGTTCTGACAACGTAGACAACGCTGCACCGGTAGTGGCGAGGGCCGGCGCCGGCGGTAGACTGCGGCCAAGAGCCGCGCCCGCCGTTCGAGCCGCGCGGCGGCATCGCCCGGAGGCGGCATGACACAAACGCAAACGCGACGCATTCTCGTCGGCAACTGCTCGTGGACCGATCCCACGCTGATCGCCTCCGGCGGCTTCTATCCGGCCGGCGTAACGAGCGCCGCCGACCGGCTGCGCTTCTACGCGGAACAGTTCCCCATCGTCGAGGTCGACTCCACCTTTTACGCACCGCCGAACGAGCGCAACTCCCAGCTCTGGGTCGAGCGCACCCCGCCCGGGTTTGTCTTCGACGTCAAGGTCTTCGCCCTGCTCACCGGCCACGGCGCCGCGCCCGAGCGGCTGACGCCCGCCCTCCAGGCCCTGCTGCCGCCGGCGGCCGCCGGCAAGCGCAACGTGTACCTGCGCGATCTGCCCGCTCCCGCCGAGGCGCTGCTCTGGGAGACCCACCGGCGGGCGCTGGCGCCGCTCCAGGCGGCCGGCAAGCTGGGCGCCGTGCTGTTTCAGTTCCCGCCCTGGTTCAGAGCCGGCCACGAGGGCCGCGAGCACATTCGCCGCGCCGCCGGTGAGCTCGACCCCATGCGCGTGGCCGTCGAGTTCCGCGGCGGCGGCTGGCTCGCCGACGAGGCGGCCACCGCGCGCACCCTGTCGTTCCTCGAAACCGAGGGCGTCAGCTACGTATCGGTCGACGAGCCGCAGGGTTTTGCTAACAGCACGCCGCCGGTGGCAGTGGCGACCACCGACTTCGCCGCGGTGCGCTTTCACGGCCGCAACCGCGATACCTGGCAGATCCGCGGCCGGTCGGCGTCGGACAGGTTCAACTATCTCTACAGCGAGGCCGAGCTCAACGAGTGGCTGCCCCAGATCCGCGCGCTCTCGGCGCGCGCCGCGACCGTACACGTGCTGTTCAACAACAACTATCGCGATTACGGCGTGCGCAACGCCCGCCAGATGACGGGCCTGCTCGGGCTGGCCGGCGGCCTTCCGACCGAGCACCGCGAGCGCAGCGACCCGAAAGCGCCCGGCCAGCACGGCCCACCCTCTGGACAGGAGACACTCCTGTAGGCAGGCAGAAAGCCCCCGCCGGCCAAAACCGATATCATGTCGGCCAGCGGCGGCGACGAAAGGACGACTGTGCAGGTACCGGGCTTGACGCGCGACGAGCGACGGGAGCTCCAGCGCGAGACCATCGCGCTGCTCGCGCGACTGCTGCAGGCCGACACTACCAACCCGCCCGGCAACGAGACTCGCGCCGCCCTTGTACTGCAAGAGTACTTCGCCGGACACGGCCTCGACGCCCAACTCGTCGGCGACCTCCCCGACCGCCAGAACCTCATCGTCCGACTCTCCGGCGCCCGTCGCGGACCCCGCCTGGGGCTGCTTGGGCACCTCGACGTAGTGCCCGCCGAGGCCGACGAATGGACGCTCCCGCCGTTCTGCGGAGCCGTGCGCGACGGCTACGTCTGGGGCCGCGGCGCGACCGACATGAAGAACCAGGTGGCCGCCCAGGCCGTCGCCGTCACACGCCTGGCGCGGGCCGGCGCGCCGTTTGCCGGCGAGCTCCTCTTCATGGCCACCGCCGACGAGGAGCGCGGCGACTACTGCGGCGCCCGCTGGCTTGTCAGGCAGCGCCCCGATCTCGTGCGCTGCGACTACCTTCTCAACGAGGGCGGCGGCACCTACTCGGTCGTCGACGGCACGCGCCTGTATCCGCTGACCGTCGGCGAGAAGGCGTTCGCCGACTTTCGCATCACGGTGCGCGGCCCCGGCGGACATGGCTCGGTCCCGCAGCACGACCGCAATCCCGTCGAGCGTCTCGGCCGGGTGATCAGCGCCATCGCCGACCACGAGGCCGCGGTCTTCGTGGCGCCGTTCACCGCCCGCTATATCGACCGCCTCGTCGCCGACCGGCGCCTGGGCGAGCGCCTCAAGGACCCGGCGCAGGCGCGGGCGGCCATCCGTGAGCTGCACGCGACCGATCCCGAGTCGGCCTGTGAGATCGAGCCGCTGCTGGGCATCACGTTCTCGCCCACGATCCTGCACGGCGGCGGCGCCGCGGTGAACGTCATCCCGTCGCACGCCTCGGTCGACATCGACTGCCGCATCCTGCCGGGCTACACCGGCGACGACGTACGCCGCGAGGTCGACGCCGCGCTGGCCGGAATCGACGGTTGGGAGTTTGCCTGGACCGATCTCACCGACGCCAACGAATCGCCGGTCCCCACGCCTCTGAGCGCCGCCGTCGAGCGGGTCATGGACGTACTCGTGCCGGGCGCCGAGGTCATCCCGCTCCACCTCTGCGGATTCACCGACTCGCGCTGGTTTCGCGAGGCCTTCCCCGACATCGTCGCCTATGGCTTCTGTCCGTTCGTGGCCGAAGACACGGCGACGATGGGCGGCCGCGAGCATGCCCGTGACGAGCGTATTGCCGTCGAGGACGTGCCGTTCCAGACGCGCTTCTTCGAACTGCTGGTCGGCGAGTTGCTCGCCTGACATGCCGGCATCGGCCCCGAGCACGACGTGACACTCGCCCCCCAGGCTCCGGCGAGCCGCCGGCCGGCGCCGCGCGACCGCTTCCGCGGCGCCCTGCTGGGCTTGGCGGTCGGCGATGCTTTGGGCGCCCCCGCCGAGTTTCTCACCGAACTTGAGGTGCGCGACCGCTGGGGTGTGCTCGACGAGATGGTGGGCGGCGGCTGTCACGACGTGGCGCCCGGCGAGGTCACCGACGCCACCGAGATGATGCTGGCGCTGGCCGACAGCCTCGTGGCCCTCGGCGAGTTCGACCCCCAGGACGTCGTCGACAGATACCGCGCCTGGTTTGCGGCCGGGCCCAGCGACGTGAGCCTCACGACCCGCACGGTGATGCTGGCGCTGGCCGCGGGCACGCCCTGGGACCTCGCCGCCCGACGCGCCTACGAGGTCCTCGGCTTTCCGACGGCGGGCAACGGCAGCGTCATGCGTTGCGCGCCGCTGGCGCTGCGCTTCTTCAACGACCCCGACACGCGGCGCCGCGTGTCGCTGCGCGAATCCAGGCTGACCCACTACGACTCCCTCGCCGGCTGGTCGTGCGTGGCCTTGAACGAGCTTCTGGTGGCGGCGATGGCCGGCAACCTCTCGGAGAGCCTGCCGGCCATCGCCGCCAGCCTCGAAGATCAGGGGCCGCTGGTCGCGTCCGCCCTGCGCGACGCGGTCGGCGCCGATCCCGTCGAGATCCACGCCGCGGCCTTCGTGCTCGACTCGCTGCGGGCGGCGGTGTGGGCGGTCCTGCACACGACGACCTTCGAGAGCGCCCTGGTCGAGATCGTCAATCGCGGCGGCGACTGCGACACGGTCGGCGCCGTAGCGGGCGCCCTGGCGGGCGCCCGCTACGGCGCCGCCGCCATCCCCGCCCGCTGGCTCGAGCCGCTACTCGTCCGCGAGCGCGTCACCGCGGTCGCCGACGATCTCGCCGACCGCGCCGACGCCTGACCTCGCCGCCCTTCTCGCCCGGCCACCAGTGGTACAAGACGGCGCCGTTCCGCCTGTGATACATACTGGAGATCACTGTGCGAGAAAGCCGCGCGCCGTGGCCGCGGCGAACCGTCGAAAGGAGCCCCACATGCCTAAACAGGACGCCAGGAAGAGCGGCCGGACAGCGCGCAAACCAGCCGCCAAGACCGCCGCGCCGGCCGCCAAGGCAGCTGCTAAAACCGCTGCCGCACCGGCGCCGCTCACCATCGGCAAGCTCATCGATCATCTCAACGCCGACCTTGCCAAGGAGTTCCAGGCGCTGATCCAGTACGTGCAGCACGCCGCCGTCATCACCGGCCCGCAGTACGACGCCATCCGCGCCGAGCTCACCATCCACTCCAACGAGGAGCACGCCCACGCCATCTCGCTGGCCGAGCAGATCGACTTTCTCGGCGGGACACCGGGAGTCGACGTGGCTACCGTGCACGTGTCCGCAGCGGCCAAGGTGATGCTCGAACAGGATCTCGAGGGCGAGCTCGACGCCATCGCCCGGTACAAGGCGCGGATCGGCCAGGCCGAACTGCTCCAGGAGTACGGCCTGCGGCGCGCCCTTGAAGACATCCTGATGGTCGAAGAGGAGCACGCCCGCGATCTGCAGAACGCCCTCGACCTGTAGCGCTTTCGACCGGCGTGGCGGGCTCAATCGGCCTCGACGGCGGCCGGGCCGGACGGCCCGGCCGCCCGCGGTACCACCCTTCCGCGCAGCAGCAGGAACAGCCCGGCGCCGACGAGTCCGACGACGAACACGATGCCGAAGGTCTGGCGGCCACCAAGCGTCTGCATCGACCAGCCGCCGAACGCCGGTCCCAGCGAGGCGCCGCCGTTCCAGACGATCGTCCAGGCGCCGTTGTAGCGGCCGCGGATGGCTTCGGGAGCCAGATCCGAGACGATCGCCGCCGCGACCGGGCCCAGCAGCAACTCGCCCAGGCTGAGCACGCAGACCAGCGCGAACAGCTGCCAGCCCGGATGGGCGACCGCGGTGCCGCCCAGGCCCACGGCCACGAACAGGCTCGACACTGAGAGCAGCAGCATGCGGTCGATGTTCTTCACGGCGCGCATCACCGGGTAGCCGAGCAACGCCACCACGGCGGCATTCAAGGCCAGCAGCAGACTCCAGGTGCTCGTCGGCACGTGCAGGAAGCGCGTGATGAAGATCGAGTACATGGCGCCGAACATGCCAAAACAGAAGACGGGCAGCAGGGCGACCGCGCAAAACAGCCGGAACCGACCGTCGCCGAAGACGATCGCCCAGCCGCTGCGTCCGGCGGCGTCGACATGACGGGCGGGGTGGCGGGCGCTCTCGGGGCGCGTCTCGCGCAAAAAGACGGCCACCAGCACAAGAAACGACAGGCAGCCGACCGCCGCCGCCACGAACAGCTGCCGAAACGACGCCCCGAGGGTGAGAGCAAGGCCGCCGATCGGCGGCCCTCCGACCACGCCGACGTTCATCGCCGTGCGCAGCACACTGAAGGCCTCGGCACGCTGCTGTTCGGGCAGCAGATCGGCCGTCATGGCGTTGGCGGCAGTCTGGAATAGCGGCCAGCCGAAGGCGCCCTCCATGGCGACCAGAATCGCCACCTGCCAGGCGTGATGGGCGGCCGCGAACCCGAGAAACCAGATGGTGGCGCTGACCGCCGCGACGATCATCATGCTCTTGCGCCCGAAGCGGTCGGTCAGCGTGCCGCCCAGCACCTGGAAGGGCATTACCGCGATGGTGACCAGGCCGAACACCACGCCGATCAGCGTCAGCGAGATGTGCAGGGTCTGGCTCATGTAGATGCCCTCGAACGGGAACCCGAGGGCGGCCGCCCCCGTGTAGACGAAGGTGCCGGCGACAAGGATCCAGAACTGGCGCGGGAACGCCCCCAGGTCGCGCGTAAGCCTCGACATCGCCGCGCGCACGTCGGACCATCGCCTTGTCAGTCGACCCATCTCCCCCGCTCTGTACGTCGCTCACGGACCGCGCCCTTACGCCTGCAGATCCGGATGTTCATCGTATCGAAACGCCGCACGGGCGGCGAATCGGCGCGCCGCGCGCAGCGGCGCGTGCCGACGGGCTTGCCGGCGGCGAGCCGGTCCCAGGCGTTGTTGACCGCCTCCCGGTTTCCGGCTAGCGTCGGCACATGTATCTGAGCGTGCAGCTTGCGGCCCGCCGCCTCGGCGTCTCGCCCCACACCATCCGTCGCTGGACCGCCTCGGGGTTTCTGCCGTGCACGCGCACCGCCGGCGGGCATCGACGCATCAAGCAGGAAGATATCGACGAGCTTGCCGGCCTGGCCTGCGACCGCGACCACCTCGCCGTGCGCCTGGCGCGCGAGCGCGAGGTCGAGACGTTGGTCGATACCTCGATCGCCCTTACCAGCCGCCTCGACCTGACCGAGTTGCTCGCCGAGATCGCGCGGCGCATGACCGGCATCCTCGACTGCCACTTCTGCGCCGTCTCCGAGTACGACGAGCAGTCCGCGACGATGCGCGTGCTGGCCGACTTCGATCGCCACGGCCACCGCCTCGCCGACTGGCAGCCGTACTCGCTCGACGAGTTCCCCTTCACGAAGCGGCTGATGGGCGAGCAGGAGCTCGCCGTCATCAACATCGGCGACCCCCGCGCCGACCCCACCGAGACCGCCATCATGCGCCGATTCGGCGACAAGTCGCTGCTGCTCGTCCCGCTGGTGTACCAGGGCCGTTCGGTCGGCCTGCTCGAGGTGCTCGACCGCCTGCGCGAACGGCGCTTCACGCGCCAGGAGCTGCGGCTCGCCCGAGCGCTCGCCGGGCTGGCGGCGGTGGCGCTGCAAAACGCCAAGGTCTTCGCCCGCCTCTCGCGCGGCGACGACGACGGGCAGCGTCTACCGGCCGCGCTCGATCGGGTGGTCGCCGGGCTGCCCGCAGTCGCGGCCGCGAGCACGATCGACGACGCCCTGCGAGCGGCGGCGACGCTGGCCTGCCGGGCGCTGCCCGGGCTCACTGCGGTGGTAACCTGCGGCGAAGCGAGGGCGGCTGTCAGCAGCGCCGGCGGCGGCGGCCGTAGCGACGCCCAGGTCGCGGCCGCCGAGACCCCGACCGCGCACGGCCCGCTGGCCATCACCATCACTCTGGCCCCCGGCAGCGGAGACACGCCGGCCGCCCTTGCCCGCCTCATCGCCATGAGCGCCACCCAGGCCATCGACCGCCTGCCCTGACCCGCTCCCCCGGCGGCGGCGCCAGCCTGGCCGGCGGCGCCGCCGAGACCGCCCCCCGGCCCGCGACGAGAAGGTCCACCCCACCCGTCCGCGACGCTCGCAGCGCCCGCGTGGTAGGCTCGCGACCATGCCCAGCCCGCCCGCCCAGCTCGTCGTCGTCGATACCGAGACCACCGGGCTCGACCCTGCCCGCGACCGGGTGATCGACATCGGCGCCGTGCGCCTCGACGCCGATCTCCAGGTCACGGGCTCGTGGAGCACGCTGGTCGACCCGGAGCGGCCGCTGCCCCTGCAGATCACCCGGCTGACCGGCATCGCTCAGAGCGATCTGGTCGGGGCGCCGCCTTTTGCCCAGGCCTACCGTGAGCTGCGCGAATTCGCCGGCGAGGCGCTCATCGTGGGGCAGAACGTCGCCTTCGACATCGCCATGCTCGGCGCGGCGGCGGCGCGCTGTGGCGCGCCGCCGCCGGCGGCTCGCACCTTCGACACCCTCGAAGCCGCCCTCCTGCTGTTTCCCGAGGTCGATCGCCACGGGCTCGGCGCCATGGCGGCGACGCTCGGCCTGGGTGAGCCGCCGCACCGCGCTCTGCCCGACGCCCAAGTCACCGCCGCCCTGCTCCGGGCGCTGCGCCGTCGGGCGGCGGACCTCGCCGCCGACGAGCGCCGCCTGCTCGAGGCCGCGGCGTGGACGCCCCTGGCGCTGCTCGACAGCCTGGGAATCGGCGACCGGTCCGGCGCCCCGGCCGCAGCCGCCGCGCCGGCCGGTGACGCCCGGCTCGATCCCTCGGCGCCTCTTCCCGCCGAAGGGCGTCCGGCGACTCTGGCCTGCGCGGCCGGCGACTGGCGCGCCGCCTTTGGCCAAGGCGGCGCCCTGGCGACCGCCCTCGAAGGCTTCGCCGTGCGCCCCGGTCAGGTCGACCTCGCCGGCGAGGTCGCCTCCCTGCTCGAGTCGGGGGGGCTCGGACTCTTCGAGGCCGGCACGGGCATGGGCAAGAGCCTCGCCTACCTTTTGCCGGCCGCCACTCGCGCGGCGTCGTGCGGCGCGCGAGTGACGGTCAGCACGAAGACCAAAGCCCTGCAGCGCCAGCTCGCCGAACGCGAGCTGCCGCTGGTCGCTTCGTGCCTGCCTGCCGGCTTTCGCTGGACGCTGCTCATGGGTCGCGAGAACTACCTCTGCCGGCGGCGCCTCGACGAGGCCGTCGCCGGTACAGGCGCCGGCCTGCCCGAGCGCGACCGTCTTCTGGCGCTCGCCTGGCTGTCGGGCCGCGCCCGGCGCGGCGCGGTCGACGTCTCGGCGCTGCCTTACGGCGCGACCCAGACCTTGCCGGCGCTCGCCGAGACCGCCCGCGAGTTGCGCGCTGCGGCGGCCGCCTGTCTGGGCGGGCGCTGCGGGGCGCGCGCCGACTGCCACTGGCGACGGGCTCGCGCCGCGGCCCGGGCCGCTCATCTGGTGTGTGTGAACCACGCCCTGCTGCTCACCGGCGGCGACGCGCTACCCCCGTTCGACGACCTCATCGTCGACGAGGCTCACCTGCTGCCCGACGAGGCGGTCTCGATCTGCACGGAACAGGTCGACCGGGCCAGCGTCGACGGCCTGCTGGGTGAGGTGCGCGGCCGCCACGGTCGCCGCCCGCTGGCCGCCGTCGCGCGGACGGCCGCCGGCAAGGTCGCACCCGACGCCGCGGCGGCGCTCGTCACTGCAGCCGACGGCTTCGAGCGCGCCGCCCGCACCGTGCCCGGGCTTACGGACGACCTCGGCGGCACCCTCGAGGCGCTCGTCGGTGCCGCCGCCGAGGCCGACGCCGACGCCGCGGCCGCCGAGCTCTACGGCCGCACCCTGCTGCTCACCGCCGGCCTGCAGGAGCAGCCCGTGTTCGACGTCTTCGCGACCGCCTGCGGGGCGCTCGCCGAAGCGCTCTCAGGCCTCGCCCGGGCGGCCTCGACCGCCGCCGAGGCTCTGCCCGAGGAGCACCGCGAGCGGCCGCGCGCCGTCGCTCTGGGCGCCGACGCCGCGGCCGCCGCCCGCCTGCTGACCGCCGTCACCCGCCCGCCGTCCGCCGATCTCGTCTACTGGGCCGAGCTCGCGGGTCGTCGCGGCGGCGGCCCGGGGGCCGGCGAGCTCGGCCCAGCCCGCGCCTGGTCGCTGAACTGCGCTCCCCTCTCGCCGGCGGCGGTCGTGCGCGAGCGGCTCTGGGACCGGCTGCGCAGCGGCGTGCTGGTCAGCGCCACCCTCGGCGTGGCCGGCTCGTTTGCCTACTACCGTGGCGAGGCCGGCCTCGCCGCCGAGCTCGACGTGCGCGAACGCATCTTCGCTTCGCCGTTCGACTACCGCCGTCAGGCGGCGCTCGTGCTCGAGCACGACCCCGACACGCGATACGACGCCGGCGAGCAACCGGCCCGCCTGGCCGAGCGCCTGCGGCGTCTCACCGAGCTCACCGGCGGCCGGCTGCTCGCCCTGTTTACGAACAAGCGCGAGGTCGAGGCCGTGGCCGGGCTGATCGGCCCGCATGTCGAAGACGAAGGCGTCGTGCTGCTCGCCCAGGGAGTGCACGGCGGCGCGGCAGCGCTCGCCGAGGAGTTTCGCAGCCACCCGGCCACGGTCCTGCTCGGCGTCGACGCGCTCTGGACCGGCCAGGACTTTCCGGGCGACGCGCTCGTCTGTCTCGTCATCGCCCGCCTGCCGTTCCCCCGACAGGACGCCCGCTTTCGGGCTCGCCGAAAAGCCGCCCAGGACGAGGGTCGAGACTGGTTTCACGAGTTCTACCTGCCCGAGGCGGTGCTGCGCTTCCGACAGGGGTTCGGCCGCCTCATCCGCACCGAGACCGACGCCGGCGTGGTCGTGGTCCTCGATCACCGACTCACGCAGAAGACCTACCAGCGCCAGTTCCTGGCGAGCCTGCCCGAGATCGAGATCGTGCGCGCGGCGCCTGCGGCCCTGCCCGCAGCCGTCGCGGCGGCGCTGACCCGTCTCGGCATCGCCGCCCGCCCGACACTCGCCCAGTAGATCGCGCCTCCCGGCCGACGGCACGCCGATCGCGGCGTTCACGCGCCGCGTGCAGCCCGGCCGTGGCTCGCCTTATGCAGCCTGCCGACCGCCGGCGAGACTAGCGCCGCTTGCGCCCGCCGCGACGCTGCAGCCCGCGTGGCTTGTCGGCCGGCGCCGGCTTGACGCCGGCGGGCGCGTTGGACTGCTGCCCGTCGCCGCCGCCGGTCTCATCGGGCCCCACCCTCATGGCCACCGCTCTGGTGCGCTGCCCGCAGCTCGGGCAGGTCAGTGACTTCCAGGTGTGATACGTGCCGTCGCGGTTGCGACCCATGCCCGAGAAGGTCAGAAAGTCGACGAGCAGCGGCACCTTGAACACGTGGCCGCAGTTCGCGCACCGGTAGCGGTAGCCCAACGCGTAGGCGCGCACGAGAAACACCGCGAGGATCAGCATGATAAGCAGCGAGAACGCAAGGCCGTAGCGCGGGTAGACGAGTAGCATCACCATGGCGAAGGCCACCGCGAAGCCCAGCACGACGAGCACGCGGCGCAGCACGTCACGAAAACGGAGAGTCACCTTTGCCTCACTCCCAACGGAAGAATCGGACAGAGCATGCCAGGAACACGCCCGTCACCAGGACCAGGATCATGATGTCCCAGCGCACCGCCCACAGCGCGAACCCCTTGATCATGACGTCGCGCATGGCGTTGGCGAGGTAGTAGAGAGGCATCGCCTTGACGACCGGCTGGATCCAGGCCGGAGCATTGTCCATGGGAAAGAAGATGCCCGACAGGAACATCATGGGCGTGCCGATCACCTGACCCAGCGCCGCGGCGGACTCGACGTTCTTGGAGATGGCCGCAACGAAGAAGCCGATCGAGACGAAGCTGCCCGAGCCGATCAGGGCGAGGACCGCCATGCGCGCCAGCGTGGGCCCGGGCGCCATGTGCACGTGAAACGCCACGACGCCGACGGCGATCACCAGGCCCGCCTGGATGAGCGCCAGGAACAGGTGCACGAGGACCCGCGAGCCGATGAAGCTGGGCAGCGGCATGGGAGTCGCCTTGAGGCGGCGCAGCACGCCCCGCTGGCGGTAGGCCACAAACGAACCCGAGACCCCGTAGATGCCGTTGGTCATGAGCGCCATGGCGACCACCCCGGGCACCAGGAAGCTGATGTAGTTGAAGCTCGAGCTGGCGATGCCCTGCGAGCGCAGCTCGAACCTGGGCTGCGAGCCGCTGGCCTGCTCGGCGAAGGCGTTCACCACCTGTTGGGTCACCATGGTGACGGTACCCGCCTGTGAGAGCGAGGTGTTGTCGTAGTAGAAGGGCAGCTGGGTCGCCCCGCCGGCGAGGCGTTGCTGCAAGCCGGCCGGCAGCACCAGAACGGCGGCGTAGTCGCCGTTGCGCAGCGACTTGAGCGCCTGCGACTCGCCGGCGACGGTCGAGACCTTGAGCGCGTCGACCTTCTGGAAGGCCGACACCAGGGCGGCGCCCACCGGGCCCCGGTCCTGATCGACGATGGCGAGCTTGGTCGTGGAGCTGCCCGACTGGCCGAATGCTACGCCGAGCAGGAACATGAGCAGTACCGGAAAGAAGAACGTCCAGAACAGTGCCTGGCGGTTGCGCACCGTGATCTGGATGTCGGCCTTGACGAAGTCCCAGAAGGTGCGCATCTAGCGTCCCCCTCCAAAACCGAAGCGGCGGCGCTTTTTGAGAGCGGAGGCGTTCGCCTCGTCTTCGTCGTCGCTCAGCTTGCGGCCCGTCATGCTGAGAAAGACATCCTCGAGGTCGGCGCCCTTTATGTCGAGGTGGGCGACACGCAGGCCGCGCGTCCGGGCGAGCTCGAGCAGCGAGACCACGGTGCGCTGGGCGTCGTCGGCCACGACCTCGTAGCCGTTCTCGACGGCCCGGCAGTCTGTGGCACCGTCGAGCAGGCAGAGATCGGCGGCCGGCACGCGGTCGCTGAGGTCGAACCGCACCGTGGCCTCGGCCCCGAGCCTGGTGATGAGCGCCCGCGGCACGTCGAGCGCCATGATGCGGCCGCGGTCCATGACGGCCACCCGGTCGCAGAGCCGCTCGGCTTCTTCCATGTAGTGGGTGGTCAGCACCACGGTGGTACCGTCGCGGTTGATCTCGCCGATCACGTCCCAGAGCGCCCGCCGGGCGCGCGGGTCGAGGCCCGTGGTCGGCTCGTCCAGGAAGGTCACGACCGGATCGTTGACCAGCGCCAGGGCGATCGACAGGCGCTGTGCCTGCCCTCCCGAGAGCTCGTCGACGAAGGCTTCGGCCTTATCGGCCAGACCGACCCGCTCCAGCAGCGCCACACAGGCGTCGCGGCCACGGTGGATGCCGTAGCAGGAGCCGAAGATATAGATGATCTCATGCAGCCTCTGGTAGTCGAACAGGGCCGTCGCCTGGAGCTGCACGCCGATGCGCCGCTTGACGTCGTTGGGATCGGGCCAGACCGGCAGCCCGTCAACGACGACCCCACCCCCGTCGGGCCGCCGCAAGCCTTCGATCATCTCCAGGGTCGTCGTCTTGCCGGCCCCGTTGGGCCCGAGGTAGCCGACCACCTCGCCCGCCGCCACCTCGAGGTCGAGGCCGACCAGCGCGTCGGTGCCGCGGTAGCGCTTGGTGAGTCCGCGGGTGCGGACGACCGGCGGGTCGGCCACGCTCAGGTTCCCTGCCGGAGGACGAGGACCGGGCAGTGCGCATGGGCCGCACAGTGCCCGGCGACCGAGCCGAGCAGCAGACCACCCAGCTCGCCGTGGCCCCGTGAGCCGAGCGCCAGGAGCTCGGCCCCCCGGGAGGCGTCGACCAGCACCGTGGCCGGGTGACCTTCCACCACCGTCGGGACGAATGCGACGCCCGGGTGGGCCGCGCCTGCCGTCTCGATGGCTTCGCCCACGATGCGGGAGGCGTCTCCCGAGGGGTCGTACCCGGTGGGGATCATCGGCCCGGCGCCGTAGCCGGTGGGCCACTGCCAGGCGGCGATGACCTCGACGGTGGCGCCGGTGGACTCGGCCATGTCGGCCGCCCAGCCGAGCGCGGCGGCGCCGGCCGGCGATCCGTCGCACCCGACGACGATGCGCCCGGCCCGCTGCGGTTCCTCTGTCGTCATCGTGTCTCCCGGGTGGGCGGCCCGACGGCCCGTCCGTCGGGCCCGGCTCCCACCGGGCACGCTACGTAGCCGGGTATCGGTCAGGTAGAGGATTTGGTCACGGTCGCGGTCACCGACCGTCGGCACCGGCCGGCTGCCGGTCGGTGAAGGTGGGCACCTGCCACACGACCGTGGTCCCACCCTGCGCCGGGTGCGTCACCTCGAACGTGCCACCGAGGCCCTCGGCACGGTGCCGCATGTTCAACAGTCCCATCCCGCCGTCGGTGGCCCGGGCGTCGGCGAACCCCTTGCCGTTGTCCGAGACCTCCATGCGGCAGTACCGCCCCACCATGGAGAGGCGGATCCGGGCCCGGCTGGCGCCGGCGTGGCGGCCGATGTTGGTGAGCGCCTCGCGCAGGGTGGGGAGCAACTGGTCGGCGACGGAGTCGGTCACGGCCGTGTCCACGGCCCCCGTGAACTCGACCGGCACGTCGAAGCCGACCACCGGCTGCAGCTCCTCGGCCAGGGCGAGCACATGGGCCCGGATGCCGCGACCGTTCCCGGCCCCACCGAGCTCGAAGATGGTGGCCCGCACCTGGCGGATGGTCTCGTCGATGTCGGCGATGGCGGCGTCGAGGGCGGGGCTCACGGGCCGGCCGGCCGGGGTGGCGGCCAGGCCCTGCAG
>PLTW01000201.1 GCA_003164655.1 Actinomycetota bacterium
CCACCCCGACGCACACGGCCAGCGCCACGCCGACGCCGCGGCCCACCCCGACGCACACGGCCAGCGCCACGCCGACGCCGCGGCCCACCCCGACGCCCGTGGCGAGCTCTCCGTACCCGGCGACCAGCTACAGCGCGATGCCGGCGCCGGCCACGCCGGCGCCGCAGATCCTCGCCCGGTTCCCGGGCGCCGTGTTCCCGGTCGTGGGCACCTACACCTATACCGACACCTTCGGCGCCTACCGCGCCGACATGCCGAACGGCCACGAGGGCGACGACATCTTCGCCACCTACGGGACGCCGGTGGCGGCCGTGCAGGACGGCGTCATCACCGGCCTCAGCACCACGCCCATCGGCGGCAACAACATCCACCTGACTACGAGTCGCGGCGACTACTTCTACTACGCTCACCTGTCGCGGTTCGCCACGGGACTCGTGCAGGGCCAGCACGTGATCGCCGGCCAGACGATCGGCTACGTAGGCGACACCGGCGACGCCAAGGGCACGTCGCCCCACCTGCATTTCGAGATCCACCCCGACGGCGGTCCGGCCGTCGACCCCACGCCCTACCTCGACGCCTGGAGGGCGGCCGGACACATGGTGACCACCGGCCAGAACGGCCAGCCGGCCACCGGCGCCACGCCGGCGGCGTCGCCCGCAGCCGACGACCCGGCCATCGACGCCGCCGTTGCGCAGGCGGCCGACGGCTTCGCCGCCCTGCAAACCGACATCACGAGCGGCTCTCGCCGGACACCGGGCAACGGCGCTCCGCTCGGCTTGGCCGGCGCGGCGCTGCTGGTGGTCAACACCGCCGGCGCGCTGCTGATCAAGCGCCTGCAGCTCGGCGCCGTCCTGCTGCCGTAGACCTTCCGCGAGCGGAGCGCCGAAGAGGGCGCACGCCGGGAAGGAGTGGAGCGGATGACGGGACTCGAACCCGCGGTCTTCAGCTTGGGAAGCTGACGCGTTACCAGCTACGCTACATCCGCACCGGGCTCACAGTACACCACAGCCGGCGCCGTCCCTTCAAGACTGGCAGGGGCGTTCGCACGTTGGATCGGCGTGCGGCCCGTTGCGCGTCGCCGCCGCCGCTCAGACCCGCGGCGTAAAGAAGCCCGGCTCGAACACCTCGCCGACACGGCGCGCGACGGCGGCCACAAGATGGGCCGCGGACTCGAGGTCGTCGAGGTGGGCGACCTCGTGCGGCGAGTGCATGTAGCGTACCGGCAGGCCCAGGTTGATGGCGGCCGTACCGGCGCCGGCGGTCTGCAGGACCTCGTTATCGGTCTGCGTGTCGCCGGGATAGGCCTTTGTCTGCACCGCGATGCCCTCGGTGGCCGCCACCTCTTCGAACAGGGCGAGCAGGGCGGGGTTGCTGGCGCCGCCGCGACCGAGCGCCGGGCCGCCGCCCAGAACGAGCGTGCCCCCGGCGCGCCGCGGTTCGACCTCGGGTTGATCGGTGGCGAAGTCGGCGTCGACCACGATCATGCAGTCGGGCTGCTGGCGGCGCGCCTGGACCTGCGCGCCCATGTAACGCGTCTCCTCTTGCACGGTCGAGAGCGCCCTCAGCGCGGCGGCGCCCGGCGCGCCGGCGTACAGCTCGAGAGCCCGGACGACGACATACAGGCCGCAGCGGTCGTCGAGCGCGCGGCCGGCGACGATGCCGCCGGCAAGCTCGACGAAATGCGGGCTGAAGACGATCGGATCGCCACAGGCGATGCGCGCGAGAGCGGCGGCGCGGTCGGGCGCGCCGATGTCGATCCACTGATCGCAGAGCTCGGCGGCCTTGCCGCGCTCGGCTTCGGGGATCATGTGGGTCGGCCGCTTGCCGACGACCCCGTCGACCGCGCCCTGGCGGCTCTGGACGACGACGGCGCGACCGGGCAGCAGCAGCGGGTCGACGCCGCCGAGCTTGTCGAAGAAGACGAACCCCTGCTCGTCGACCCAGGTCACCTGCAGGCCGATCTGGTCGGCGTGCGCGGCGACGACGACCAGCGGCGCGGCGCCCGGATTGACCGTCGCTACGACGTTGCCGAGCACGTCGGTCTCGGGGGCGGCGACCGGCGCCAGACGCCGGCGCACGACCTCCTGCACCGGCTGTTCAAAGCCGCTCGGCCCCGGAGCCGTTACCAGATCGCGCAAGAACCCGATGTCGGCCGTCATCACTCCCGCCTCCTCCTGTCGGTCTCGCGTCATCCTAACAAACGGCCGTGCGGCGCGCCTCCGCGGTCCCGGGTGTGCCCGGCGCGGCGCACCCCACGGCGCCCGGTGTGCCCTGGCTTTGCCGGCGTGTTTGGGATTATCCAGACAGACCACACTAGGTACGTGGCACGTCATGGCATGCCCGTCCGCACTGGGCTGCGACCGGTCGCCGCGGTCTCATGCGCACGCGCAGAAGTGTCGGCGTGCGATTGCACCGGCAATGGTTTATTGCGGTCGTGCTGTGGCTATGGTAAGTATGGCTTACTAGGTGTTTCGGCCTGCTTTCGCAGGAGCGACCGTTTCACGGCGCGTTACGGCAATGAAAGGGGGCCCACGCATGGAACGCATCAGACCAAAATGGCTCAAGAGCACAAAGGGTGCTCCCTTCACGGGGATCGGCTCGCTCGAAGCCGACATCCTCGCGATCATCTGGGAGCGCCAGGAGGCTACGGTGCGCGACGTCTACGAGACGTTGCGCGAGCAGCGCCAGATCGCCTACACGACGGTCATGACGGTCATGAACAATCTGGTCAAAAAGGAACTGCTCACGCAGGACCGCACCAGCATCGCCTACGTCTACACGCCGGCCATCCCGGGCAACGAGGTGGCCAGCACAATCCTCGACAGCGTGGTCGAGCGTCTGTTCCGCGGCCGGTCCAACGTGGCGCTCTCGCACATTCTCGGGCTCCAGCGCGACCTCAGCCCCGAGCAGGCCGAAGCGCTGCGCAAGTACGCCCAAGAGCACTTCGCCGCCTGACCGCGAACGGCCGGGCCGCCGCGGCCCATCATCAAGAGCGGGCGGCGGGGGTCGCTTGCGCGACCCCCGCCGCCCGCTCTTGATGATGGGCCGCCCACGAGGGGCGCAAGCG
>PLTW01000105.1 GCA_003164655.1 Actinomycetota bacterium
CCGAGCCGTTCTCTCGCATCGTCGCCCCGGCGCTCGCGGCGGTCGGCATCGACCCGGCGGTCGTCCATGTCGACAGCGTGCGCCGCGGCGGCCTGTCGGCGGTGGGTTTCACGGTCGACGAGCGGCCCGGCTTTGCGACGTTCGCCGATCTCATCGCCGCGGTGCGCGGCGCGGCGCTTGACACCGCCGTCGCCGACGACGTCGTCGCCGTCGCCGAGGCCATGGCCGCGGCCGAACGCGCCGTCCACGGCGACGACGTCGAGCATCTGCACGAGCTCGCCGGCCTCGACACCGCCGTCGATCTGATCAGCGTGCTGGCGCTCGTCGCCGACGTGGCGCCGGCCCTGGTCATCGCCTCGCCGCCCGTGCTGGGCGGCGGCACGGTCCACACGGCCCACGGCGAGCTGCCCGTGCCGGCCCCGGCGGTGGTCGAGCTTCTGCACGGCTTGCCGACCGGCGGCGCCGGCGAAGTGAGCGAGGCCGCCGAGCTCACGACGCCGACCGGCGCCGCCCTGCTGGCCCACCTCGCCCAGGAGTTCGGCGCTTTGCCGGCCGGCCGGATGGGCTGGTCGGGCCTCGGCGCCGGCCGGCGCGAGCTCGTCGACCGGCCCAACGTGCTGCGCGCCCTGATTATCGAGCCGTTCGACCGCGCCCCCGGCCACGACGCCGGCCCGTGGTCGGAAGACGGCGTCGAGCTGCTCGAGACGACCATCGACGACCTGCCCGCCGAGCTGCTCGCCGAGGCCGCCGCGCGACTGCTCGCGGCCGGAGCGCTCGATGTCTGGTCGACGCCCGCGACCATGAAGAAGAGCCGACCGGGGACCGTGCTGCACGTGCTGGCGCGTCCCGCGGCGCGCAGCGCGCTGGCCGAGGTCGCCTTTCGCGAGACCTCGACGTTCGGCCTGCGCGTGCTGCCGGTGCGGCGCCTGCTGCTCGACGAGCGCCGGGCGACCGTCGAGGTCGAAGGCCAGGCGGTGCGCGTCCGTCTCGGGTACCTCGGCGACCGTCTCGTCACCGCCTCGCCCGAGTACGAGGACTGTCGCCGGGCGGCGGCCCGCGCCGGGCGGCCGGCGAAAGACCTCTACGACGAAGCGCGCGCGGCCGCCCGGCGTCTCGCCCCCGGTTGAGGGCCCGCGGGGCGCCGCGGTTTGACCCCTCAATTTCGAGCCTTGTAGAATCCGTCACAAGAGGGTGGCTCCGCCGCGGGGTCATCCAGCCTCATATTCTGAACGCGTGGAAAGTGGACCTACAGAGGAGGGCGCGTTGAGTTCTGCCACAAAGCCTGTCCGCAAGTCCCCCGTCCCCAGAGACATCGAGATCGCCCAGGCAGCGACCATGCTGCCCATCACGGAGATCGCGGCCAAGGTGGGCATCCTCGAAGAGGAGCTCGAGCTCTACGGGCGCTACAAGGCCAAGATCGACTACATGGCCGTGCTCAAGCGCCTCGAGGGTAAGCCCGACGGCAAGATCATCGACGTCACGGCGATCACCCCGACGCCGCTCGGCGAAGGTAAGACCGTCACCGCCGTCGGTCTTTCCGAGTCGATGAACGCCATCGGCATCAATACCATACTCGCCCTGCGCGAGCCGTCGCTGGGGCCGGTCTTCGGCATCAAGGGCGGCGCCGCCGGCGGCGGCTACTCGCAGCTCATCCCCATGGAAGACCTCAACCTCCACTTCACCGGCGACATCCACGCCGTCGGCACCGCCAACAACCTGCTGGCCGCCATGGTCGACAGTCACCTCATGCACGGCAACGAGCTCAACATCGATCCGCTGACCATCTCGTGGCGGCGCTGCGTCGACCTGAACGACCGCGCTATGCGCGAGATCGTGAATGGTCTGGGCGGCCGCCTCAACGGCCTCCCGCGGCAGACCGGCTACGACATCACGGTCGCCTCCGAGGTCATGGCCATCCTCGGTCTGGCCACTTCGCTCAAGGACCTGCGCGAGCGTCTCGGCCGCATCACCTTCGGTTACAGCAAGACGGGCGACCCGCTCACCGCCGACGACATCGGCGCCGGCGGGGCCATGACCGTGCTGCTCAAAGACGCCATCAAGCCAAACCTCATGCAGACCCTCGAGGGCAACGCCGCCCTGATCCACGCGGGGCCCTTCGCCAACATCGCCCAGGGCAACAACTCGATCATCGCCGACAAGGTCGCCCTCAAGCTGGCCGACTACCTGGTCACCGAGAGCGGCTTCGCCGCCGACCTCGGCGCCGAGAAGTTCATGGACATCATCTGCCGCTACGGCGGCTTCGCGCCCAGCGCCGTGGTCATCACCTGCACCATGCGCGCCCTCAAGATGCACGGTGGCCTGCCGATGGATCCCGAGCTGCTCAAGGCCGAGAACAACGTCGCCCTCGAAAAGGGCTGCGAGAACCTCGCCAAGCAGATCGAGAACATGAAGTTCTTCGGCATTCCGGTCGTGGTGACCATCAACCGCTTCGCCTTCGACCGCGACACCGAGGTCGAGATCGTGCGCCGGGCGGCCGTGGCGGCCGGCGCCGAAGACGCCGTGCCGATCAACGTCCACGCGCTGGGCGGCGACGGCGGTCAGGAGGCGGCCGAGGTCATCAAGGCGGCGGCCGACCGTGGCGGCACGTTCCGCTTCCTCTATCCGCTCGAGGCCTCGATCAAAGAGAAGATCGAGACCATCGCCACCAAGATCTACGGCGCCGACGGCGTCGACTACCTGCCCGAGGCCGAGGCCAAGATCAAGCTCTTCACCGAGCAGGGCCTCGACAAGCTGCCCCTGTGCATGGCCAAGACGCACCTCTCGCTGTCGCACGATCCGGCGCTCAAGGGCCGGCCGCGCGGCTTCCGCGTGCCGATCCGCGACATCCGTCCGGCGACCGGGGCGGGCTACCTCTACCCGCTGCTCGGCGAGATGCGCACCATGCCCGGGCTGGCCAAGCGGCCGGCGGCCGTCGATGTCGACATCGACACCGAGACCGGCCTCATCAAGGGCCTGTTCTAGAGAACTGAGACGAGCGGCACGACCCGGGGCGGCGGCGCCTTTCAGGCGCCGCCGCCCCGGGTCGCGGCCGGCCGGCCGCGGCGCGTCCGCCCCGCGAGCGGCGGTCGGGTCGGGCCTGTCTGTTATCCGACCGGGAGGCGTGCGGTGAGCGACGAGGCCACCATCTATCGCGACGAACCCCTGCAGACCTACGTCGACGATGCCGCGTCGGGCAAGCCGGCGCCCGGCGGCGGCAGCGTCTCGGCCTGCGCCGGCGCGCTGGGCGCGGCGCTGGTGTCGATGGTCTGCAACCTGACGATCGGCAAAGAGAAGTTCGCCGCCGTCGAGCCTCAGGTGAGCGGCATCGTGGTCCGCTCCGAAGCCTGCCGGACCGAGCTCGAGCGACTCCTGCAGGACGACACCACCGCCTACAACGGGGTGATCGAGGGCTATCGCCTGCCCAAGGACACAGGCGAGCAGCAGGCGGCCCGCGCCGCCCATATTCAGGCGGCGCTCAAGGTGGCCGCCGGCGTGCCGCTCGAGATCGCCCGCGTGGCGCTCGACGTGTGCCGTCTGGCCAAGACGGCCGCCGAGCTGGGCAACCCGGCGGCCGTCACCGACGCCGCCATCGGCGCCGTCCTCGGCGAGGCCGCCGCTCAGGGCGCCGCCCTGAACGTGCTGATCAACCTGGGCTCGATCAGAGACGAAGCCTACGTGGCCGAGTGCCGGACCGAGCTCGAGCGCCTTCTCGGCGAGGCCGTCAGGCTGCGCGCCGAGGTCATG
The DNA here is from genome assembly GCA_003164655.1 of Actinomycetota bacterium. Taxonomy (GTDB): domain Bacteria; phylum Actinomycetota; class Thermoleophilia; order UBA2241; family UBA2241; genus Bog-752. The sequence continues at coordinate 3,745 of PLTW01000105.1, forward strand.
GCGATCACGCTCGAGAAACTGTGAAGGGACGCGCCGGCAGCCCGCCGGCGCGGCGCGAGGAAGGATTGAGGCAGACATGACAGCGCAGATCATCGACGGCAAGGCGATCGCCGAGCAGGTGCGTACCGAGATCGTCGCCGAGGTCGAAAAGCTCGCCGCCCGCGGCGTCAAGCCGGGCGTCGCGACCATCCTCGTCGGCGACGACGGCGGCGCCCAGTTCTACCGCGGCCAGATCGAGAAGAACACGGGCACGGTGGGCTTTGCCTACTTCAACCACACCCTGCCGGCCGGCGCGAGCCAGGCCGCGGTCCTCGAGCTCATCGCCGAGCTCAACGCCGACCCCGCCGTGCACGGCATCCTGGCTCTCATGCCGATGGCCGGCGAGATCGACCAGAACGCCGTGTTCAACGCCATCGCGCCGGTAAAGGACCTCGACTGCGTGAACCCGGCCAACATCGGTCACGTGCTGCTCGGCGACTTTCTGTTCGCTCCGGCCACGCCGTCGGCCTGTATCGAGATCCTCGATCGCGAGGGCGTCGAGCTGCAGGGCCTCGACGTGACGATCGTCAACCACTCGAACATCGTCGGCAAGCCGGCCGCGCTGCTGTGCCTCAACCGCAACGCTTCGGTGCACGTCGTGCACGTCTTCAGCAAGGACGTGCCGGCCGCCTGCCGCGCCGCCGACGTGCTGATCTGCGCCGCGCCGGTGCAGAACCTGATCAAGAAGGACATGGTCAAGCCGGGCGCGATCGTCGTCGACGTGACGACCATCCGTATCGAGGGCAAGCAGGTCGGCAGCCTCGAGTTCGACGGCGTCTGCGAGGTCGCCTCGAAGGTCACGCCGGTGCCCGGCGGCGTCGGCCCCGTGACCAACGTGATCCTGCTGAAGAACGCCCTGGCGGCCTGCAAGGCCCAGACGGGGGCGGCCTGACGGGGCCGCGACGCGTTTCGCTCACCGGTGGGCCGGGGGCGCGTGGTTGCGCGACCCGGCACACCGGCGCGACAATGGGTCCACTGGTCGTCCGAGTCCAGAGCCCCACGTCCATGCCGGCGCCGGGCCCGACCGAACACCCAGCCGACGTTGATGATGGAACGCCCCACAAGGGCCGTTCGCGGCGACGACAAGCGGAGTGATGCGATGCCCAGGCGCGTGACACAGACCCCCCAGGCCGAACCCGGTGCGCCGGACCTCGGTCTCGATCTGTCCGAGGTCGGTCGGGTCGTCGGCGAGATCGACCCGCACGGCAACCTCATCGCCGTGCTGCAGCACGTGCAGGCCCACTACGGCTACCTGCCCGAGCCGGTCGTCGACGAGATCGCCCGGCTGTCCGGTGTGCCGGCCTCGCGCATCTACGGCATCGTCACCTTCTACGCCCAGTTCTCAACCGAGCCGAGCGGCCGGCACAAGGTCTTCGTCTGCCACGGCACGGCCTGCCATGTGGCCGGTGCGCCGCGCATCACCGAGGCCCTCGAGCAGGAGCTCGGCGTGCCCGACGGCGGCACCACGCCCGACATGAGCTTCACGCTCGACTCCGTGGCCTGCATGGGCGCCTGCTCGCAGGCGCCGGTCATGCGCATCGACGCCGATACGTTCGGCAACCTCACACCCGACTCGACGCGCAAGTTCATCGTCGACGTGCTCAGCGAGCTCGGTCTGAGCGCCGCCGATCTGCGGGCCGACGGCGGCGTGCCCGACGGCGGCGAGCCCGACGGCGGCGTGCCCAACGCCGCTGCGCCCGACAGCGCCGCGACCGGCGCCGCCGCCGCGGCCGGCGATACGGGCGCCGAGCCGGTCCACACCCGGAAGGACGGCAGTCATGAGTGACGTCGAAACCGCTGCCGGCGGCGTGCGCGTCGGCATCGTGCCGGCGGCCGACGGCAAGCGCCGCGTGCAGGTCTGCGCCGGCACCGCCTGCGTGTTCGCCGGCTCGCTCAAGATCTTCGAGGCTTTCGAGCGCGAGATCGCCGCGGCCGGTCTGGCCGATCAGGTCGAGGTGGCCATCATCGGCTGTCACGGCCTCTGCTCGCAGGGACCGCTCGCCGTGATCTCTGGCCAGGAGACCTACTATCCCAAGCTCAAGGCCAAGCACGTCGAGCGCATCGTCAAGGAGCACCTCGTCGGTGGCACGATCGTCGACGACCTCCTCTACGTCGAACCGGGCAGCGGCGAGCGCATCGCCTGCTGGCACGACATCCCCTTCTACGCCCAGCAGACGCGCATCGCCCTGCGCGACGTCGGCGTCATCCATCCCGAGCGCATCGAGGAGTACGTCGCCCGCGGGGGCTACGCCGCCGCGCGCACGGTCGTCACCGAAAAGACGCCCGAGTGGGTCATCGACGAGGTGCTCGCCTCGGGCATCCGCGGCCGCGGCGGCGCCGGCTTTCCGACCGGCCAGAAATGGAAGTTCGCTTACAGCTCGGTGAGCGACCAGAAGTACCTCATCTGCAACGGCGACGAGGGCGACCCCGGGGCCTTCATGGACGCCTCGATCATGGACGGCGATCCGCACGCCGTGATCGAAGGCATGATCATCGGCTCGTATGCGATCGGCGCCCGCGACGGCTACATCTACGTGCGCGCCGAGTACCCGCTGGCCGTCAAGCGCCTGCGTCTGGCGATCGCCCAGGCCGAGCAGCACGGCTATCTCGGCGACGACATGTTCGGCTCCGACTGGAGCTTTCATCTGAAGATCAAGGAGGGCGCCGGCGCCTTCGTCTGCGGCGAAGAGACGGCCCTCATGGCCAGCATCGAAGGCCGTCGCGGCATGCCGCGCTCGCGGCCGCCGTTTCCGGCCGTGTCGGGCCTCTGGGGCAAGCCCACCAACATCAACAACGTCGAGACCTACGCCAACATCCCCTGGATCATCACCCACGGGGCGGCCGCCTACGCCGCCCTCGGCACCGAGAAGAGCCGCGGCACCAAGGCCTTCTCGCTGGCCGGCAAGCTGGTCAACGGCGGCCTCGCCGAGGTGCCGATCGGCTCCACCATCCGCGAGATGGTCTACGGCGTCGGCGGCGGCATCAAGGACGGTCGCCAGTTCAAGGCGGTGCAGCTCGGCGGGCCTTCGGGCGGCTGTGTGCCGGCGGCGCTGATCGACACGCCGATTGACTACGAGAGCCTGGCCGCGACCGGCGCCATCATGGGCTCCGGCGGCATGGTCGTGGCCGACGACCAGACCTGCATGGTCGACCTGGCGCGCTACTTTCTGCAGTTCACTCAGAACGAGAGCTGTGGCAAGTGCGTGCCCTGCCGCATCGGCACCAAGCGCATGCTCGAGATCCTCGAGGCCATCACCGCGGGCCAGGGCGAGGACGGCGACATAGAACGCCTGCAGAAGCTCGCTGCCACGATCAAGCGCACCAGCCTCTGCGGGCTCGGCCAGACCGCCCCTAACCCCGTGCTCACGACCATCCGGTACTTTCGCGACGAATACGAGGCCCATATCTACGACGGGGCCTGCCCGGCGCGCGCCTGCAGTGCGCTCATCACCTATCACATCGATCCCGAGAGCTGCACCGGCTGCATGCTGTGCGCCAAGAAGTGCCCGGTGGGCGCCATCTCCGGTGAGCGCAAGCAGACTCATGTGATCGACATCGAGGTCTGCACCAAGTGCGACACCTGTCGCCAGGTCTGCCGCTTCGGCGCGGTGGAGCGGCTCACCGGCGACGAGGTCGCGGCCGTGAGCGTCGCCGCCCGCCGGCCGGCCTGACCCATAACGCCGGTGCGACACCCCTCGCATTGGCGGGCGAGGTGCGATATTCTGCGGGCCGTCGGGGGGTGTCGGCCAAGGTCGTCCCGGTCACGTTGCCTGTGGGGCCCGGACTGTCAGAAACCGACGTATGTCTGCTGGCGAGTGTGCGAATCCTACGAGGCTGCGCGCTAGGTTGACATTTTCCGACGGTTGGATTGAAGTACATCACGTTGTGCGAGTGATGGGGGGAGACGGGTGACATTCAGTCTCGACGCGATCGACCGGCAGATCGTCGCGTTTCTCTCGGAAGACGGGCGCGTCTCGTCGGCCGAGATGACCCGTCGCATAGGCCACGTGTCCGAACGGGCCGTGCGCTACCGCATCGAGCGGCTCGTGCGCGCCGGCGTGGTCAAGATCACCGCCATCGTCAATCCCCAGGCCGTCGGCTACAGGGTCACCGGCGACGTCATCATCGAGGTCGCGCCCGGCATGCTCCAGGCCGTGGCCGAACGGCTCTGCAGCCTCGACAACATCAGCTACGTCGCCGGCTCGGTCGGCGACGGCGACCTGAGCGCGCAGGTCTATGCGCGCGACACCGAAGACCTGTTGCGCTTCGTCGACGAGGTGATCGGCAAGGTCCAGGGGGTTTCGCGGACACGGACCGTCGTCGTCCCCTGGAAGCTCAAGGACATCTATCAGTGGCGCATTCCCGAGACGGTCGGGGAGAAGGGAGGCGGCGGACTCTAGCTCTACGTAGGTGTGTATCGGACGGCCGTCCCGCTCTTTCTCTCCGGTATCGTCGGGCGGTCGTTGAAGGGATCCAAGGGGGCGATAGTGTCTGACGAACTAGCTTATGCACGCAAGGCAAGCGGCCTGGTGCGCGGTCTGTCCATGATGGACGCGTTCGCGGTGGGCTTCATGAACCAGGGACTGACGCCCAGCATCTGGGTGGTCGTTACCCTCGGCCTCGGAGTCTTCCTCGGCGGCAACCTCATCTACGCGTGCATCATCTCGGCCGTGCTGGCCGGCATCGGTTTCCCGCTCGTCTGGGGTATCCTCGGCGGCTCCATGCCGCGGTCCGGCGGCGAATACGTCTACAACTCGCGCATCATCCACCCGGTCTACGGCATCGCCCAGAGCTTCGGCGACGCCGCCATCTGGCTGATGTGGCTCTACGTTCTGGCGCCGCTGGCCGTCGACCCCGGCCTCACCATGACGTTCAACTACCTGGGCTGGACCGGTGCCGCCAACTGGCTGACGAGCGCCTCGTGGCACACGTTCCTCATCGCGTCCGTCCTCAACGTCGTCGGCTTTTTGTTCGTGGTCTTCGGCATCAAGATCTTCGCCCGCGTGCAGAAGGTCGTCATGTTCTTCGGCATCGGCGGCTGCGCCCTCATCGGCGTCGTGCTCACCATCACCTCGCGCAACTCGTTCATGTCCAAGTGGAACGCGGCGGCGGCGGCGAGCACCCCGCGCGGGCCCAGTTACCACGGCTTCATCGCCCAAATCAGCACCCAGGCGGGGCAGATCATGCCCACGCACACCAACTGGAGCGCCACGTTCGGCACGATGGTCGCCATGTCGTGGCTGTTCGCCTACGCCTACTCGATCGCCTTCATCGCCGGCGAAGTCAAGCGCCCCGACAAATCGATCATCTGGGCCAATACGTTCGCCATCCTGGTGCCGTTCGTGTTCATGATGTGGATCGGCCTCGTGCTCTATAAGACGGTCGGCTTCCAGTTCCTGAACGCGACCGCCTGGAACGACAACAACGGCAACACGCTCGCCTCAATGGCCGGCATGCCGCACGGCACGAACTTCATCGACCTTGCGGTCTACGCGCTCGGCTCGTCGGCGGCCTGGGCCAAGATCCTCGCGGCCATCATGGGCTTCTCGTATGTGGCCTTCACCGTGTGGTGGCTGGCCCTTTCGTACCTGGCCTTCCCGCGCATCCTCTTTGCCTGGGGCATGGACCGCATGGGCCCCAAGTGGTTCACCGACATCAACCCGCGCTTCGCGTCGCCGGTCAAGAACCACATCCTCTGCCTGGTCCTGGGCCAAGCGTTGCTCATCCTCTACTACACGCTGCTGCAGAACACGTTGCAGAACATCGTGCTCACCGGCATGCAGGTGACGTCGGTGTTCATCCCCACGGCGATCGCCGCCATCTACTTCCCGTACTCAAAGCGGGCCAAGGGCGTCTGGGATTCGTCGCCGTACAAGAAGTGGACCTTCCTCGGTCTGCCGGTGATCGTCTGGGGCGCCGGCGTCGACCTCGTCTACCTCGGCATTCTGCTCTACTACTTCATCTTCAACTCGGCGGCCAAGCAGTTCACCGGCCCTTCGGTGATCCTCTTCGTCGGAGTGTGGGTCGCCGGCATCGTCTGGTACTACGCCTGGAGCGCCTACAACAAGGCGAAGTCCGGCATGGACATCTCGTCGGTGACCTACGGCGAGCTGCCTCCGGAGTGACCTGACAAGCCGCGTGGGGGGCGGGAGCCCGGCTCCCGCCCCCCGGTTTCATTACAGGGAGCGTGATAGATGATCAAACTCTTCTACGTCACCGACATCCACGGATCGAACGTCTGCTACCGCAAGTTCCTGAACGCCCTGCCGATCTACGGCGTCGACGTCGCCGTGCTGAACGGCGACCTGCTGGGCAAGGTGCTGATCCCCATGGTCGAAAAGCCCGGCGGCGGCTGGGAGTGCCACCTCATGGGCATGTACACCGAGATGAACACCGAGCAGGAGCTCGCCGACGTCAAGAAGATCATCGAGAACGCGGGCTACTACTGGGTCCACCAGACCCGCGAAGAGTTCGAGGCCACCAAGGCCGACCCCAAGCAGATCGACAAGCTCTTCAAGCACGCCGCCTACGAGCGCATCCAGGAGTGGCTCGAGCTGGCCGACGAGCGCCTCGAGGGCAAGAGCCACCAAATGTACATCTGCCCGGGCAACGACGACTGGTGGGAGGTCGACGACATGATCTCCTGCATGAAGGTCATCAAGCCCTGCGACAACCTGGTCGTTGACATCGACGGCCACGAGATGGTGTCGTGCTCGCGCAGCAACCCGACCCCGTGGGACACCCCGCGTGAAGAGTCCGAAGAGGAGCTTGCCGTCCACCTCGACGAGCTCTGCAAGCGCGTCACCAACTACGAGAGCGCGATCTTCAACTTTCACGTGCCGCCCCACGGCTACTCGCTCGACCTGTGTCCCAAGCTCGACAAAGACATGAAGATGTCGGCCGAAGAGAAGATCCACGCCGGCAGCCAGGGCGCCAAGATGGTCATCGAGAAGTACCAGCCGCTGCTGGGTCTCCACGGCCATATCCACGAGTCGCGCGGCGCCCAGAAGGCCGGTCGCACGCTCATGATCAACCCCGGCAGCGAGTACTCCGAGGGCATCCTCAAGGGCGTCATCATCATGCTCGACAAAAAGAAGGTGAAGGACTACGTGTTCACCCAGGGTTGATCCGCTGGGGTCGATCCGCGCGACGCACGGCCGGACGTTGTCATTTGCGGTCCAAAGGAGGCGATAGCAGGCGATGAGCACCAAGCCCTTCATCCTGCCGAAGGACATCCCGCTCGACCAGTACCCCAAGCCCGAAGCGTTTCTGGCCGAGGGCAAGAGGATCATCGACGCCGCTCGCCAGGCCGACATCGTCATGCGGGTCATGGGTCCGCTCGCGCTGCACTACTACTTTCCGGAGCAGATCGAGCTCTACGCCAGGCTCGAGCGGCTGGGCGAGCGCTACTTCACCGACATCGATTACGCCGCCTACGGCAAGAACAGCGGCAAGATGCCCAAGTTCATGGAGACGCTCGGCTACGAGTGCGACCTGCCGACGATGATGTCGTCGGGCAAGACGCGGCACATCTACTACGCCGGTCCGGTGCCCATGATCGACGTGTTCTTCGACAAGCTCGACTACTGTCACGAGGTCCTCTACAAGGACCGTCTCGAGCTCGATCCCTACAGCGTCACGCTGGCCGACATCATGCTGCAGAAACTGCAGATCTGGGAGATCAACGACAAGGACCTGAAGGACATCGAGTACCTGCTCACCACCGCCGAGATCGGTGACGACGACACCGACAAGATCAATCAGACCTACATCGCCCGGCGCTTCGCCGACGACTGGGGCTTCTGGTACACGGCCACCACCAACTTTGGCCGGGTCAAGGAGCACGTCGACAACGTGCCGGCCTTCACTCCCGAACAGCGCCAGCACATCAAGGACCGCTGCGACCAGTTCCTGGCGCGCATCGAGGCCGAGCCCAAGACCAAGGGCTGGAACAAGCGCGCCAAGAAGGGCACCAGCAAGCTCTGGTACAACACCGGCTTTTCGGACTGGTGAATCACACGGCGCGCC
>PLTW01000033.1 GCA_003164655.1 Actinomycetota bacterium
GTCGCGAAAGCGCGCGTCGCGCAGCGCAGGGTTGCCAGTCGAGTCGGGCGACGATGAGCAGTTGAGGTCGACGTAGTCCCAGTTGAAGAAGTTGTAGGCGATGGTGTGGATGCCGGCCTGCGAGGTGAGCGGCTTGTACTGGGCCTCGGGAATGCCCCAGGCGGCGTCGATGGCCCCCGACTTCAGATCGGAGACCATGGTGTCGGCGTCCTCGTACATCTCGAAGAAGATCTGGTCGACGGCCGGTTTCTTGCCCCAGTAGTAGGGGTTGCGGGCCATCTCGATGTAGGAGCCCTTCTTGAAGGCCACCGTGTAGAACGGTCCGCTACCGACGATCGGCGGGTTGTTCGGGTAGGTGGTGCCCGCGATCTGCGGTGAGACGTGCTCCCAGATGTGCTGGGGGAGGATCGGCAGGAAGCTATCCTCCATATCGGCCTTGGGCTGCGAGCAGGTGATCTGCACCGTCGTCGGATCGATCTCTTTGGCTCCCGTGATGCCGACGGTGGCCAGGGCCAGGTTGGCCATGTGATTCTTGACGATATAGTTGTAGGTGAAGGCAACATCGGCCGCGGTCAGCGGCTGGCCGTCCGACCATTTCAGGTTGGGCCGCAAGTGGATGGTCCAGACCTTGCCATCGGCCGAGATGCCGCCGTTCTGCTTGGTCGGAAACTGCGCGGCGAGATCGAGTGTCGGCTCAAGATTCTGGCCGGCCTTGAACAGGAAGTCGTAGTTGACCGCCCAGATCTCAAAGCTCGTCGTAGCAAAACCCACGAACGGGTTCAGGTTGTCGGGCTCCTGTGTCCAGCCGATCTTGAGCACGACCTTGCCGGCCGTTGGCGACGGTGAGGAGCTCGCCGCGAGGGCGCCGGCGAGCCCCCAAACCAGGCCTGCGGCAAGCAGCACCGCGACGAGAAGCAGGAGCCGGCGGGTGGTGGTGGCGCTAGGCTTCATGTCGTCCTCCTCGGTCTGTCCGGCCGGTCCGCGCATTGCTCTCATGCCAGGGATGCGCGCGATCGAAGTCTTCGCTGCTATCGTGGCCTCGCAGTCGACGGTGTCGATGACACCGTCGGCCTCGCTTTCTCGGCTTTGCTTTCCTCGGGTACGATCAGATCCGTGGAACCACTCGTCCAGACAGACACTTGACCCTCACCCACGGTGAGGGTCAAGAGACAAACGCATGTCGCAGGCGGCGGAGGCGGCTAGCGCGCCGACATACTGCAGCCGTTCGCGCTCTTGACGGGTCGCATGATCTCGGTCACGTAGCCGCGAGGATCACTGATGTCGGAGTCATCGACGAGATACACCTGACGGGCAGGCCCAGCCGGTACGTACCCCTGGTCCAGCAGCCAAGCAAGCACCGCCCAGTGAGCGTGTCGGATGTCATCCCACGGGCCACGTAGCAGAGCCGTTGCGGCCTCGCAGGCAGAGAGGACCACTCCTTTCACGCGACCCTCGCCCACCGGCGCTGCGGCGACCGGCAGACAGGCCTCCATGACATACTGATCGCCGAGCGACTGGCGCCCCGCTTCGAGGGGTAGGCGATGAGACACCACCAGCTCCCTCCCCGTCACGGCAATACCGCGCTCCGCAAGGAAGTCGTGCAGGATCTTCAGTGCGATGGCTTCTGACTCTCCCGCTCTCGCCAGGGTGGTCTCGTAGCGAAGACTCGCAACAGGCTGGGCAGCCACCTCCTGCAGTCGGCAACGCAGGTTCACGAGCGGACTGCCGTGGGCCAGCATGCACTCGAGGCGCAGCACAGTGTGCCGGTCGCATTGGATGCGCTCTTCGATGTGTTGCCGCTGGTGCTCGACGATCCGCTCGAGGTCGACGCTGTCAGCGTTCTCGAGTGCAGCGGCGATATCGCCCATCGGCACGTCCAACGAGCGCAGCATACGGATAGTTTCGGCCCTGTAGAGCTGCCGCCAGCTGTAGTAGCGATAACCCGTGTCGGCGTCCCTGAAGGCGGGACGCAATAACCCCGCGCGATCATAGCGGCGCAGCATCGGCACGGTCAGGGTAGTAACGTGCGCGAATTGCCCGACCGTAAGCCGTTCCAAGCGATCGGCGATCTGCTCGTTACCGACGCGCGCTTGCCCGGACACGTCACCTCCGCATGAACGCGTATGGTGTCTGACCTCACGACTGGCCGGTCCCATCTTCTTCGCGGCGACAGCGGGAGTCAATCGCCTGGCCGGCGCGCCGCACCCGAACCCCACACGCCGCAGCAGGCTGCGGCAGACGTCCCTCCGTTCATGGGGCGATGCTCTCGGGGTTGGACCCTCGTCTACAATGGCATGGGTTATCGAGCAATTGAGTGAGGGAGCCGCCATGCGGGCGCCGGAGAAGCGCTGCTCATTCGCGCCGACCTTCGACCTCGACACCCAAGGTGTGTGGATCGCCGACGGCGCTGTCAACGAGCGCCGGCCGGGCGTTCTCTCTCAGGGCACCTACGGCGCCGAGGTCGCTGTCCCTCTGATCATCCAGGTGCGTACCCATCACAACCTCGGCGCTACCTTCTTCGCTCCCGGGCGCTTGTCGAACGCCACCCGCAGCGCGTCCGGGAGATCATCGCCGCCGGGCACGAGATCGGGCTGCACGGCTACACCCATCTCAATCCTGGCGAGCTGTCGCGCCCTGAAGAAGAGCTGGGGCTCGTGCGGTCACTGCACATCTTGCGCGAGCTCGATGCGCAGCCCAGCGGCGACCGTTCACGATCGTGGGATTTCAGCGACTCGATCCTCGACCTGTGGGCCGAACACGGACTCCTGTACTCCCCGAACCTGATGGACGACATTCGTCCCAACCGCCATGCGAACGGGGTCGTCGAGCTGCCGGTGCAATGGGTGCTCGACGACGCCTCCCACTTCTGGTTCGAGGGGCGCACCTGCTGGAACAAGAAGATCCCTATGTCGAGCAGGGTTCGCGAGCTGTGGCAAAGCGAGTTCCTGGCGCTGAGCCGTTTGGGCGCCCTGTTCCTGTTTACGGTGCACCCGCAATTCATCGGCCGTCCGAGCCGGCTCGCCATGCTCGACGATTTCCTTGCCCTCGTTACGTCGCATGAGGATGTCTGGTTGACCAGCGCCGCACACTTCGCTAGCGCGACCGATCTTGAGCTGCCGAAAGGTTTCTGAAATGACCAGTCGCACCTACCCGCATATCCGCGTGAGCGGCAGTCCGTCCGAGAGGGGTCGACAGTACGGCGAGCAGGCCGGCGACCTTATACGGCGCTCGATCCACGCCTACACTGCTGTCTTCGAGTTCTACGCCGGCATCGGCTGGCAGGAAGCCTGCGAACAGGCGGATCGCTTCATCGAGCCAATCGAATCCTACGAGGCGACCTATCTTGAGGAGATGCGCGGCACCGCGGCCGGCGCAGGCGTCGGTCTCAACGACATCCTGGCGCTCAACCTGCGGAGCGAGATCATGTTCGCGCAGCGAGCAGAGTCTGCGGGGCTTGACGCCACTTCGCGCGACGGCTGCTCCTCTGTTGCGGTGCTGCCTCGAGCAAGCAAGCACGGTCACACGTTGCTAGGGCAGAACTGGGACTGGCTGATCCACGCCCGCCAGACGACCGTCGTTCTCGAGGCCGCACAGGACGACGGTCCCAACTACGTGACCGTCGTCGAGGCCGGCCTGTTGGCCAAGACCGGCATGAACGCGGCGGGGCTTGGCCTGGTGACGAACACCCTGGTGAGCGACCGCGACGTCGGTGAGATCGCCGTTCCCTACCACGTCTGTTTGCGCTCCTTGCTCGATGCCTCCAGCATCGTCGATGCGCTTGCGCGACTGCAGAGGGCCACTCGCTCGTCGTCGGCGAACTACTTGCTCGCTCACGCCGACGGCCTAGCCGTGAATGTCGAGGGCACGCCGGGGAACTGCAACAGCCTGCTGCTCGATGGCCCTCGCGACGGAGTCATCACCCACACGAACCATTTCGTTTCCCCGAGCTTCGGGAGTCTCGATACCGGCCTTCGGCTTATGCCGGACAGCTTCTTCCGTTTGCAGCGACTGACGGACACTGTGCGCGGAGCAGGCGCGGAGCTCACGCCCGATCGCCTACAGCAGGCTTTCACCGATCATGCCGGTCACCCATACGGCGTCTGCAGCCACCCCGACCCCACCGTCCCACCCATCGACCAGGCGGCGACCATCGCATCGCTCGTCATGGACCTCAATGAGCGCCGCCTCTGGTTGAGCAACGGCAACCCCTGCGAAACACCCTACCGTGAACTCGACCTCAGCGGCCTGCTCACAGATCAACGCCCTTAGCGGCCTTGGGGCGAAGCCTGTTGGGCTGAGATACGCCCTCACGTGAACCCCTCGACAACAACAACACCTGTCTACTGCGGCGCCCCGTCCGAAGGCCGCCAGATGACTTGTTGTCGTGTCAGGCTAGAGAAGTGCGCCCAGTGCACGCCCTCTTCCCCAGCCGCCGACGGGATGCCGACTGGACACCTCCGTATTGCGCTAAGACAGCGCTGCCGCAAATGGCTCCGCGAGTGGGGTCAGGTGTGCGCTGCTACCCAGAGTTTCTGTGCCCTTCAAGGTCGAAAGTCGTCCGCAGCGAGGTGCTGAAGTGTAGGCTATCGGCGCCGGCGACCTGTGGTTCCCCCCACGACGCCGGCGCCCCGTCCCGGGAGAGCGCCGAGCCCAAGACAGCGGCGGCTCTCCCGCCTGCTGCGAGAACCCGCCCTGGCGCGCCTTGCTGGCCGCTGTGGCGCGCTGAGACCGTCGGGCGGCTGTGGCATTCGCGGCCGCCTCTGGCTCTTGAGTGCCGTTTCCCTCGCCGCGTCGGCGCGATCGTGGTCGCCACTCGCGGCGCCCAACGGTGCCATTCCTTTCGGCTGCGGCCGGCCGCTCCTCGGTGATACGCTCGTCTCGCTCGAAGCAGGCTCTGGCCCACGGCGAAGGAGTTGAAGGTGAACGCACAGCGAAGTGGCGCAGCCGGGCTGCTCGGCGCCGCCATGCTTGGCATCGTGGCGGCGCCGATCGTTCCGCGACGCTACGGCCGGCGCGGCGGGCTCGGTGTTCTGGGCGGCGTCAGTGTGCTGCTCGTTCGTGATGCGACGATGGCCCTGACAGGGACCCCGGCCCGACTGAAGATGCTGCCCCGGGTGCTGCTCTTTCTCGAGCTCGGAAGCGCGGCGACGGCAACCTGCCTCGGTCTCGCCGCCTGGCTGCGCCCTGCTGGGCGCGTTCGTGCGCAAAGTGAGAGCTCAGTGCCGGTCGCGAACTCCATCCTGAACACCGCGGCGAGCAGTAGCGCCGCACTGACCTTCCTGCTCCATACCTCACGTCAGGCCATATACCTCACGCCAGGCCAGGGACGTCGCGAGGGCGTCGCTGACCCTCTCGCAGCGCCGACGGCCTCAGCGTGACGTCGTCCTGACCTCTTGCGGGACCAGACTGGGCCGCCTGACCNNGACAGTCGATGACCCGCGCCATCCTGCTGATCGACATGGACGCCTTCTACGCCTCGGTGGAGCAGGCCCGCCGCCCCGAGCTGGCCGGTCTTCCCGTCATCGTCGGTGGCAGCGCCGAGAGCCGCGGGGTGGTGAGCACCGCCTCCTACGAGGCCCGTGCCTGCGGTGTGCGCACTGCCATGCCCACCGCTCAAGCCCAGCGGCTCTGCCCGCGGGGCATCTTCCTGCGGGTCGACATGAAGGCCTACGTTGCGGTCAGCAAGCAGCTGCTCGAGATCTTCGGGCGCTTCACCGACTTAGTCGAGCCGGTCTCGATCGATGAGGCCTTTCTCGATGTGACCGGCTCACGCCGTCTCTTCGGCGCGCCCGAGGAGATCGCCCACCAGATTCAGGAGCGGGTCCGCGATGAACTGGGCCTCTCCTGTTCGATCGGCATCGGCCCCACCAGACTGCTCGCCAAGGTGGCCGCCGAGCTCAACAAGCCCGCTGGTCTTGCCACGCTCCGCCATGACGATGTGCACGGTTCTCTCCGTGAACTGCCGGTACGTAAGCTCTTCGGCATCGGTCCGGTCACCGAGGAGCGCTTGCGCAGCCTCGGCCTCACTACCATCGGCCGGCTCCAGGACGTTCCCGTCGAACTACTCGCCAGCGCCTTTCCCACCGGCTCCGCGGCGCTCAAGGAGCTCGCCTTCGGCGGCGGCGACAGTCTCGTGCGCGCCGGTCATGCCCCGCCCAAGACAATGGGTCACGAGGTCACCTTCGCAGAAGACATAAACGACCCGGAGCTGCTGCGGGCCACCCTGCTCGACCTTGCCGATCGGGCGGCCGGCGATCTGCGCCGCAAGGGCTATGCCTGCCGCACGCTGGCCCTCAAGCTGCGCGACGAGCGCTTTCACACCTTCGGCGGACAGCGCACCCTGCCCGACGCGACAAGCTCCACCAAGCTCATCTACGAGACCGCCGCGGCGCTGCTTGGCGACCTCCACGCCAGCGGCTGCCGGTTGCGCCTGCTCGGCCTCACCCTCAGCGGCCTTACGGCCGAGGCTCACCAGCTCGAACTCGACGACTCCTGGCGCGAGGCCGCCTGCGACGAGGCCGTCGACCGGGTGCGGGCCAAGTATGGCGCCGGGGCGCTGCGCCGTGCCGGGGCCGACCTGGCGCCCTACCGCCGGCGATCCGACCCTCCGCGGGCAAACGAGCAGAGGTCTCAGACATGACGAGGCCCAAGCGTCCGCTGGAGGCAGGCTGACTTTGGAGCGGGTCAGCCTGGCGCGCGCCCTGCGCTGGAAACGGCGCAGTGTCTACCACCGCATGACCCAAAGCGGCGAGCTCGTGCGTGTGCGGTCGATCGAACACAAGGGTCGCCACTACTGCCTCACCCTCGAGGACGGCCGCAGCTTCCTGGTCGACAGCGACCACCTTCTCTATGCGCCGCCCAAGCAGGAGCAACTGCCGCTCTGTTAGCAAGTTACCGGCTCCTGTAGGCGTTGCGAAGGCCAGGTATCCGAGTGCGGATTGAAGCCGAGCGATCGCGGTGCGCGCCGGCTTCTATGCGCCACGCGCCCCCAGTGTCCTCGTCGGTCTGGCATCGGCGTCGGGGCGCCGTGCAGGAGAGAACGGAGCCACACGTGTCGTGGAGTGATGTGCCTAGAGGCTCGGACCAGTACTCCACGGCGTAGACTGCTCGCGACCCTGACCATGACGCCAGGAGAAAGACGATGAGCGCCTCGGGCTATGAAGAGATCCGCTGCCAGAAGATCGTCGTGCGACACTTCGGCGGGATCGAGGTGCTCGAGGTCGCCGAGGCGAGGCTGTCGGCTCCGCCGCCGGGTCACGCCCGGCTGAAGGTGCTGGCCATCGGCGTGGGTTTCACAGATCTCATGGCGCGCGCCGGCGACTACATCCTGCAGCGCACGGTGCCGTTCACACCTGGCTATGAGCTCGTCGGCGAAGTGGTCGACTATCGCGGCGATGGCTCGGGCCCGGATCCCGAGTGGGTGACGCCAGGCACACGGGTCGCTGTGACTTTGCCGAAGATGGGCGCCTACAGCGGCTATGTCGTGTTGCCGTCCTGGCTTCTGGTACCGGTTCCGCACGGCCTCGACTCGCATGTCGCCGCCACGATTCCGTTGGACTATCTGACCGCGGTGAGCGTGTTGGCAAGGCACGCACGGGTCGCCGCGGGTGACACCGTGCTCATCCAGGGCGCCGGCGGCGGCGTCGGCCAGGCATTGAGCCAGCTTGGGCGGCTGCAGGGACTACGCATGTATGGCACGGCCTCCGCAGCCGGCAGCCAGGAGCGGCTGGCAGGCAACGACGTCCGGTTCATCGACTACCGTCGGCAGGACTTCGAAGAGGTCATCCGCGAGCGCGAACCCGGCGGCATTCAGGCCGTGTTCGACCACATCGGGGGAGCGAATCTGGGTAAGGGATACCGGCTGCTCGCTGCCGGCGGCGTGCTGGTGAGCTACGCGTTCGCGGGTCGGCCCGGCCACACGGTCGCCGACACCGTGCGGGGTGCGGCGTGGCTGAAGCTCAAAGGCCTGCTACCCGGGAAGCGCACCGCCTTGTGCATGGTGCCGAGGGAGCTGAAATCCGATCACGCCTGGTACCGGCAGAGTCTGCGGCGACTGCTCGACATGGCAGACGACGGAGACATCCGGGCCAAAGTCGGCGCGGTGTTTGCGCTGAGCGAGGCAGCCGCGGTGCACGGCGCGCTCGAGCGCGGGGAGATCGTCGGCAAAGTCGTCCTCACCACGGGCTAGCCGACGACCTGATCCCCCTGCAACCGATTCGCGCGGAGGTGGCGTTCTTCTCGGCTGTTTTGCGACGGGCGATCAGCCGATACCGAGAGGAGCGCGCCGGCACCGCAGGCGTGATCCCGCCGGAAGCGCAGTACGTGCACACCTGGGATGGCGCCCAGGCCGAGGCATC
The DNA here is from genome assembly GCA_003164655.1 of Actinomycetota bacterium. Classification (GTDB taxonomy): domain Bacteria; phylum Actinomycetota; class Thermoleophilia; order UBA2241; family UBA2241; genus Bog-752. Next base: position 8,358 of record PLTW01000033.1, read on the forward strand.
CGGGCGAAGACGTCGCAGACGGCTCGCACCAGAGCGCGCGAGCGAGCGTCACACAAGGTAGCCGATGTCCGAACTGCTCGTCGGATAAGCCCAGACGCTCTCCGCCACCTGATCCGCCGTGAGGCCCTGCCGCACCGCGAGTGCGAACACGTTGATGACCTCCTCGGCGTTGACGCCGAGCACGTGGGCGCCTAGCAACCTGCCAGTCGCCGTCTCGCGCATCACCTTGGCGGCCGCGTGGGTGAATCCGAGGCGCCGCGTCGTGAACCAGTTGCTCATGTCGTGGCTCACGACCTCGACGTCGTCGCGGCTTTCGGCCTCCGCGGCGGTGATGCCTACGGCGGCGAGCGGTGGGTCGCCGAAGGCGACGCTCGCAGTCGCGCGTGGGTCGTAGTCGGCCTTCTGACCCAGGATCGTCTTGACAACGACGTCCGCCTGGCGCGAGGCCGGAGGCGTGAGGGGAGCGCCGACCGCCGCGGCATCGCCGGCCGCGAAGACGCGCCGGTTGCTGACGCTGCGCAGCTGGGCATCGACCACGACGCCGCGATCGCCCGCACGCACACCACCAGCGGCGAGGTCGAGACGCGCGAGGTCCGGCACGCGCCCGGCGCCGTGCACGACGAGGTCGGCGGCGAGGCTCCCGGTGGGCGTCTCCACCGCGAATGCATCACCTTGGCGGCAGACCTGGAGCGTGGGCGTGTCGAGCAAGACCTTGATGCCCAGGCTTCGATATCGCTCGACCAGCAAGGCGGCCAGATCGGGGTCGAAGCCCTTCAGAACACGCGACGAGCGCTGCAGGATGGTGACCTCGGAGCCGGCGCGACGCGCCAACGCGGCGAACTCGAACGAGATGTAGCCGCCGCCCACGAAGACGATGCGCGGCGGCAACTCCTCGAGGTCCATGAAGCCGTCGGCGTGGAGCAGAAACTCCTCGCCGCAAATGCCCAAGGGGCGTGACATCGCGCCCGTGGCGATGGCGACTATGTCCGCCTGTAGCCGCTTGCCGTCGATGAGCAGCTTATCGGGGCCGGCGAACCTGGCTTCGCCATGCAGCAACGTGGCCCCTGCGTCCACGAGGCGAGCTTCGGTGCGCAGCGGCACGCCGTCCACGAACTCACGCTTGCGACGGATAAGGTCTCCCCACACGATGCGCGGTTCGCCCTCGAGGCCGTGACCCGCGAGCGCCTGTGCCCGGCTCACGGCTTCCGACGCGGCCAAGAGTACCTTCTTGGGGTCGCAGCCGCGCTGGGCGCAGGTGCCGCCGTAGGGCAGGCTGTCGGTCACCGCCACCTTCAGGCCGGCGGCGGCGCACTGCGCGCCGATCGACCCTCCGGCGATGCCGGTGCCGATGACGATCACGTCGTAATCGCTCATTGGCAAACCTTCCCTTCACGTTCAGACCGCAGAGTCTCGCAGCCTGGGGCGTCGGGCGACCCATGCCTGACGACTCTCAGGCCCCAAGCCCACGGTGCCGCCCGTATTCCCGAGAGCGAAGTTCGTCACGCATGGATTGGCGGCGCGGTACCGTCGCTAGCGCGGTCGAGAGTACTGAGAATGGGGGGTGGGATCGGAAGTGCACGAGGGGGGGCCTCGGGAGCTGAATGAGCAGCGACGCCGCGCACGTGGGACGTTTCAACCGTCGAACACCAGGCCGTCGAGGGGTCCGAGCAGGCGCCGCAGTCGTTTTGACACGTGAGGCAGCGAGGCGAGGCGGTGCGTCATTGTCGCGCCCGCTTCCCTGCGGGCCAGCTGCTCGTATGCGATCGGTTTCCAGCGTGAGTCGATGAGCTCCACGGGGTCGCCCTGCAGATCCTCCGTCGACATTTCGAGATGCTCCGACCAGAGCCGGATGCGGGCCGCGCGGGCCAGCGTGGCGTCGCCGGTCACAACGTTGACCTCGGTGTCGTTGAACAGCGAGTGGTCGTTGAGGTTGGCCGAGCCGACGGTGAGCCATTCGTCGTCGACGATGCCGACCTTGGCGTGCACGTAGACGGGCGCCGACGTCACGCCGGCGCTACGCGCGTAGAGGGTGCAGGCCAGAAAGTGCTCGCCGTGTTCGTCAGCCTGAGCCAGAACGGCCAGCTGCCCCCGCGTGTCGTCCTCGCCGCTGTCGGCCCGGGAGGGCAGCAGCAAGACCAGGCGGAAGTCGGGGGAGGGTGGCCGGAGCAGCTTGTCACGCAGGGCAGCGACGATCTCCGGTGCCCAGAGGAACTGGTTCTCCAAGTAGATGAAGCGCCGAGCCGCGCGGATGGCGTTCAGATACGACTCGAGGATGCGAAAGTTGCCGCGCCAGGCGCCGGCATAGAGGCCCTCGGGGACGGTAGAGACGATCTGCGCCTGGACGTCTCCCGCTTTTTCGGGCCACGTAACGGCCAGGGCTTCACCCGTCACCTCGCGCCAGCGCAGGGCGATGTGCGCGGCCACGTCACCCACTGCGGGGCCGCGCAACTCGCAGGCCACGTCGTGCCAGCCGTACGCGCGGCGATACGGATGGTCGCTGCCGTCGAATCGGTCCACCGCGCCGTCGGTCAGGTCGATGCCACCCACGAAGGCGATCTCGTCGTCTACCACGATCAGCTTCTCATGATGCGTGTGCAATGGGCGCTCGTGGCTGTCCAGTGCCACCTGGACCCTGGAGCCGTCCGTCAGCTCGCGGCGTGCGGCCATCGCGTCGAGGCGCCACGGCCGCAAGACCGGCAGTGGTGCGCCGGCCCACAGCAATACCCGCACGGGCAGGCGTTCCGCCAGCTCAGCGAGAACGTCGCGCACAACGAGACGAGACTCGGAGCGTGTGAGGGCAAACCGGGGAGTGATCTCCCAGCCGGCGATGGTGACCTGCGAGCGGGCTGCGCGAAGGGCCTCGGCGATGCGCGGAAGTGCGGTCTCGCCGTCCACCAGCAGCTCCAACGCGTTGCCCGTCCGCGGCGGCGGAGAGCCGTCGGCCCATAGACTCGACCCGCCCGACAACGCTCGCTCCCAGCCGAGCCGGTGCAGGCGCCGCCGGTGATGCGCCGCAACTTGCTGCTCCAGAGCGTCCCCCAGGGTGCGGTCGACCAACGACACGGCGCTGTGCAACGAATGCTTGGCCACGGTGCAAGCTCCCCCTCAGGCGGCGCGGCGAGTCGGCTCGACAGTGTCGCGCGGCCCGCCGCTGCTTCCGCCACGCCTACCGCGCGGCCGTAGACGGCCGGGCCAGGCGCTCGTCCGGCCGAAGACCGTCACCAGCGCCGGCACGAGCAACGAGCGCACGACGAACGCATCGATCAGGACGCCGGCGAACAGCAGGAAGGCGAGTTGGTGGAATGACTGCAGGTCCACCAGGGCAAGCGTCGCGAAGCTGCAAGCGAGTGCCAGGGCAGCCACCGAGATGGCGCGCGCCGCGCGCGGCACCGCCGTAGCGACGGCCCCGCGCATGGGCCGGACGCGGGCCTGTTCCCAGATGCGCCCGACTAAGAAGATGTTGTAGTCCGAGCCCAGTGAGATGAGCAGCACCGCCGCCGCAAAGGGCACGAAGTAGACGATGTCGGGCTGGTGGAAGAAGCGCTGGAAGACGTAGGTGGTCAGGCCGAACGACGCAGTCAGGGCGAGGATGCTGGCCGCCATCAGATAGAGCGGTGCTATGAGGGCGCGCAGGAAGACGATGAGCAGCAGGAGCTCGACTGCGACCACGGCAAGGGCCACGCGACGCAGGTCCGACAGCGTCAGCGTAAGCGTCTGCTGGGCAAGGGCGGTATCGCCGGCGTAGAAGACCCGGGCGCCCGACAACCCTGCGCGCCCAAGTAATGTCGGCATGGCGCGGTCCAGGTCCTGGTATGCGCTTATCCCGCTGCTGCCCAGCGGATCAACCCCGTAGATGACAAGAAACCGTGCCGCCGAGCCGTCGTTGGAGATCGTGAGGCCACTCGGCGAACCGGCTGCCGCTCCCGCGCTCGCCTTGTTGCCGACCAGAACGGAGCCGAGGTACTGCTCGCGCGGGCCGATCACGCCGGCCACCCGAGGCTGATGTGTAAGCTGGGCTTCGAGTGCCACAAGCGAGGCGCGCTGCGCGCCGATGCCGGTCTTGCGCACGATGACTTCGGTCGGCGAGAGGATCCCGGGCGCAAAGCCGGCCGCTGCCGCCGAGGCGGCCCGGGCCGGCTCACTCGAGGCCGGCAGGCCGGCGGTCAGACCGAACCCGAGCTTGGCGCGGGTAGCATAGGTCGAGGCGAACACCAGGAGCGCGGCGACGGCCAACGCGACCACCACTCCCACGGGCCGCATCGTGGCGAAGCGGGCGAAGCCGACGCCCTGCGAGTGGGCGGTGCTGTCGGGTGGCGTTCGCTCGGGCTCGGGTGGGGCGGCGCCGACGGTGCGCGGCCAGAACACGACCCGTCCGAACACGGCGAGCAACGCCGGCACCAGCGTGATCGCCACGACAAGGCCGATAAGCACAGTCAGGGCCATGCCCGGCCCGAAGGCACGAAAGAAGCTTAGCGAGGCGACACTCAGGCAGGCCGTGCCGGCGGCGACCATCACCCCGGCGGCGACGATCGTGGGCACGAACTCGGCGGTCGTGGCCCGCGCGGCCGCACCGCGGCGCAGTCCCGCCGCGAGCTGACTTCGAAAGCCCGACACAAAGAAGATCGAGTAGTCGGTGACGACACCCAGCAGGAGCACGATCATGAGCGGCTGCAACTCCTGCGGCGCCGCGATGCCGGTGCGCTGCCCGAACCAGGCCACGACGTGCTCGGCGATCAGGTAGGAGAGAACGCCGGCCGCCAGCGTGACGAGCGGCGCTCCCAGCGAGCGGAAGGTGAGGCCCACGATGAGGGCGATCACAAGGAGGGTGGCAAGCTCGACCAGGGTAAGTCGATTGAGGATGGCGTCGCCCTGCGCGAGTCGCGCCGGGATCACCCCGCCCACGCCGACCACCGAGCTGCCCGGCGTGCGCGCCAGGGCCGTCGCATAGGCCTGGGCGCCGGCAACCTGAACGTTCCAGTCGAGCGACGGATCGAAGATCAAATAGGTGATCGCCGTCGTGCGTGCCTGCCGCGAGGACGGTACGATTCCCGGCTGGTCGACGATGGGCAAGGCGCCGAGCAGGCCCTGAGGCGCCGCGAACGCTGCCGCCGCTGCCGCCGATGAGCGGCTGTCGACCGCCGTTGCCTGCGACGCGGTAGCCTGCAGCACGCTCAACGACAGTCCGGTCGCGCTGTGCTGCACGACCGCCACACGGCTGATGGCCGGCACTCCGAACAGACGGGTGTCGAGGCGCTCGGCGGCGATGGCCGGAGCGTTGGGCGCCGTCAGGTCGCCGAGCGCCGCCTGCGAGTCTGAAATCGACGGCAGGCGGTAGGTGCCCCAGACCGCGAGCGCGATCCAGGCGATCGGGATGAGGTAGGCCAGCGGCCCGGCGACGACCCATGCGTAGGCGCGCGCCAGTCGGCCCGACCGCGGTTCGCCGCGCTCATCGATGTCGGCCTCGGGACGGTTCGCGCCAACGCCGCTCATGCCGTCGAACGTACCCCGCCACTACTCACGACCCCGCCACCACGATAGTCATGGACGCTTGGGCCAGATCACGGTTCGTAGTACGAACCGCTGGGCGGACTCGCCAGCAAATGCATCACCTCATTCATCTCACCAGACGAGATGTTCTTCACAGCTGCCTCATGCGCCGAGACAGAAGCCCACGCTTCGATGACCACGAACCTGTTCGGGTTATCTCGGCTTCGCAGGACCTGGCACGGCTCGCAGCCTTGCGACCGTCCAATGAGCGGAACAATCGACCTCAGGAACCCGTGAAGACTGTCGGCGATGCCGTCCTTGGCTTCGAACTTGTTGATTCGCGTAACGCTCATCGACTGTCGCCTCCTAGGACGGCGGACGGGCGCGTCGGCCTGAGGCTCGTCGATGTCGGCCCGAACCGTGTCACTTCTTGAACGCGTCCTTGACCTTCTCGCCGGCCTGCTTGAGGTTGCCCTTCGTCTGGTCGGCTTTGCCCCTTGCCCGCAGGCTGTCGTCGCCGCTGATCTTGCCGGCCACCTCCTCGAGCTTGCCCTTGGCCTGTTGGGTGGTGTTCTTTGCCTTGTCTCGTGTTGCCATGGCTGGCTCCTCGCTTGAAATGTGGGAAAGAGGGACGGGCTCTCTACCCAGGGTCGGGTGTGAACTTCATGGGCGGATGTGACGCATGCGGCATCGACCTGACTGCCCAGGGAGTATGCGCGGCTCGCAAGGCGACAAGCGCTTTCACTTGATGTGAAGATTGACGCCGAGCAGCACAAGCGGCCAAAGCACCACGGCCAGGACCGCGGAGAGGATCGGCCTGGCTCCGCTTAAGTGCACGAAGTAGTGGTGCGAGTTCGCCACGATAACGCCCACAACGACGTAGACCACCAGAAGGATGTTTCTGAACATGCCCCGTATCATCAGTGCTCCTCGGGCCCTCTGGCTTCATGCCCAGAAGCGCAATATCGAGCGCACCGCCGGACCACACTCTTGGGAAGCGCTGTGGACGGCGTCACCCCCTCAAAGCACATTGAGACCGCCCAACAGGATCCCGATCACGATCAGCACGACTCCCATGATCAGGCTGCGGCGAAAGACGGCTACCACCCCGACGACGATCAAGATGATGCCGATTATCCAGACCACCGGAGTAGCTCCGCCGTGCACGATGGCAGCCAGCGGCGCCGCGAGTATGGTGTGCATCTTGTTGTCTCCTCATCCTCGGCCTTCTGCGCGAGCGCTCTCGCACATGCCTGGAGACTACCCATTGTGACTTGGTAGTAGCGAGCCCATCCCGTTGAGGCAGCCCTCGGGAGACGTGTAGGTGCGATCACCAGGGCATGCCGGCGCAAGGGCCGCCTTTTCGGTCACAGCCAGTGGCGCAAACGCCGCATCGTCACAAGGACCGCTGCACTGATGACCACCATGAGCGCCAACGCCGCCCAGAAGACCCAAGCGTGACGAAGGCCTTGAGGCACCATGTCCATGCCAAGGATGCCGGCGATAGCTGCCGCCGGCAGCAGCGCCAGTGACACGGTCGTGAGCACGCGGATGGCGTGGTTTGTGCGCTGCGTCGTCTGTGTCGTGACGACGTCGAACGCCCCGACGATCATCTCGCGGGTCGTGTGGACGGCTTGGACCGCCATCTCCAGCCGCTCGGCGAGGATCCCAAACTCCCGCGCCGCGGAACTGCCGGAGATCACGTCGAAGCTCGGGTGCGACAGCGACGCGAACACCTGGCGGTGGGGAGAAAGGCGGCGGCGCAGACGGCCGATGTCGTGCCGCAGCTCGACGAGCCGTTCGACCACGTCACCGCCGGCGCGGTCGCGAAGGATGGCCACCTCGAGCCCGTCGATCACGTCGTGCACCTCGTCCAGGTAGTCGAGGTATGCATTGACGACCCACTCGAGCAGACGCGCCAGGAAGCTGGGAGCATCGAGACGGCCCAACACGGAATCGCCGCGCAGCTGGTCGGCGAACCCCTGGAGCGCGCTGGCCTCCCCGTCATGCACGGTCACCAGCCAGTTGCGCCCCACGGCGCAGATGAGCATCTCCGACTCCGGCTGTGCCATGTCCGCGGGGAACGGCAGGACGCCGAGTACGAACGACTCACCGAACCCGTGGATGAAGGGCTTGTTCGCCTCCGTGACCGACATCGACTCGATGTGCACCGGGATCAGAGCTGTGACCAGCGCCACGGCGCCCGCCTGGGAGGAGTCCACGTCGACCCACAGCAGATCGTTGTCGGCGAGCCCGTCGATGAGCGCCTTGTCGAGGGCGACGTCCCGGTCTTCGCCGCCGGCATCGTAAAGAAACGCGCTGCAGCCGCCCCCGTCGACGACGGGGGCGTCCCTTTCGCCGTGACGCACGCCTGCGCGGATGGCCTCCGGCGGCGTCACCGCCACCCGGGCGTCGTCTGCGCGCCTCTGCGCTTCCGGCGTCTTCATCTCGGCCCGAGGCCAGGCGTCGTCGTGCACGAGCTGCAGTCGGCGCATGGGGTGGGCGTGCAGAGGAGTCGGTCCTCGGGGAGCGCAGCGAGACAAGCTTTTTGTACTTGGCCGAAGGTCGGCGGAACCAGCACGGCGGTTTCCAGTGGCAAGGGTGCAATCAGGGGCCCTCTCGTGATTGCGCCGGTCGCTAGTGTAGAGTTCCGCAAGTCT
>PLTW01000208.1 GCA_003164655.1 Actinomycetota bacterium
GTGACGATGCAGCTCTTCGTCCGGGAAAATGGCCCGGTGATCGCAGCACCCGTCCAATGTGATGTTGATAGAATACCGAAGGGGTCGCATTACGTAAGAGTACCCATAGCGATAGGGCAGCCGAACAGTGATTCTGCAGACTGGGTGACTCGTCTGCCTAATCAACGCTCTTCTACGTAAGGCGTCAGCCGCCTCGTGGCCGCGCCCAACCACGGTATGTGCAAACCCCGCCGCCGCGCTCGTCTGCAACCCTCCCGCAACCGCACGCAGCGCCGCTGGGTGGCTCTCAGCAGCGCTTGGCGGCAGTCGCGCCCATTCCTCCACGCGTAAGGCGGCATTCCATGGCACTCGGCGGCATTCCCTGACACCAACGCTACTGCCCTCTCACGGCGGTAACACCGGTTCGAGTCCGGTATGCGCTACCACCCTCTTCAGGCGTAGATGCAGGGGTTTTGTGCGTTCCGCGCCGGCCTCAGAAAGCCCTCTGCAACCCGCTTGCAACCCTCCCGCAACCGCACCTGGCGGCTGACAATGGCTCTTGGCGGCGCTCCATGGCAGTCGCGGCCCGATTCTCACGCGCGGTCGGCAGACCGGCCAAGGCCGCGGATCCAGGCCCTGTACGGGGTGAGCTCGTGCCGATGATCGCCTACATCACCATCAACATCGACCCGGTCCTCTTTCACATCGGCAGCTTATCGCTGCGCTGGAACTCGCTCCTCATGGTCGCAGCCACGATTGTCGGCGTCTTCATCTTCGCCGGTCAGCTGCGGCGCAAGGGCATCGAGTCGGGCCACGTCGTCGTCCGCTCGGGCTTCCCGTGCAGTTGCCCATCGTCACGAGGAATCTGGTCCCGAGTCCACAGAAGGTGAAGCCGTCGAGCAGTCAGGCGAGGCCAACGCAGGGTTTCAGAGACGGTGCGCGTCAAGGCAGAATACGGAAGAGAGTGGGAGGCCGAAAGCCGCCCTCGCAACGGCGCCAGTGACCCCGTCGACAGGAGGAGCAAGTGAAGCAGTCCGTACCGGCCGAAGACGGCGGCGTGGCTGATCTTCCTCAGCTTGCCCGGAGACCGCTGCTTGCGCTCAGCGCCGGCATCCTGGCACTGGTGCTGGCCTTCGCCTCAAGCAACGGCTACCACCGCGACGAGCTCTACTTCCTCGAGGCCTCGCGCCACCTCGCCTGGAGCTATGTCGATCAGCCCGTAGGTTCGGTCGCCATGGCGGGCCTGTCGCGGGCGCTCTTCGGCGACTCCCTGCTCGGCCTCCGCCTCTTTCCGGCGCTGGCCTTCGCGCTCACCGTCTTTCTTGCCGGCCTGATCGCCCGCGAGCTCGGCGGGCGTCGCTTTGCCCAGGTCCTGGCCGCCCTCCTTCTCGGCCTGAGCCCCTTTCTGATCGCCGGCCACCTGTCCGGGCCCACGGTCTACGACCTTCTGGCCTGGAGTGTCGCCTCGTTGCTCATCATCCGCATCTTCAGGACGGGGCGCGAGCGACTCTGGCCGCTCGTCGGCCTCGTGGTCGGTGTCGCCCTGCTCAACAAGGAGACCATCCTCTTTCTGCTGATCGGCCTGACCGTGGGCCTTCTTGCGACCGGCTGCGCCCGGATCTTTCGCAGTCCCTGGGTCTGGCTGGCGGCCCTGATCGCTCTGGCCCTCTGGTCACCGGTCATTGTCTGGCAGGCACGGCACGGCTGGCCCACCTTGCAGATGTCGGCCAACCTGCGGCGCGAGCACTCGGGGTTGGGCGACAGCCTGAAGTTCCCCCTCTTCCAGCTCCTGCTGCCGGGGTTCTGGGCGCTGCCCGTGTGGCTCGCCGGCCTCTGGGCGTTGTGGCGCGAGCGTCGTTTTCGGGCATATCGGCCATTCGCCATCGCCTACGTCGTCCTCTTTGCCGTCTTCTTGGTCTTCATCGGCGACCGGCCCTACTACCTGGGGCCGCTCTATGTCGTGCTGCTGGCGGCCGGCGCCATCGTCACGCAGGAGGTCGTGGCCGGCCGGCGGCGCTTCTTCTCGGAGCGCATGCCCCACCGGCGTCTCATCTGGCGTTCGCCGCGAGCCGCGCTGATCTTCGTGAGCGTGCTCGCGGTCCTCACGCTGCCCCTTTCGCTACCCGTGCTCCCGCCGCGCCTTTTGGCCGCCGTGCCGCTGCAGAAGGTCAACTACAACCTGGGTGAGGAGGTCGGCTGGCCCGAGCTCGTGCATACCGTGGCGAACGTCTACGACTCGCTGCCACCGAGCGAGCGCCACACCACCGTTATCGTCACCGGCAACTACGGCGAGGCCGGAGCGATCGACCGCTACGGCCCGGCGCTGGGCCTGCCCGCTGCCTTCAGCGGCCACAACGGCTTCTGGTGGTGGGGGCCGCCCAGACCCTCCACCGGCACGGCGATCATCGTCGGCTTCGGTGACGGTGACCGACCGTACCTGCTGAGCTTGTTCGCCTCGGTCAAGCGCGCGGCGACGATCCGCAACACCCACGGAGTGCAGAACGACGAGGAGGGCATGCCGGTCTGGCTCTGCCGCGACCAGAAGCTGCCATGGCCCCAGATCTGGGCGCAGTTTCGCAGCTACGGCTGACCTTGGGAGCCCCGGCAGGCCGTGAAGCGGGGCTACCTGCCGACAAACGCAGCAGGCTGTGACCCGTCATCGATTCGCCGGTGATCACAAGTCATGCAACTCTCCTGCAACCGCACGCAGCACCGCCGGGGCACTCTCGACGGCACTCGACAGCAGTCACGCCGATTCCTCGACGCGTGAGGTGGCACTCCGTGATGCTGCCCTGCAGGTGCTCCACTACCCGTCCGGACCGCGCTCAAGAGCAGATCGCAAGACACCGATAGGACAGCGGGGAGTGCGTTGGGCCAGGGACACCGCCCGGGCCCACGCCGAACATGAGGAGTCGGGTCGTGCCGCTCTGCAGCACCTGTGGATTGTCGATATCCGAGACTGCCCAGTTCTGTCCGACGTGCGGTACACGCGCCGCCGGCGAGTCCGCCCCCGGAGTTGTGACCCGCCCGACCTGGGCTGCGGCCGACGCGGCGCCGCCCACCGACGGGTTCGCGCCCCCCGACCCGATCGCGCCCCCGTCTACCACCGGGCAGCCGGCTCTCCACCGCAACCGCACTCGCCTCGCCATCACAGCGGCCGCCGCGGTACTCGTGGTCGTGCTCGTGGCCGTCTTCGCGCACGGCCTCGTCACGGGGTTTCAGGGGGCGCGCTACACACAGGATATGGCTCGCCAAATCCACCCGGGTCTCAGCTTGGCGCAGGTCGAGGCGATCACGGGCGGTCCGCCGACCAGCCGCGTGTACAACCGCACCATCCCCGGTCTCGGCTGCTTCTGGACCAACGCGGACGGCTCGCAGGTCTGGGCGCACTTCACAAACAACGCAGTCGACCGGGTGGATTTTTACACCTACACCTCGTCTCGAGGGGCTACCTCCTTAAGGTTCGCGATCGGCTCTGCGGGCCTGAACGCCGTGCTCGCCGTGCTCGCCGCCGTGGTGTTCGGCGCCTGTCTGTTCGTCGCCACGAAGCTGTTTGGCTACTCGATCAGCGTCAACCAGGTCATCCTCTTCGCGGTCGTCACCGGCGTGGTGCGTCTGGTTCCCTATGCCGGGGGGCTTCTCGCGCTCCTGGTTGGGGCGGCGCTCATCGAGCGCTGGAGCTCGGCCGGCTGGTGGACGGCCTTGCTGATCATCCTGGCCGCGGGGTTCATCACGGGCGTGCTGACAGCTGCCGTAGTGGGCGTCGGATTCGGTCTCGGCTTGGGGCTGTAAACAACGCAAGCCCGAGTCCGCGCGTCGGGTCGCGGTTCGCTCGAACAGCGCCCGCCTGCAAACCTCCTGCAACCGCACGTGGCGGCAGAAGATGGCGCTCAGCGGCGCTCGATGGCACTTCGCAGCAATCATGGCGAGGAGGGGCAAGCGCCGGTCCGCCCATCGCTCAGGTCCGCTGACCACATCGCCACCGCTCCCCAGCCCCGCAGCCTCGTCGCCCGGCGCGGCAGCACTTTCCTGGCGTAGTACTTTTAGTCCCCGACGAGCAGACCTATACTCGGTTCATCTTGGGGGCGGCGTCGACCCATCGCAGCGGGCCCGCCGACCGTGTCTGGATCGGAGGGGGTACCATGCGCAAGCTCGTCGTTCTTCTCGTCATCGCCGTCAGTGTGGCGCTGCTCGTCCCGGCAGCGGCCTCGGCCTCGACGCCCACCCTCAAGAGCCTGGCCGCCCTGCAGAAGACAGAGAAGAGCCAGGCCTCCTCGATCAAGTCGCTGCAGGGCACGATCAAGTCGCTGCAGGGCAAAGGTGCGTCGGAGACCAGCACCATCGCCGGGCTGCAGACCACAGTGGCTGGCCAAGCCACGACGATCGCCACGCAGGGTCAGAGCATCACCGCGCTGAGCGCCAAGCTCACCGCCGACGAGGCGACGATCGCCGGTCAGGCCGGCACGATCGCCGCCCTGCAGAACGTGATCGGCGCCGATGCCTCGCACGGGCTGCAGAAGAGCGTCGCCGACATCGCCGCCAACCCCGCCCTGACGCTCTCCTGGCTGCCGACCTACCTGACCCTCGACAGCAACGCCGAGAACGGCGTTGCCGCTCCGAACATCGTCTTCAAGGGCGCCAACGTGCACGTGCGCAGCGGCGATGCAGAAGGCGATGGCAGCGGTACCGGCAACCTCATCGTCGGCTGGGACAACGCGCCCGAAGACGGGGCGGTGCGCTCGGGCTCCAACAACCTCGTGGCCGGTGATTTCAACAACTTCACGAGCTACGCGGGCTTCGTTGTCGGCATCGCCAACTCGCTCAGTAATTGCTACTCCAGTGTGAGCGGCGGCGCCAACAACGTGGCCTCTGTCCAGTACTCGAGCATCAGTGGCGGCTTTGGCAACGCCGCCAGCGGTATGTACTCCAGCGTCAGCGGCGGCTTTGGGCTGACCGAGAGCACCCAATTCGGCTGGATGGCCGGCAGCTACCAGACACCGTGACCGCGCGGGCGCAGGACAGCGCGAGATAGTCTGACGGGCAGCCTGAAAGGGGCGGGGGCGCACATGTACCCCCGCCCCTTTCGGCGCCTATGCATCGTCGCTCCACTTGACGGCGAACACCAGTCCCGCGATCAGCGCCGCCGCCTCTTCCTGCAGCGCCGGGTTGGCGTGCGAGTAGGTGTCCAGGGTGATTGAGACGGTGGCATGGCCGAGACGCTTCACGCCCGCCGGGGCGCGGCGGCTCCACATAGACCCGATGGTCTCGAAGCGCGGCGGAGATACCGTCCGCGTCCTCGGAGACGTATCGGGAGCGGGCGGCCTGCCTACCTGCAGGTGCCCGCTTTCCCGCGGCGCGGTCGGCGTGCTGCCGGCCCCATCTCGCGCCGCACGGACTATGATGCCGTTGACCGATCGTCGGTAGTAGGGGGGCAGCATGAGCCCTGAGCAAGTCGACCTTGTCGTCGTGCGCGATCGAAAGCTGGCCACCCGGATCGTCAAGGCCCTGCGACACGCCGGCGTCGGCTGCTCGGAGTTCTGGCCCGAGGACGTCGTCATGGACAGCAGCGGCCTGCCCCGACCCGCCCTCGGCGTCCCGACCTCGACCGTCGTGGCCGGGGCGGTGGGCCCCTTCCACATCCGCGTCGTCGAGGCGGACCTGGGCAAGGCGCGCGACGTGCTGCTGACGGCCGGTCTGACCGCACAGCTGCAAAGTGACGCCGCGGCGCTCGACGAGTCTCTGCGCGAAGTGACCCGCACCGGCGTACAGATGCACGCCATGGCTCTGCGGCGCGTCTTCGTCGACCGTCACATCGCGGTGCAGATCTGGCCGGCCAGCAGTCACCGCGTCCTCGGAATGCTGGAGACCCACGACGCGCCCTACCGCATCATGGTGCCGAGCGAGCAGTTCGCCGAGGCCCAGGCTCTGCTCGGCAAGGCGGACGGGTACCTTGCCATCGACGAGTCACGGCCCAAGTCATGAGCGACGAAGTCGACCTGGTCGTGGTCGCCGACCACAAGCACGCCGAGAAAATCTGCGAGGCCCTCACGCACGCCGGTATCCACCACGTCGACTTTTGGCCGGAACAGATGCTGCGCCCCAGCAGAGCATACAGCGACTCCCCACTTGCGCACGGATTCTTCCGGGCAAAGAAGGTGCCCGACGAAGGGTTCGGCCCCTTCCACATCCGCGTGCGCGAAGAGGACCTCGCGCAGGCCCGGCTGGTGCTGTCGAGCAGCGGGCTGGCCGCAAGCTAGGGCGCCGTCGCCGCTTGCGCATCGCCGCGTAGACCCAGGCGACTTGATCGGCGAAAGGGATAGACNNGACGCTGCGGCCGTCAAGGCGTGCGTGAACGAAGCATATGAGCACTACGTCGCCCGCATCGGGATGCCGCCCGGACCGATGACCGAAGACTATGACACCGTGATCAGGAAGTTCGACGTCACAGTCGCGGAGAGCGCCGGACGCATCGTCGCCGTCCTTGTCGTCGCCGCAGCCGACGAGGGCTTCCTTCTTGAGAACGTCGCCGTCGTGCCGTCGCGTCGTGGCACGGGACTCGGCGGACACCTCCTTGGGTTGGCGGAGCTAAAGGCCTGCCGTGCCGGCTTCGATTCGATCTACCTCTACACGCACGAAGACATGACCGAGAACAGGGCGCTGTACGGCAGGAACGGCTATGTGGAATACGCACGTCGCACCGAGATGGGTCTCAGGCGCATCTACATGAGGAAGCAGCTGGACTGCTTGGAAACAGGGCCCGAAGCGCGTGTGCCCTCTGCGCCAACGCCTCCTTAGGCCCCGCGCATCAAGCAGCCGAGCCGACTGCGGGGCGACTCTCTCCCTGGCTTTCCCTTGTGCTCTCACGCTCGCCGCGGCCACCGATAGCCTCGACCCCCTCGCGCGACGGAGATACCGTCCGCGGCCTCTGTCGGTGGCAGTCGCGCCGGACTTCCCACGCGTGAGATGGCATTCCATGACACTCGGCGGCACTCCCTGGCATCGACGCTACTGCCTTTTCACGGCGGTGCCACCGGTCCAAATCCGGTATGCGCGCCCCAATTCCTTCTGTCCATCCCGTTGCCCCGCAAGGGGATGATCTCGCAACGCGGTTACCAGCCGGCCGGACGGGCATCAACCAGCGGCAGGAGGTCGGGGTACCTCAAGACGGGGTGCTCTCATCTGCGGGGATACGGTTCGGCTCAAGCGCTGGCGCGCTTCGCAGAATCGCTCCAGGTCCACAACGGTGAGGAGGTCGGCAATGCGGTTCCTGATGAAGGTCAACATCCCCGTTGAGTCCGGAAACGCCGCAGTGAGGTCCGGCAAGCTTGGCACGACGATTCAAGCCATCTTGGCGGAGTTGCACCCGCCGGCGGAGGCCGTCTATTTTACGGACGAAGGCGGCCAGCGCACAGGGTTCATCGTCTTCGATATGCAGGACGCTTCTCACATCCCAGCAATCGCTGAACCCTGGTTCCTCGCGTTCAATGCCAGCATCGAGCTCCACCCGGTCATGGTGCCGGACGATTTGGCTAAAGCTGGTGAATCGATCGAGAGGGTGAATAAGAGGTTCGCCTGATCGCTTGAGCGCCGTCCGGCGCGCTGAACAGGACAGAATCGAGAGCCCCAGACGAGTCCGGCTACGCCGTGGTGATGAACGACCTGGTCTTCCCCTTCGAGGGACAGATCGAGTAGAGCGACCCCTGCGGGGAGCGGCGCTGCACACCCTTGGGCGGCACGGTAGTCCTCCGCGTGAGGTCGAGCCGAAAGCTCGACGGGGACCTTCGCCACCCGCGACTTGGGGCTCAGCGGCGGTTGCCAGGGGACGACGACGTCGTGCTCGGCAAGGTGCGCTCGCAGCCGCCAGCGATCCGCGAAGCTGGCCCCACAGCGCGTGCACCCGAAGGTGCGAACATCATGGCGGAGTCACGTCGTCAGCGGGCTAGCTAGCCGCTGACCTCGCCGGCCCTCGACTCGCCGGCCCTCGACTCGTCGGCCCTGGCTGCCTTTGCTCTTGGGGCTGCAGGGCGTCTTCGCTGCCGCTCCCTCGTGCTTTCGCGCTCACGACGGCCACAAATAGCCCAACCATCTCTGATGGCGATCGCCCGACGCCGACCGGCGTTGTGCCCGCGCGCTGGCGCCCGCGCTCCAAGGGATGCGAAGAAGTGACCACTCTGAGCCCGTCACCAAGCGACTCCCGACGGTCCCCCCTGATCGAGCGGATCGACGGCGACGTGCCCGTCATCGGCAACGTGGGGCGTCCAGCCCGTCCCGTTCCAGAAACGGTGAGTGTGGCGGCCGGACGGGTCCGGATACCAGGCGGCCGGGGATGGCGGGGGCGTGCCGCAGGCGGCGAACCACTCGCCTGCCGGGCGGCCGAGGAGCAGGCAGACGGCGCCGACCTCCAAAGCGAGTGTGACAAGGGACCAGAAGATGCTGCCACCTTGGCTCGGCGCCAGCGCATCTAGTGCCATCGCCGGCAAGGCGAGAGCGACCAGGACGATGTAGACGGTACGCGCCCAGCGCTTGCCCCAGGCGATGGCCACCAGCAGCCCACCGGTGACCGCGAGCTCGATGACCACGACGAGCAGCAGGCTGAGGGCGGCGTTGGGTTGGGCCGCACGAGTCGAGCGGACCAGCTCCTCCACCAGACCGACCAGAAGCTGCCCGGCCATCAGCCCGAGGGCCAGCTTGACCGATGTCGGTCTGCTCGGTCGCGTCGTCACCAAGCTGGCTCCTTATCGCGGGTGCGCTTCGGCCGCGGCATGCCGCCCAGCCACGCGCCGATGGCCGGCGCGGCCGCCAGGGCGATGAGGCCGGCGGTGACCAAGACGAAGATCGTCGCGAAACCGACGATGGCGAGCGGCCTGATGTTGTTGATCGCGCTGGAAAGCGAGAGCACGAAGCCGAGGAACGGCAACACGACGAAGGTGGTCAGTCCGATCTTCAGCCTCATGGTTACTCCGCGGTTGCTGCGCCAAGTATCGTCACCTGGGCGCCAACCTTGAAGTCGTGTGAGTGTTCGCCCGGCTCCGCAGGCCGCCCTGCCCACCCCCAGGTACCCGCGTACCCGCCGAGCGAACGATCTCGGTCTGTCCGTCGGCACCGTCGCCCAGCGCGGCAGCGCTTTCTCGGCGTAGTACTTCCGGTCCCCGACGAGCAGACCTATACTCGGCTCATCTTGGGGACGGCTCGACCCTTCCCAGCGGGCCCGCCGACTGTTTCTGGGTCGGAGGGGTGCCATGCGCAAGCTCGTCGTTCTCATTCTTGTCGTGCTCGGCCTGCTGCTGCTCGTCCCGGCAGCGGCCTCGGCCTCGGCGCCTACCCTCAACAGCCTGGCCAAGAGCCTCAAGGCGCTGCAGAAGCTTGCGGAGCACCGCCACCACTCAGGCCTCCACGATGGCCGGCTGGCAGAGCGTGGTCGGCGCCGACGCCTCGCACGGCCTGCAGAAGTGCGTCGGCGACATAACCGCCAACCCCGTCCTCGCACTCTCCCGGCTGCCGACCTACCCGAGCCTCAACACCCACGCCAAGAACGGCGTCGCCGCTTTGAACATCGTCCTCCAGGGCTGCAACCTGCAGATCAAGAGCACCGAGAGTGAGAACGACACGTCCGGCCTGGGCAACCTGATCGTCGGCTGGGACGACCCATCTGGCACGGTTCAGCGGCGGCGACTTCAACACCGCCCGCGCGGTCGCCGTCGCCCGACGCGGGCCGCGAGAATCGCCGCGGACCTCCCGCCAAGATCCCAGCCCTGCCACACCGGCCGGCGACTCATAGCGTGGCGTCGTTGTGTCTGCGGGTCGTGAGCCTTTCGATCATCGCGACGGCATGCTCGGGCCCGGGAAGGGTGGCGATCTCGTCGCGCACCTGCGCGGCGCTGCGCCGGCAGCCCGGCCCTTCGAGCACGCGCGAGACGGCCTCGCCGACCGCTTGTGATGTGACGGTCAGCGCGTCGAGGACCACCGCGACACCGAGGGCTTCGCAGCGCGCTGCGTTCAGAGGCTGGTCGGCGCCCAGGGGGAGTAGCACCATCGGCAGGCCGTGGGCGAGCGCGCCGACCACGCCACCCGAACCGCCATGCGAGATCACGAGGCGGCACCGGGGCAGGAGCTCGGCCTGCGGCACGAAGCGTTCGACGCGCACGTTGGCCGGTTGGGGCCCCAGCTCCCGCGGATCGATGTCGCGACCGACCGTCACCACCAGGTCTATCGGCAGATCTCGGAGCCCCGCGATCACGCGACCAAAGAGGTCGCCGGACTCCACGTTGTAGATGGTGCCGAGTGTGAAGTAGATGATCGGCGCGGCACCCCGAGCCGCGAGCCAGGCAGCTACGTCACGGCCTTCGTCGCCTCGGGCTCTGCCCCCGCCGCCGCGCGCCGCGCTGCTCCGCTCGGCGCCGCTCTCGACGCCGCTCTGTGGGTCGGAGGCGAGGAGCCGAATGGCGTGCGCCCCGGCCGGCAGGGGGTGAGCCGGGTCGCGCAGGCTGCGCGGAAAGGGCGACAGAACGAGCTGCCGACTGAGCATCGCCAGCCCGGGGTCTGGCGGCAGCCGGTGTTCGGCCCGCACCTCGTTCAGGGGCTCCGTCACGATTTCGGCTCGCACAAATGAACCGGTGGCGCCGATGAGCATGGTGGCGTGTGGCAGCGCGAGCGCCTCGGCGGCAACCATGGCGCCGAAGTCGAACTCTTCGCACGCCAGCAGGTCGGGCTGCCACCGTCTGCACAGCGGCACGATGGCGGCCGCCCGTTCGCGCCCGATGCGGCGCACGAAGTGGTCACCGACGGCTTGTCTGTCTCGCTCCAGATCAAGCGGCGCCAGCGGAAGCCGCTGCGTCGGACCGGCATCCGACCCCGCCGTGAACACTGGGAACCCAAGGGCTTCGACCTGCGGGGCCATCCAGGGCCGAGCGACGAAGGCCACGATGTGGCCGGCGGCCGTTGCGGCCCGCGCGATCGGAACGAGCGGTTCCAGGTGGCCGCGCCCGCCGGCGAAGGCAAAGAGCAGGCGCACGGTCAGCGGGTCACGAAGTGAGGCCTGCGACTACCGCAGACGGGTGGATGTCCGCCCTGAAGCACGCATCACCACCCTTTCCACTCCGACGGCTTGGCCGCAGTCCCGAAGAAGGGGCCCGTACGTCCAGGCGTTGGGCGTCAGAGTTCCGCCGGCAGTCGAAACCTTAGAAAGCCGACGCCGACGGAGTCGAGGCGCCACGGGGGAAGATTCGATGTCGCCTTCGGCGCCTCCGCCACACGGACCGGTCGCGAGCACGAGCAGTTCAAGGGCCGCGACTGGGACTGCGCACCATCCGCTCATGCGCGCAGCATATCAAGGGCCCCGGGGGTGAGCGCCTTCGCTGCCGGCCTCGCTCGACAAGTGACCCTCGTGCCTTTCGTTCGTGCTCTCACGCTCGTGGGGCCCCACCATAGCCGCCACTATCCCAGAGCGCGACGGAGATGCGTTCCCTCTGCCTCGGAGACGGGTCGCGCGAGATTACGGCGTCTGGAGCACCGACAGGATGTTGCCGGCCGGATCCTTGAACCAGGCGATGGACGGGCCGTGCTGCGAGCTGTCGGGGCGCACGATCCCGCGCTCGTCGTGGGCGAACCCCTCGTACCGCTCAAACTGAATCCCGGCCTTGGCAAGTTCGCCCACCGCCTGGTCGATGTCGTCGACCTGGAAGTTCAGCACGGTGAACGAGGCCGGCTCATGGTCGTCTTTGGGATAGATCACGACCGTGCCGCCACCGGCCAGCTTCAGAGTCAGCATGCCGTTCTCTTCTGTCACTTCAAGCCCCAGCGTCTGAGCGTAGAACTCTTTGGTCCTGGCGATGTCGTTCGTTGAGAACCCCGAGAAAGCGTGACTGGCATTGAACATCGGCTTGTCTCCTCTTGCGTTGCAGTGACGTCGTTGTTCCCCGTTGTCCGGCAGTCACCGCCGCTTGCCGGCGTTCTCGCGCTCGCGGCGGCACCCGGCCCGTCCGCCGTGAAGGTCGGTCGGTAGTTCAATCCCAACGCCGCCCACCAATCACTAGCATGATAGTATGTAAGTACTGTTGCTGATTTGAACCTGGATCGAGGAGTGAGTCTGAATCTCATTGGGCGAAGGAAGGGAGAGACCCATGTCGTCATTGCAAGGTCAGGTTGCCATTGTTACCGGAGGCAGCCGCGGAATCGGAGGAGCGTGTTCAAGGCTCCTGGCATCACGAGGAGTCCGAGTTGTCATGACTTATCTCGATCAGGCGGACCGCGCCGAAAGACTGGTGACCGAAATTCACGAGTCTGGGGGCGACGCACTGGCGGTCCAGTCCGATATCAGGGACTCCGAACAGATCCGGCAGCTATTCGAGCAGACCGTAGCGACTTACCAGCGCGTTGATATCGTTGTGAGCAACGCCCCGGTAGGGTATGTCGGAAAGTCCTTTCGCGACATGAGTTGGGAAGAATATCGCGCTGTCGTAGATGGGGAACTCAGGGCCGCTTTTGAGGTAACCAAGGCCGCTGTGGCTGCAATGACAGCTCAGCGGCACGGACGCCTCATCTACCTTTCCAGCGGTCTTGCCAAGCACCACCCCATACCGGGAAAGCTGGCATCGGCAACGGCAAAGGCGTCGTTGTCAACTTTTGTCCGATATATCGCCGAGGAACTGGGGTCAAGCGGAATCACAGCCAACGCTGTCGCTCCCGGACTGGTGGAAACGGAGCTGAATCAGGATATGCCGGAGGAGGAAAAGGCTCAGATCGCCGCGATGACGCCGCTTCGGCGGATCGCTGGACCCGAGGACATCGCCGGGGTCGTGGCCTTTCTCGCCGGTGAAGACGGCGGCTTTCTGACGGGCATCACCATTCCCGTGAACGGCGGGCTGGCGATGGACTGAACTCTAAGACGAACAGACTCCATGAACCGCCCGGGTTTCCTGCAGACTCCAGGCCTTGCGATGATGGAGCCATGGACAGCAGGAAGCTGGCACGGAGCGGCACGCGGCGGCGCTCAGCGACAGTCATGCCGAGAAAGGGCAAACGCCGGTCCGCCCATCGCTCAGGTCCGCCGACCGTTTCTCGCCTACCACCACCTGGCGTGTCGCCGCGCGCTCAGGCGTCGCCGGGCTCGTCGGGCTCCTCTTCGGCCTTGGTCTTCCACGACCTGTCGTGGTGCAGCTTCTCATCGGCGGTGTCGTGGCCGTCGATCTTGAGGTGCTTGGCGTCGAGGCCGAAGAAGGTCGTTCCGGGGCCTCCGGTGATGCCCATCGTCTCCCGCTCCGAGGGCTGCGGCTTGTCGCGGTCGTCGTCCACGAGCCCTCCATGTGATCGGCTGCCCTGAACGAGCAGATTCCTGCTTTCTTGCCAGCATACTCCCCGGGAAGGACGCGGAGCACACGGTCACTCAATCGACCCTCGCCAGTTGTTCGAAGCAGGTCGTCAGGCAGAGTCTGGGGGGTGGCGGTACCGCGCCTGGC
>PLTW01000191.1 GCA_003164655.1 Actinomycetota bacterium
CCCGTCACAGGCTCAGGCGTCGGCCCGTCTCCGTCTCGCGTTGACCGCGCGTGCATGGGTACAATTGCCCGCGCCCGGGCACTCACACCGTGGAGGGTGCTCGCACAACCACAGAAAAGCGGATCGACGAATGGCTCAGGTCAGGATTCTGCGCACAGACGAGCGACACGATGGCCAGGAGCCGCGCCTGGTGCCCTACAGCGCCACGGCGCTGACCGTGAGACCGGTCTTTCGGAGCGCCTTCCGGCTGAGGGTCGTGGCGGCCGAGCGCATTCCCGCCGTGGGCCCGCTGGTGGTCGTGGCCAACCACGAAAGCAATCTCGACGGTTTCGTGCTGATCTCGGTCTTCACCGCCCGGCGTCTTACGTTCCTCTCGGCCGCTCATCTGTTCGAGCGGCCCGTTATAGGGCGCTACCTGCGCGGAGTGGGCGCACTCCCGGTAGAAGAGGATCAGGCCAACGTCGGCAGCTTCAAGACGGCGCTCGCGATTCTCGCCGGGGGTGGGACGGTGGCCGTCTTTCCCCAGGGAGGGATCGATCGCCACGAGATCCAGGGCGGAGCGGCGTACCTGGCGATAAAGGCGCACGCGGCGCTCCTGCCGCTGCACCTCGCGGGCACGCGCGAGGCTCTCCCGCCGAACGGCAAGTGGCCCTCGTTTGCGCGCATCACGGTACGTGTCGGTGTGCCCGTGACCGCCGGCGAGCTGGCCGACGGCCGGTCGAACATCAGCGCCGCGGTGGCCGAGGGCACGAGACTGGTCGGTCGGCTGCTGGCCGAGACGCGGCCGGCCTGAGCGGACGGCCTGAGCCGACGCCCTGAGTGGAGCCCGGCGTGCCCTGCTGCCCAGCACCCCACGGCCGACCGACGGTGTACGATCGGACCATGACAGTCGCCTACGTCGTGTTGCTGCTGGCCGGCGGCGCCCTGCTGGCGATCGCCCTGCCGGCCGCTCGCGGCCGGCTGCCGCGCAACCACCTCGCCGGCATCCGCACAGCGCGCGTCATGCGCAGCGAACGATCCTGGCGGGTCGGCCACGAGGCCGCCGCCCCCTGGCTGCTGGCCGCCGGCATCGTGGTGGCCGCCGGCGCCGCCGCGCTGCTCGCCGTTCGGCCGCCAGAGGCGGTGGGCGGCGTCTGCCTGCTCGTCCTGGCGGGGCTGATGGGCGCACTCGTCGCGGTCGCGACGCGGGTCGCGGGGCGCGCCGCCGGCACCGTCGACTGATCCCGGCTCGCGGCGTAGAGACGCCGCGGCGCGCAGCGTGACGCCGGGGAGGGCGGGCGACAACGGGGGGGACCGTGGGGGGAGTCGCCCGCCCCACCCGGCGTCACGCCGGATCTGCCGGCCTGAGCCGGCGAAGCCGGCTCAGGCCGGCAGTGACACGCTGAAGGTCGATCCCTCCCCCGCGACGCTGCGCACCTGCAGGTGGCCGCCGGCGCGTTCGACCAGGCGCTTGACGATCGCCAGGCCCAGGCCGTTGCCCTCGATCTCGCGCGTCTCGGGGCGCTTCTCGCGAAAGAACTCGGTGAAGATGCGATCGAGGTTCTCGGCGTTGATGCCGAGACCGGTGTCGGCGACGTCCAGGCGCAGCCAGCCGTCGGCGACGCCGGCGGTGATCGTCACGGCGCCGCCGTCGCGGTTGTACTTCACGGCGTTGCCCACCAGGTTGGCGACCACAAGCCGCAGGTCGTCGGCGGCGATCAGGACCTGTGGCAGATCCGCCGGCAGCTCGCGCGAGCATGTGATGCCGCGCGCCGCCAGCGCCTCGCGCTGCACGTCGAGCGCCTCGTCGACCAGCGGGGCGACGGCCAAAAGCTCGGCGTCTTCGCCGCCGGTGGACTGCTCTATGCGGCTCAGCGACAGCAGGTCGCCGATCAGGCCGGTCAGGCCGTCGATGCGCGCGTCGGCGCGCGCCACCATCGGCAGGTACGGATCGAGCTCGTCTCCCAGGCTCTTGTCTTCGAGCACCTCGAGCACGCCCTTGACGGAGCCCATCGGCGAGCGCAGCTCGTGGACCATCATGCGAATGAAGCGCGACTTCTCGGTCGCCAGGCGGCGCACCTCGCTGATGTCGGAGAGAGTAAGAATGCGGCCGCGGGCCTCGCCGTCGTCGGCGCGGAAGGTGACGATGCTGGCCATGTAGCTCTGTTCGCCGATGTCGAGCTGGCTTACGGTGCGGTCCTTGACCGGCGCCGCCAGCTGATCGCAGAGAGGCGCCAGAGGGCCCTCGGCGAGCAGCTCGCGAGCCGGCTTCATGAGCACGTCGCTCTCGGGCTTGTCGAGCAGCTCCGTCATGGCGCGGTTGGCAAGCACGGCGTCGCCCTCGCGATTGACCACGAGCACCGCGTCGCGCAGCGAGCTCACCAGGGAGTGCGTCTGCGTCTTTTCTTCGGCCAGCGCCAGCAGGCTGGCCTCGTTCTCGTGGCGCAGCCGCTCGGCCTCGTCGCGCGCCTGACGGTGGCGCAGGAGCGTCTCGACCACGCCGATCAGGTCGTCGGGCGAGAACGGCTTGGGCAAAAAGAAGTCCACGCCCTGACGCGTCGCGGCGATGGCGGTGTCGATGTTGGCATAGGCGGTGATCATGCAGACCATCGCCTCGCAGCCGCCGGCCTTCATGGTCTGCAGAAGACTGAGGCCGTCGGTGTCGGGCAGGCGGTAGTCGAGCAGCGCCACGTCGAAGTCGCGCCTCGCGAGCTCGGCCAGCGCGCTGGCGCCGTCGCCGGCTTCGCCGACGTCGTAGCCCTCCATCTCGAGGATCGTGCGAATCCCCGAACGCACACCGTATTCGTCGTCGACGACGAGGATGCTGCCCGTGGGCATCGCTGGCCCNNGGCCGGCGCCGACACGCTCCTCGACGACCTTCAGGAGCTGCCGCCCGGTGACCGGCTTGTCGATGAACTGATCGAGCCCCGACCACGCCTGCAGGCCCTCGGCTTCGCCGTCGAACCGGCGGCCCGTCTCGGCCGCCACGCCGGAGAGCATGACCAGCGGCACGCCGCGCAGGCGCTCGTTCTTGCCGATCTGGTAGCCGAGCCGAAAGCCGCTGTCGATGTGATCCATCATCAGGTCGAGAAAGATGATGTCGGGAGTCTCGGTCTCGAGCAGG
Organism: Actinomycetota bacterium; assembly: GCA_003164655.1. Lineage (GTDB taxonomy): Bacteria > Actinomycetota > Thermoleophilia > UBA2241 > UBA2241 > Bog-752. The sequence continues at coordinate 3,104 of PLTW01000191.1, forward strand.
TGCAACGCCTCGTCGGGGGCCTCCGCCGTGAGCACGGTGTGCCCGCGCGCCTCGAAGAACACCTTCTTGGACTCGAGAAAGTCCCGGTCGTCGTCAACGAACATGATCGTGTAGGTGGGGTTCATCGCTCATACTCCTTTCGCGCCGGCGTGGACCTTGGGCAGCTCGATGTGGAACGTGGTGCCCTGACCGGTCTCCGAGTCGAACCAGATCGTGCCCTGATGCATCTTGACGATGCCGTAGCTGATCGGCAGCCCGAGACCGGTGCCCTTGCCGATACTCTTGGTGGTGAAGAAGGGCTGAAAGACCTTGTCGCGGGCGCTCTGCGGAATGCCGTTGCCCTGATCGCTGACGGCAAAGTGCACGCGCCCCTGCTCGGCGGCGTCGCAGGCGCTCACGCGCACCACGCCCGAGCGGCCTTCCATCGCCTCGGCGGCGTTCTTGACCAGGTTCACCAGCACCTGGGTGATCTGGTCGCGGTCGAGGTCGGCCTGCAGGCCCGGCGACACATCGATCTCGAAGCTGATCTCGTGGCGGCCGTTGGGTTCGATCGTGGCGGCGGCGCCGTCGACGGCCTGGCGCACGAGGGCCTCCACGTCGACGCCTTCGATGTGCGTGCGGCTCTGCCGAGCGAAGTCGAGCAGGCTGCCGACGATCTTCTTGCAGCGCTCCGACTCCTCGGCAACGAGCTTGAGATCGTGGCCCAGATCCTCGCGGTCGGCAAGCTTCTTGGACAGGATGTGCGAGTACAGCAGGATCGTGCTCAGCGGGTTGTTGAGCTCGTGGGCCACCCCGGCGGCCATCTGCCCCATCGAGGCGAGCTTCTCGGTGTTGATGATGTGTCGGTGGACGTCGCGCAGGTCGCTCCAGGGAACGTGGAGCTCGGCGCACACGCGCTCCGCCTGGTCGATCATGAAGGGCAGGCACATGGCTTCTTCGGCCATGCCGGCGTGCACGGCGGCCGCCTTGGCACGGCAGGTCGGGTAGCCGCAGGCGCGGCAGTTGAGCTCGTCTTCGGGGAAGAACTTGTTGGTGTGTGCGAGGATGTCGCGGATCTCGTCTTCGCTGGGCTGCTCGCAGCGCTGGTCGTCGCAGACATAGGCGCGCCCCAGCGGCAGCTCGGCAAAGCGCGCCCCGTCGGCGGCCGGCGGGTCGGCCCGCTGCCGCCGGCTCTCGGCCACGTAGTCTCCGACGCGGCGCTTGCGCAGCAAGCCGGGCTCGTCGGAGGTTATGCCCGGCCCGCAGTAGCAGCCGTTGCACATGAGCGCCTCTACGAGCAGCGTCTTGCCGGTGTCGGCCGTGCGCAGGCTGTCGAGCACCTCGATGGTGTCGTCCTGGCCGGCGACCACGAGCACGTCGGGGTCGAGCATGCCGCGCTCGAGACCGGCGCTTTCGAGCAGACCGCCGGGCAGCGGAAAGACCCGCGCGCGCCCGGCGGCCGGCTCGTCCCACTCGGCCGGCGCGGCCGTGAACGGGTCGACGCCGAGCTTGGCGAACACACTGTTCGCCTCCTGGAGCGTGAGCACCTCGTCGATCACCCGCGGCAGGCCGGCGTCGCGCGCCTCGGCCTTCTTGGCCACGCACGGGCCCACAAAGACGCAGCGCACGTCCTGCCCGAAGAGCTCCTTGACCGCCAGAGCCGTGGCGATCATCGGCGAGACGATCGGCACAAGGTTGCCGGTGAGCTCCGGGTGGTACTTGCGCACGTACTCGGCCACCGCCGGGCAGGCGGTCGCGATGTGCAGCCCGGTGGGGTGGGCCTCGATGTACTCCTTGTAGGCGCGGCTCACCATGTCGGCGCCCTGGGCGACCTCGACGACGTAGTCAAAACCGACCGCCCTGAAGGCGCCGACGACCTGCTCGGCCGGCGCGGCAAAGCCGGCCGGAAACGACGGCGCCAGCAGGGCGGCCACCGCCGTACCATCTTGCGCCAGGAGCTCGAGGGCGCGCTCGATGCCGCTCAAGTACGACTTGGCGTTCTGCGAGCACACGCGCGTGCAGTTGCCGCAGGCGATGCAGCGTTCCTCGACCACGAAGGCCTGGCCGTCCTGAATGCGGATGGCCTTGGCCGGACAGTCGCGCACACAGGTGTAGCAGCGCCGGCAGTTCTGCTTGTCCGTCTTTATGATCGTGCCGCCCATGGTGACTCCCGTCAGACCGAGACCGAGTCGACCGCCGGCCGGCGGTCGACGTACTCACGGTGCAGCAGGCGATGCGCGACCTCGCCGAGCGGACGCCCGAGAACGTCCTCGTAGAGCGCCCGCACGTCGGCGTTGTCGTGCGACGTGCGCAGCGACGAGCGCTTGTCGGCGTCGTAGAGGCGCTCGAGGCGCTCGTGAACGGCGTCGCCGTCGGTGTCGTAGGGCTGGCCGCCGCCGCCCACGCAGCCGCCGGGGCAGCTCATGACCTCGACGAAGTGCACGGGCGGGTCGCCGGCCAGCAGATCGTCGAGCGTCTCCTGGAGCCTGCCCAGGCCGTTGACCACGGCCAGGTTCAGATCGACGCCGGCCGCCGCGATGGTGAAGTGCCGCGCACCCTCGCTGCCGCGCGCCTCGTTGACCCGCGGACCGCCCTCGAGCTCGTGGCCGGTGACGAGCTTGTGCGCGGTGCGCACGGCCGCCTCCATGACGCCGCCGCTGCCGGCGAACAGGCGGCCGGCGCCGCTGGCCTGGGCGAAGGGCGCGTCGAGCGGCGCCGGTTCGGCAAAGTGGGCCAGGTCCACGCCGAACCGTCCCCACAGGGCGTCGAGCTCGCGCGTGGTGAGAACGTAGTCGACGCCGGTCTGCTCCTGGGCCTCGAACTTCTTGGCCGTGCACGGCATGATCGAGACCACCACCAGGCGCTTGTCGCCAAGGCCGGCGTAAGCGGGGTAGATCTCCTTGATAAGCGCGCCCGCCATCTGCTGCGGCGACTTGCAGGTGCTCAGGTGTGGAATGAGATCGGGACGATGCGTCTCGACGAAGTGCACCCAGGCCGGCGAGCAGCTCGTGAACATGGGCAGGACGCCGTTGTCCTGAATGCGTTCGAGCAGCTCCGTGGCCTCTTCCATGACGGTCACGTCGGCGGCGAAGCTGGTGTCGAAGACGGCGTCGAAGCCCACGTGCTTGAGGGCGCCGGCCAGGCGCTCGAGCATCGTGTGCACGTCCTGGGTCTTGGTGCGGCGCTCGAGGAGCGTCGCCGGCACCGCCGGCGCGACCTGGGCGACGACCACGGTGTCCGGGTCGGCGAGCGCCGCGACGACGCCTTCGACGTGGCTGCGCTCGACGATGGCGCCGGTGGGGCAGACGCGCGCGCACTGACCGCAGTAGACGCAGTCCGACACGTTGAGCCCGACACTGAAACCGGGGGCGACTCGCGTTTGAAAGCCGCGACCCACAAAGTCGATGGCGCCGATGCCCTGGACGCTGTGGCACATGGTCACGCAGCGGCCGCAGAGCACGCACTTGTTGGGGTCGCGCCACAGAGACGGCGAGCTGATGTCGATGGGGTGCTCCTTGACGGCGCCCACGTAGCGGCGCTCGCGCACGCCGAGGTCGCCGGCCAGCACGGCCAGTTCACAGCCGCCCGCGCGCACGCACGTAAGGCAGTCCTGCGGGTGACTGGCGATCAGCAGCTCCAGAATGGCGCGCCGCGCCTTGAGGATGCGCGGCGTGTGTGTCTGGACGCTCATGCCGTCGCGCGCCTCGAGCGAGCAGCTCGTCTGCAGCCGCGGCAGGCCCTCGACCTCTACCACGCAGAGGCGGCACGAGGCCGACGGCGACGGCGCCCAGTCGAGGGAGCACAGATGGGGAATGTCGATGCCGGCGCGGCGCGCCGTCTGCAGGACGGTCTCGTTGGCCGCAACGTCGATCTCCTTGCCGTTTATGGTGATGCTCATGCTGGATCCTCTCAGGCGACGGCGAGCACGGCGTGCTTGGGGCAGGCCTCCGCGCAGGCGCCGCAGCCGGTGCAGCGGTCGACGATGATGGAGTGGGCAAACTTGCGCTTGCCGATGATCGCCTCGTTGGGGCAGTTCTTGGCGCAGAGGGTGCAGCCCGTGCAGAGGCCCGGTTCGATGTCGTACACGCGCAGCCCCTGGCACACGCCGGCCGGGCAGCGGCTCTCCATGATGTGCGCCTCGTATTCGTCGCGGAAGTAGCGCAGCGTGCTCAGCACCGGGTTGGCGGCCGACTGGCCGAGTCCGCAGAGCGAGGTCTCCTTGACGGTCTCGGCCAGCTCCTGCAGGTGGAGAATGCCGCGGAACCGCTCGAGACGATGCATCTGGTCGCCGACCGGGCGCTCGCTCAGGTCGACCAGGATCTCGTGCATGCGCGTCGTGCCTTCGCGGCAGGGCGTGCACTTGCCGCAGCTTTCGTTGCGGATGAACTCCATGAAGAACTTGGCGACGTCGACCATGCAGGTGCGCTCGTCCATGACCACCATGCCGCCGGAGCCCATCATGGCGCCGAGCTCCTGCAGTGTGCCGTAGTCGGTGGGCACGTCGAGAAGATGGGCCGGAATGCAGCCGCCGCTCGGGCCGCCGATCTGCACGGCCTTGATCTCGTGGCCGGCCGGAGCGCCGCCGCCGATGTCGTAGACGACCTCGCGCAGCGGAATGCCGACGGGCACCTCGACGAGGCCGGTGTTGCGTACACGGCCGCTGAGGGCGAAGACCTTGGTGCCGGCGGCGTCGCCCAGGCCCAGGTCGCGGTACTGCTCGGCGCCGCGCCCCAGCACCGCCGGCACATTGGCCAGCGTCTCGACGTTGTTGAGCACCGTGGGCTTGCCGTGCAGGCCGGCGACGGCCGGGAACGGCGGCCGCGGCCGAGGCATGCCGCGCCCGCCCTCGATGCTCGCCAGAATGGCCGTCTCCTCGCCGCACACAAAGGCGCCGGCGCCCTGCTTGATGGTGATGTCGAAGTCGATGAGGCTGCCCAGAATATCCTTGCCCAGCAGGCCGGCGGCGCGGCACTGAAAGATCGCCTCGCGCAGGCGCTCGATGGCCAGCGGGTACTCGGCGCGGCAGTACACATAACCCTTGGTCGCGCCGATCGCATAGGCGGCCACGAGCATGCCCTCGATCACCCGGAAGGGATCGCTTTCGAGCACGGCGCGGTCCATGAAGGCGCCGGGATCGCCCTCGTCGGCATTGCAGATCAGGTACTTCTGGGCGCGCGGCTGCTTAAGGGCGATCTGCCACTTCTTGCCGGTCGGAAACCCGGCGCCGCCGCGCCCGCGCAGGCCCGAGGCGATGACCTCGTCGCAGACGTCGGCCGGCGTCATCGTGGTCAGCGCCCGCGCGGCGCCGCGAAAACCGCCGGCGGCGAGCGCCGCGTCGAGCGAGGACGGGTCGATCACGCCACAGTTCTCGAGCACCACCTTGGTCTGCAGGGCAAAGAACGGCGTGTCGGCCAGCGCCGGCACGTCGGGAAACAGCTCGTCGGGGTCGTCGTAGCGGCCCAGCAGAAAGCGGTTGGTGAGGGCGCCGTCGCCAAACACGGCCTCGAGCCACTCGTCGATGGTGTCCGGGCCCAGGTCGCAGTAGCTCAGGCGCACGCCGTCGGCGGTGACGAAGTCGACGAACACCTCGCGCTGGCAGTAGCCCACGCAGCCGGTCTCGACGATCGGGATGTCCAGGTCGTGCTGCCCCAGGTACTCGCTGATCTTGTCGATCACCACCAGCGCGCCGTTGGCGCGCCCGCAGGTACCCGCGCCGACGAACAGCACCATGCCGTCGCCGCCGCGCAGGGCGCGGGCGCGGCGCGCGGCGCGCGCCTCACGGCAGGTCTCGTCGTCGTGGCACACCGGGCCGTGGTCGATGCACTCGAGCAGGTCCGAACAGGGCGAGGATGGCGCGTGCGTGCAGCGCTGGCAGCACGGTGTCACGAGCTGGCTCTCTCTCATGGTGGTCTCGTTTCTGTGTCGCTGGTGGCTCATGTGTCTCGTTTCGCGAAGGGATACCGCCGGCGGCCTGTTCAGGCCGCCGCTTCCGCGCCCGCCTCGACCTCGTCCAGAAGGGCGTCGAGGCGCTCCACCGTCAGATGACCGTAGAACTCGCCGTCGAGCTTGATGACCGGCGCGATGGAGCAGGCGCCGAGGCAGGCCACGCTGATGATGGTGAAGCGGCCGTCGGCCGAGGAACCGTCGTCGCGCAGCTTGAGCCGTCGCTTGAGATGCTGGGCGAGCGCAAGGCTCTCCTTTACGTGACAGGCGGTGCCGCGACACACCTGGATCACGTGCTCGCCCAGCGGGGCAAAGCGGAACTGGTTGTAGAAGGTGGCGACGCCGTAGACGCGGCTGACCGGCGTCCTCAGGGCCTCGGCCAGGCGGCTCATGGCCGCCTGGGAAACGAAGCCCTCGGCCTCCTGGATCTCCTGGAGCAGCGGAATGAGCTGCTCACGAGTGAGCTCGCCGCGGGCGGCGATGATCTCGTCGGCCGTGGCCATGCGTCACGCCCTTTCTGCCGCCGGCACGTCGCCGTCGGCCAGCAGGCCGGCGATCGCGTCTGCCAGAGCGGCGAGCTTGACCGGCTTCTCGAAGAACTTGGCGGCCGGCCAATCGCGATCCATCATGGGCGCGAAGGTGTCGGCCTTGGTCGCGATCTCCTTGGTGAAACCGCTGGTGATGATCACCGGGATACGCTCGGTCTCCGGCTCGTTGCGCAGCTTGTAGGCCACGTTGAAGCCGTCGGTGTCGTAGTCCATCATGATGTCGAGCACGACCAGGTCAGGCCGCTGCCTGGCCAGCTCGTCCCGGGCCTCGACCCCGCTGTAGGCGGTGCTCACTTCGTAGCCGCGAGCCTCGAGGAACGTCTTGGTGGTCTGCACCAGGTCGCGATCGTCGTCGACGACGAGGATCCTCTTGGTCTTCATGCCAGTCCTCCTTGTTTAGTTACGCCATTCACAGTGAAGTCGTTCACAGAAGCCGCGAAAATGAATCACGTACCGATCGCCGAGCGCACCAGAAAGGAAAGCTTCTCGAGCTTGGCTGAGATGTCGGTGTTCTCTACGAAGCAATCGGCCGGCGTCGTGATCCGTTTGGGCACGAAGTTCAGAAAGGCGCGCACACCCGCCGCGGCGATGCGATCGACCAGCGCCTGCAGCCCCTCGGGGCGCGATGCCAGAACGACCATGTGCACGTCGAACTCGGCGAGAACGGTCTCGAGCGCGTCGAGGCCGTAGCACCTGCGACCGGCGAACACGCGGCCGACCTTTTCGCTGTCGACGTCGAAGGTCGCGGCGATGTGAAAACCGCGCTCCTCGAAGCCGCGGTACGACAGCAGGGCGCGGCCTAGGTCGCCGACGCCGAACAGCGCCACGGCCTGGGTGGCGTCGGTGCCCATGATGCGGCCGATGGTGCGACCCATCTGGTAGACGTTGTAGCCGCGCGAGATGTTGCCGAAGCTGCCGAAGCTGGAAAGGTCGCGGCGCAACTGCGCCGGCGTGACGCCCACGAGCGCCGCCAGGCGGTGGGAGTGGACGTAATCGACGCCGTCGCGGTCGAGCTCCTCGAGGACGCGCCGGTAGGCGCTGAGGCGCTCGACGGTCTGCAGCGACACGTGCTTGTCGGCGCGCTTCTCGGGCGCCTGCGAGTCGACGACACTCCCGGACTGCTGGTTCAAGGGTCCTCCCACGGTTCCTGTACTGTGATTGTATTCACAGTAGCTCCGCTGTCAACCCAACTCTCTGTGAAAGCGAGGGATAACTCACCGCGGCGGGGGCCGCTCGATTGACGACCCCGCCGCCGGCCGGTATGTTCGAGTCATGAAACGCGCACGACCGCGGCCGCACGCCCGCCTGCTCCCCTCGTCCGCCACCACGTTCCTCATGGTCGTGGCGGCGTGCCTTGTGGCAGCGCTGGCCGCCGCCTGGCCGGCCGCGGCGAACGCCGGCACGGTGGCCCGCGGCCTCGCCGACTACACCATCGTCTCCATGACCCCCGCCGACCAGGCGACCGCGCTGCACCAGATACGGTCCGAGCTGGGCGCCACCTACGTGCGCTTCTTCGTGTCGTGGGCCCAGGCCGAGCCGCAGCAAGGTGTGGTCGACCCCTCGTCGGCGTACCTGCAGGGTGTCGCCTCGGCGGTCTCCCTGGCGCACGCTGATGGCCTGAAGGTCATGATCAGCTTCCAGACCGTGCCCGTGTGGGCGTCCGACCATACGTACTGGAAGCAGACGAGCGGCTACCAGCCCTACGACGCCATGAGCCCCGCGCACCTCGGCGATTTCCAGACGTTCTGTGACAAGCTCGCGACCTTGCTGCGCGGCCAGGTATTCGCTTACGAGTGCTGGAACGAACCGAATCTGTACGGCGCGCTCTACCCCCAGTCGACTCGCCACGACCCGAACTTCGCCGCCCACCTCTACGTCCGCATGCTGCGCAGCTTCTCGAAGGGCATGCGGGCGGGCGACCCAAAGGCGCTCAGAGTCGCCGGCGCCACGGCGCCCTGGGGCAGCGCCACCCCCAACGCCTTCAACACGTCACCGCAACGGTTCGCCGCGGTGATCAAGGCGACGAAGGGCTGGTCGTCGCTGTTCGACGCCTACTCGCACCACCCCTACACGATGGGGGCGCCCGAGATGGCTCCCCGCGACCCCGGCAGAGACGTCACCCTGCAGAACCTGAGCACGCTGCTCAAGATCTTCCCCACCAAGCCCTTCTATTTGACCGAGTACGGCTATCAGACGGCGCCGTGCGAGGCGTTCACGGGCTGGCACGTCAACCAGGTCACCCAGGCCAACTATCTGCGCCGCGCCTACGCCTATGCGGCGCGCTACAAGCAGGTGAAGATGCTCATGTGGTATCTCATGAACGACTTCTCACCTCCGGGGGCGGCCTACCAGGGCTGGTATACGGGCCTGCGCACCGCCGACGGCACGGCCAAGGCCGCCTGGTATGTCTTTGCCGGCGGCGACCATCTGTCGTTGAACACCTCGGCGGCGGCGGTCAAGCGAGCGGCCAAGCTCACGCTCAGCGGACAGGTGTCGTGCACTCCCATGGGCGGCGGCCTGGCGGCCAAGCCGCTGGTCGTGCAGAGCCGCCGTCCCGGGCACCCCTGGACCACTATCAGGACCGTCGTAAGCGGGGCCGCCGCGGCCTACGCGGAGCCGGGGCTCTATTCGGTGCAGGTGTCGCCCAAGGCATCCGCCTACTACCGGNNCTACGTCGCGGTCAAGTAGCCGGCGGCAACGCCCGACTGATCGCGCCCCACGGGCTCAGGGCAGCCCGAGCTGCCGGCGCGTCAGCGCGTCGAGCGGGTTGAGCGCCAGGGCGCGGCGAAACCACTGCGTCGCCACGGCTCTGCGCCCAAAGCTGTCGAGCTCGAGCAGCCCCATCTGGTAATACGGCGCGTAGTTGCGCGGCTGCAGGTGCACGGCCGTGTCGAGCGTCGCGCGCGCGGCGGCGGGGCGGCCCTGCTGCACCTGCACGAGGGCCAGCGTGATGAGCGGGTCGACGGCCAGCGGGTCGAGCCGGGCGGCGGTGCGCGCCGCCGCGGCGGCCTGGGTCAGGCTGTTGCGGCTGGCGTCGTTGACGGCGGCCATGGCGGCGCGCTGCGACAGGTACGGCAGCGCCCACGAGATCACGCCCAGAACGACCAGCCCGGTGACCAGAATGCGCACGGCCCGCGGAAGGCGGCGCGGCGGCGCCGGCGCGCTG
>PLTW01000017.1 GCA_003164655.1 Actinomycetota bacterium
GGCAGGCGGCAGGTGTAGCTCGTCCACCACCAGCTGGCGTAGTTCTCGCCGTAACCCCACGAGAAGCGCTTCTTGACGGCGCCGGACTTCGACGTGATGGTCAGCACGTTGGTGACCTTGGGGCTGAGGCGGTCGTGGACTTTGAAGTAGAGCCGGCAGGTCTTGCCGCGTTTGACGGTGGCGTTCTGCGCGGCACACACGGGACCCAGGGTGTCGATCTTCACCTGGCAGGTCTGGACCGGCTCGACGTTGCCGGCGTTGTCGGTTGAGCTGTAGCGGATCGTGTGAGTGCCGTCGTTGGCGTGGTTGGCCGGAGCGGCGATGGTGACCGAGGTGCCCACCGTCCAGCTGCCACCGTCTACCGAGTAGTCGGTGAACTTCACCCCGGGGCCCGCGGGGTCGCTGGGTGTGAAGGTCAAAGTGACGGGGGACCTGTGCCAGGAAGCGTTGGCGCCCGTGACCGTTGTGGTGGGCGTTGGTGTCGGGGTGGGCGTCGGCGTCGGGGTGGGCGTTGGTGTCGGGGTGACATCGCCGTAGGTCACCGAGAAGCTGGCCCCGTCGCTGCCAATTGCCGAGGTTGTGGCCACAGTGGTGCCATTCGAGACCATGTTGATGCGGTTCCAATTCCAGGCGGACAGCGCGTATCCGTTGAAGGAGCAGTTCGAGAAGCCGACAGTGCCGAAGTTGGCGAGTGGCAAAATCTGGTCAGTTGCAGAACTGGTCGGCGCTTCGGCGATCACCTCGGCCGAGTAGTTCTGGGCACCGGCACTGTAGGAATTGTTCACGCTCTGCCAGCCGGTCGTGTAGTTGGCGACCGTCAGGGTGTAGGTGCCAGCGCCGTTTGTTGTCACCGTTGCGCGCAGCTGATCGCCGGGACTGATGGCCAGGCCAGAGATGAGCGTCTCCGGCGCTGGATACATCTCATACCACGCGTAGTAGGTGACGCTCCCATATTGATCGCTGGCCTCAGTCCCGCACTGCTCGACGGTGCCGCTACCATCCCCGTCGAGACCAACCCAGAAGGCACTGTAAGCTTCGACGGAGGGGTCGGCGACTACGGCCGGTTGAGTCCAGGTTGCCGTGACGCTCGTGTAAGTTCCACCGCGAACATCGTAGCCAGCCCAGTTGGGCGACGTGACGATCGACCCGCCGAGAAGCCCGCCGAGGCCGGGACGCACTCCACCAACGCGGCGCATCGGAGCGGAAGAGGTCACTCTGGTGGGGGCCGGTTTCACGGAGGCAGGCAGCTTCACTTGCGCAAGGGTCGGGAAAGCCGCTGATCGCAGGGTCCAGCCGCCACCGCTAGAGCTGGAGGCAAAGGCACCCGCCGGCAGCGCCAGAGAGAGGCCAAGCAGAATGAACGCCAAGCCGCCAAGCTCACAGGTGCGCCGGCGAGTGGCTGACCGGTTGCTGTGTGTCGCGCGCTGCCAGCAAGGCATGGTGCCCCCTCGCTTGGATGTGCTGCCGGCCCCGGCCATGTGAGACAGTCGGGGCAAAGCCAGACTACGACTTTGGGAGTCGTCGGTACAGGCCGCGACCAGCGCCGCCCCAGAGCCCGAGCGCCGCAGCCGAGATCCAGGCACCGCGCGGGGCCTGAGCCGGCAGGCTGGAGCGCCTCAGGCGGCCACAGAACGCCCTGTGTAGCCGTTCTCGCAGCCAGCGCCGCTAGCCGCCGGGTCCACCCATGATCAGCGACCAGGCGTTCTCGAACAGCCGACCCTTCGTGAGCACTACGGATCGCGAGACGTTCAGCCGGGTCTTGTACTGGTGAAGGTAGGGGTCCAACTCCGTGCGCGGGATCACCCAGCATCGAGGAGCGACGGTGGCAACTGCAATCTGCCCTTCGAAGCTCACGAGCACGAAGAAGTGGCGCTCCGGATTGGCTGACTGGATGTTGCCGGCTGGCCAGTCGTAGCCCTTCGCGCTGCCCTTCACTTCGACGGTCACAGCTTCGCCGGCAGCCCGCGCGACCATGATGTCGACGCCCTTCTTATTTCCGAGCGTGAGGGCCGCGTCTGCGCCAAGCCTATGAAGCATGGAGAGGACGTAGAACTCGGCGGCGAGATTGGTGTTGTAGCCGGACACGTAGTCATCCCTTCAGTCTGATCCTGCGGCGCGGGCTCTAAGACTGGCCGAAGACTGCAGCGAAGGCGCGCTCGCAGGCCCGCGCCTGGGCGGGCAGGAGGTCGTTCGACAAGCGCAAGATAGCTGTCCCCACCCGGTAGTCATAACCGTCGCCCACGAATGTGCCGGCGAGAGCCGAGAGGTAGGATGTGCGTCTTTGTGCGCCCGCGACGTCGGGGTACACCTCGATGCCGCCGCCCTCTTTGATGCTGCCCTTCTCGCCGGACACCATGGCGAGCATCGACTTCTCCCACGCCACCGTCTCCCCGTCTCTACGTGCCATCCCAGCGATGGCACGTTCGTCGACCCAGGCCGTCTTGGATGTGTAGCCGCCCTGTCGGCCGAGAAGGCCGTTTGGGTCGGTCGTCGCCGTGTACACGATCACGTGCGTTATGGGCAGGCCCGCAGCGCGCATGCGCTGGGTGACCTGGGCCGCGGTGAGCGGCACGGGCGACGCGCTCGCCGTCGGCGTGACTGTGGGCGCTGGCGTTGCGCTGGCGTTGACCGTCGTGCTGGTAGAGCCCGTGCCGCATGCGGCCAGGACACAGGCCAGCGCTGCCAAACAGGCGCTCGCCATAACGCATCCGAGAACCGTGCCCTTCCGGCAGTACGGCATAGCTACCCCTCCCGAGATGTGCTTCCCGCCCCGGTTGTGCGAGGCAGTCGGAGCAGAATCAGACTACGACTTTCGGGGTCGCCGAACGGCTGTTTTGTCGCAGCCAGAGCGCCGCCGACTCTAGAGCCCGAGCGCTGCTGCCGAGTTTGAGCGGAACAGGCTGCCGTCCCTGATATAGCGCCGCAGCATGGCCGTCGAACGGTGCCCAGTTTGCCTCATGATGTCGCGCTCCTCGACGCCGGCCAGCGCCGCCGCGGTGGCGTGGCCGGCGCGCAGGCTGTGGCCGGCGAAGGCTCGCGGGTCCCGGCCGATCGCCTCCGCGTAGTGCTTGACCAGGAGCGCCACGGATCTGTTTGCGAGACGTTCGGTACCGACCTTGCCGTAGCGATCGACTGCCCTGAAGACCGGGCCGATGTCGATGTGAGCGGCCTCCAGCCAAGCCGTCAGAGCGCCGACCGGGCAGGTGTCCAGGCTGTGGCCGAATGGGATGCCGACCTTGCGCCCCGCGC
>PLTW01000027.1 GCA_003164655.1 Actinomycetota bacterium
TCGCCCCCTGCGTCCGGCTGCCCGACCTCGCCCCCTGCGTCCGGCGGCCCGATCGCGCCCCCTGCGTCCGGCGGCCCGATCGCGCCGCCACGTCGGGCCCGCGCCGTGTCTAGCCGCGCCGGGCGCCGTCGGGCGGCGCCGCAAAGTCGATCGCCGGCCCGTCGGGAATAATGCGACTCGGGTTCAGAAAGTCGTGAGTCGTGTAGTAGTGACGTTTGATCTGGTCCATGGCGACCGTCGCGGCGATGCCCGGCTGGCGGTAGAGGTCGCGCGTGTAGCGCCACAGGTGCGGGTAGTCGATCAGGCGCCGCTCGTTGCACTTGAAGTGGCTGTAGTAGACGGCGTCGAAGCGCACCAGAGTCGGGAACAGGCGCCAGTCGGCTTCGGTGATCACCTCGCCGAGCAGGAAGCGCCGTCCGCTCAGCCGGTCTTCGAGCTCGGCCAGAGCGGCGAACAGCGACCGAAACGCCTCGTCGTAAGCCTCCTGACGGCGCGCGAAGCCGGCCTTGTACACACCGTTGTTCACCCTGTCGTAGACAAAGGCGTTCAGCGTGTCGATCTCGGCGCGCCACGCCGGCGGGTAGAGGTCGACGTGGTTGCTTGCCACTTCGTCGAAGGCGCTGTTGAACATGCGCACGATGTCCGACGACTCGTTGTTCACGATCTGGCCGGTCCTTGAGTCCCACAACACGGGCACCGTGACGCGGTCGTGAAAACCGGGGTCGGTGGCCTGGTAGGCCTCGCTGAGCAGCGAGAAGCCGTTGACCGAATCGGTGTAGTCGCCGGCCAGGCCGGTCGCCGGCTCGACAAAGCGCGCGCCGCTGAACGCCCAGCCGCGCTCGTCGCGAAAGGGCGCCGCATACGAGATGCCGACCGCTTCGTCGAGTCCCTTGACCGCGCGCACGATCACAGCCCGGTGCGACCATGGGCAAGCCAGGCTGACGTAAAGATGATAGCGACCCGCTTCGGCGGGAAACTCCGAGCTGCCGTCGGCGGTCACCCAGCGCCGAAAGACGCTGTCCTGCCGCACGAACCGTCCGTCGGCCGCCGCTTCGCGGCCCAGGTCGAAGCTGCTGGCCATGATCGCTCTCCGTTTCTTGAGGTATGGTCTGCGGGGCGATTCCGTGCCGCAGCAGGTCGCGACCGCTCTGCGAAGAAGCATTGCCGCAGCCCGGCCGCCGGAAACGGAAGGCGCGCCGCTGATTAGCCGGCGGCCGCTACGGGTACGGTCGTAGCCACGCCGGACACCTGTAGGTCCGCAAGGGGGAGGGAGCGAAAATGGAGAAGAGGTGCCATGGGCCTTCGTGAACGTCTGGTCGCGTCGGCCGCCGAGATCCGCACGCGCAGCCAGCGGCTCGTCGAGCTCAACGTCGAGCTCCTCACCGCCGAGCTCAAGCGCAAAGGCCAGCAGTACGGCGCAGCGGTCGGCCTGTTCGTCGTTGCCGGGGTGCTCGCCCTTTATGCGCTCGGCTTTGCCCTGACGACGATCACCGTCGCGCTGGCGCTGGTGCTGCCCCTGTGGCTCGCGCTGCTGATCGTCACGGCCGTCCTGGTCCTGATCGTCCTGATCCTCGCGCTCGTGGGCCGCGGCCGGCTGCGGCGCGCCAAGACGCCCGCGCCGGAGCGCGCCATCGCCGAGGCCAAGGCGACGGTCGGCACGGTGAAGACCGGTCTGCAGCAGACGGCGAACGACCTCGCACCGCGCCGCAAGGTTCAGCCGCCGCGCGACGTAGTCTCAACGGCGACCGCCCATCTCGCGACGCCGCCGCCCACGCCGCCGGCGCCACCAACGCCGACACCGCCGACCACACCGACAGCGACACCGCCGACCATGCCGCCCGGCGCGCCCGCGCCGACGCCGCGCGACCTGCCACCCTCCGACGACGAGGTACGCTGATGGCCGACACGGCCAAGACACCGCAACGCAGTCCCGATCAGATCGCTGCCGACATCGCCGGCGAGCGGGCGCAGCTCGGCACGGCGTTCGACACGCTGCGCGGCGACGCCACCGCGGCCGCCGAGTCCGACAACCAGACGATCGCCGCCGGGCGCCGGGCGCTTCTGCTGGTTCCCGCGCTGGCGGTCGCGGTGGCGGCCACGGCCGGAGGGCTCGTCGCGGGCCTGCGGGCGCTCAACTCGAAGCGCAGCCGCGACTAGCGGCGACATCTGACTGCGCTGGGCGGCCGGGCATGCGCAGCGCTGCGTGACGAGGAGGCGCACATGATCACCGGAGCGCACGTCATTCTCTTCGTGCCGGACGCCGATGCGACGCGGGCGTTTCTGCGCGACGTGATCGGACTGCCGTCGGTCGACGCCGGCGGCGGCTGGCTGATCTTCGCCCTGCCGCCGGCCGAGCTCGCGGCTCACCCCACCCAGGGCGACGTCAGCCATGAGCTCTACCTCATGTGCGACGACCTGCAGGCCACCATCGCCGACCTGCGGCGCAAGGGCGTCGAGTTCGTCGGCCAACCCAGCGAGCACGACTGGGGTACCGTGATCTCCCTGACGGTGCCCGGCGGCGGCACCTTGGCGCTCTACGAGCCCAAGCACGCAAGCCCGCCGGCGGCCCAGCACACGTAGGTCGTTGGCGGCGCCGAAGGCGCGAACCGCGGGGGGGCTGGTCGACCTGCGCCGTCGCGGGGCGCTGCGCTGCGCGGAGATGACGCACAGCGGACACGCCTGAGCTCGCGTAAGCCTTCGACGATCGCCCGCGTGCGCTCGCCGGCAAGCAGCGTGCGTCCGCACACCTCGCAGGTGTCGATCGGGCGACGGGCCGGCCGATCCTCGCTCGCACTTTCCTAACGTTGCCACGGCACAATGTCGGCGAACTGGTCTGTACCGGGGGTGACCGTGGCCATGACCGGAGCGCACTTCATCGGCAGCGGCAACCCGGCGTGTGGCCACACGACCGAGGCCTTGTGGTCTTGAAAGCATGACACCATGATCCCCATAGCCGACCCACGTCGCGTGCGCCTGGCGTCGCTCTACGGGCAGGGGCTTGCCAACCGCGAGATCGCCGCTGAGCTCGGCATCTCAAAAGAACGGGTGCGGCAACTTCTGCTGCGCTACGAGATCCCCATCGTGCCGGTGCGGGAGCGCCGCTACCTGGCGGCTGTCGAAGGGCGCGAGGCTGAAGTGGTCGCTGAGTTTCTGCGCCTGCGCAGCGACGCCGCAGTCGCGCGCCGGCTGGGACTGCAGGAACAGCACGTGCGTCGGCTGATCGACGCCAGAGTGCCCGAAGCCGACGTACTGCGCCGAAAGAAACGTAGCCACCGGCCGCTCTACACAGACCAGGAACTCATCACGGCGCTTCAGGAGGCGGCTCTCGACCTGCCCTCACCGATGGGCTATCAGGCCTTCAAGGACTGGGTCGCGGGCCGGCAGCGCAGCGGGCTGCCGTGGCCCGGGCCGCAGGTCGTCCTGCTCAGGTTTGGCGGCTGGCGTCGGGCGCTCGTGCGGGCCGGTCTGCCCGTCAACCGCGGCGGCGGTCCGCACGCGACCTACGACCTGCAGGACGTCGTCGCGGCCATCGCGGCCGCCTGGCGCGAGCTCGGGCGGTGTCCGAGCGTCACCGGCTATGAGGCCTGGCGCGCCCGGCGCCCGGGCCTGCCCGCACCGGCGACCGCCCGGCACTTCGGCGAGAGCTGGGACGACTTGGTCGCCGCCGCCTACCCCCTGGTCTACGGACCCTCGGCGGGCGACGGCGGTGATCGAGATCCCGCTCAGCCGGGGCACTGACATCTGAGTCGTTGCGCTCGCCGTCATGGCCAGAGGCCGGGGTACATGCGGCGAGCGGGCGGCGACTACTGCGCCGCGTGCTCCGCCGGCACGTGCACGCCCAGCCACGCGGCCAGGTCCTCGAACACGGCCGCCCTGCCCACTTCGTTGAAGATCTCGTGGTAGTAGCCCGCGTAGCAGCGCTTCGCCTTGTCGACCGAAGCCGCTCGCGCGAAGAGCTCCTCAGCGGCGCGGGGGTCGGCGATGGGGTCGTCGTCGGCGTAGAGCAGCAGGAGTGGCAGCCTCAACCGGCCGGCGGCGGCGATCACGGCCGGCTGGGCGCTCAGGATCTCGGTCGCCCAGCGCGCCGTCGTCTGGCGATGGTTGAGGGGATCGGCGTCTGCCGCTGCCACTACGGCCGGATCGTGGGAGAGCTGCTCGGCGCGCAGCGGATTGTTCATGCGAAGCGTCGGCGCCACTCGCGAGAGCAGGCGTGCGACTTTGACCTGAAGCGCTGGCACCGCCAGACGCATGCCCAGGAAGGGCGAAGAGAGCACGAGGCCGGCCAGGCCGGCCTCGTGCTCTTCAGCCAGGGCGGCGTCGCCGTTTCCGGCCAGGCCGGCGTCGAGCTCTTCGGCCAGGGCGGCGGCGATGAGGCCGCCCATGCTGTGGCCGAGCAGGACCACCGGCGTGTCGGGACACGCGCGCCGCACCTGGGCAAGAAAGGCGCGCGCGTCGGCCAGGTAGTCGGCGAATCGGTCTATGTGACCGCGGCGCCCCGGCGAGCGACCGTGACCGCGAAGATCGAAGGTGGCCACAGCGTAGCCGCGCGGCACCATGTCGTCGACGAGAAAGCCATAGCGGCCGCCGTGTTCGCCGTAGCCGTGCACCACGGCCAGCACGGCGGCCGGGTGGCCGGCGGGCGCCCAGGACTGCCAGACAAGGCGCCCGGCGCCCTTTGCTTCGAAGTCGCCCGTCTCGTGTCGGACCGGCGTCTCGACCACTGCCTCACCTCCAGGGCCGTCACGCGTTCGGCGCTCACCAGGTCGGGGCGGCGCCATCTTGCCAGCCGC
>PLTW01000148.1 GCA_003164655.1 Actinomycetota bacterium
GGCCGCTGCCGTCCGCCGCGACCTCGCGGCCACCGCGGCCGCTCAGGCCGCCGCCGCCGCCGTGCTCGACGAGCGCCGGCGCGGGGTCCCGGCCGAGCTGCGCGACCCCGACGAGCTCGCTCGCCGGCTCGAACAGGCCCGCCACGAGCTCGACGAGCTCGAACAGGCCTGGGAGCAGGCTCAGGTCGACGACAGAGCGACGTCCGAATCGCTGGCCACGACCACGGCCACGCACGCCCAAAAGCAGCAACGCCACGACGAGCTGCAAACGGCGGTCGCCGCGGTCGAAGCCGAGCGCCTCGAGCACATTCGTGAGGCCGGGTTCGCCGACGAACAGGCGTACTTCGCGGCCCGGTGCGACCCCAGCACGCTGGCGGAGCTCGTCGAGCTGGTGGCCGGCCACGACAGCGACACCAGGGCGGCGGCGGCGCGCCTGCGGCGCGCCGCCGCCGCCGCCCACGACCTCGCGCGCCCCGACATCGCAGCGCTGACCGATCGTCACGTGGTCGCCTCGCGCGCCGCCGACGAGGCCCGCGACACGCGGGCCTCGCTGGGCGCGGCGCGCGACGCCCTGGCCCACGCCGCCGACGGTCTCGCCCGTCTGCAGACCGACATCGGCGAGCACGAGGCCGCCTACGCCATCGTCGGGCGTCTCGCCAGGGTGGCCGACGGCGACAACGACCTGCGCCTGTCGTTTCAGCGCTACATGCTGGCCGCCTACCTCGACGACGTCCTCATCGTGGCCTCGGCGCGCCTGTCGGCCATGACAGACCAGCGCTACCGGCTGCTGCGCAGCCAGCAGGGCGACAAGCGCCGCGCACTGGGCCTCGACCTCGAGGTCTCCGACGCCTACACGGGCGCCCGGCGGCCCGTCTCGACCCTCTCGGGCGGCGAGACGTTCCAGGCCTCGCTGGCGCTGGCGCTCGGTCTCGCCGAGGTCGTGCAGAGCCATGAGGGCGGCGTCAAGCTCGACACGGTGTTTGTCGATGAGGGCTTCGGGTCGCTCGACCCCGACAACCTGGCGGCTGCCATCGATACCCTCATCGGGTTACAGACGGGCGGGCGGCTGGTCGGCATCATCTCCCACGTCGCCGAACTGCGCGAGCAGATCGAGGCCCGCCTCGAGGTGACGACCACGCGCGCCGGCAGCAGGGCGCGATTCGTCGTGCCTTAGGACCATGCGCGTTCCCCGACACTCGCCCTCGCGGCCCCGCGGACATAAGGTTGCGACATGCACGATCCGGCCGCGGAGAGAGCCGCGGGCAAGCGCACGAAAGGTCGGAATGTGAAAGCCTTCTTCGAGCCCCGCCCGCCGCGCCGCCGCCGGTTCCCGATCTCGCCACGCCTCACGCGGAGTCACCGCGCCCCCGGCCTGCTCGTCGGTACGACCGGCACAACCGGCCTTCTCATCGCCGGCGTCGTTCTGCTCGCCGGCGCCGTTCTGCTCGCCGGGCCCGTGCCGCCGGCATGGGCTACGGACAGCGGTAGCACGCACGGCAGCGCCCAGAGCGCCGGCGCCGCAAGCCACGTAGGGGGCAGTCATCTGCCGTTCATGTCCGTCGCGAGAGCCGACGTCGAGGTCCTGCAGGGCGCCGCCGCGACGCTTCCCTACCGTATTGAGGGCGCGCACGGCGGGCGCGCGACCGTAAGGATCGTGATCAGCGTTGCCGGCGGAGCGGTGGTCAAGACGATCGTCGTCGGTCAGGCGGTGCGGTCGGGCGCCGACTCGAGCACCTCGTTCGTCTGCCACCTCAGGGCCGGCACGTACGTGTGGACGGTGCGCGCGGTGGACGCGCTGCATCGCACCCCCACGGTCGTGCGCGCGGCGCATCTCACGGTCGACGCGGTGTATCCGGCCAAGGCCGACATCGACAGGGCGATCGCCTGGCTCAGACAGCGCTCGGGGGTGACGGCGGTCGCCGTAGTCGACACCGCCGGCGTTCTGCATGGCTGGCATCAGGACCAGCCATTCGTCACCGCCAGCGTGATCAAGGCCATGCTGCTCGTCGAGTACCTGCGCACGCACGCGAGCGTCGGCTCCTCGGCTCTGGCCACCCTCACGCCCATGATCGAGGTCTCCGACAACAACGCCGCCCAGGCCATCTACCACGTGGTCGGCGACGGCGGCCTGTACGCGCTCGCCAGGGCCGCCGGCATGACGCACTTCGCGATCTATGGTCAGCTGTTCGGCGCCCAGCTCACGGCCGCCGATCAGGCGCGCTTCTTCTACCGCCTGCCGGACCTCGTGCCCCCGTCTCACCGAGCGCTGGCCCTCTACCTGCTTTCGCACGTCGTCTCGTATCAGAGCTGGGGTATCCCGGCCGCGGCCCGGCCGCGCGGCTGGGATGTCTGGTTCAAAGGCGGCTGGCGGGGCACCAGCATCGGCCAGCTCGTCCACCAGGTGGCGCGTCTGCACAAAGGCGCCCTTACGTTCTCCATGGCAGTCTTCACCAACGGCGACCCCAGTCAGGGCTACGGCATCGAGACGATCCAGGGCGTCGCGGCCCGCATCCTGGCCGGCCGCTAGCGGCGCGTAGCGGACGCGGGGCGCGGCGCGTTCCGGGCGCGGCGCCGCGCTACTTGCCGACCGCCAGATACTGCTGGATCTTCTCGAGCCAGTCGACGATGGCGATCTTCTGCGGACAGAGCTCCTGGCAGGCACCGCATTGCTTGCACAGCTCGGCGCGCTCCGATTCGCTCACCCAGCCGTAGGCAAAGCGCGCCGCCGCCGGCCCGCCGCCGTAGATCTCGGCCTCGTTGTAGATGTCGAGCACTTTGGGAATGTCGACTCCGCTGGGGCAGGGCAGGCAGTACCGGCAGCCCGTGCAGGGGATGGGGTTGAGCTCGAGATACGCGTCGCGCACCCGACGACAGGTCTCGAGGTCATCGTCGTCGAGCGCTCCCGGCCCGGCGCACTCGGCGCTGACGATGTTCTCATCGAGCTGCGCCAGGCTGCTCATGCCCGAGAGCAGGAACGACACCTCGGGGTGGTTCCAGACCCACTGCAACGCCCAGTCGACGGGCGTGCGCGCCGCGAGACCCGAGGCTTCGCGCCGGGCGTTGGCGGCGGCCCAGAGCGCGGCGACCGCCTGCGGCGGTCGCCGCGCCAGCTGGCCGCCGCGCACCGGCTCCATGACGATCACGCCGAGCCCTTTGGCGGCCGCGTACTCAAGGCCACGGGTGCCGGCCTGATACTCCTGGTCCATGTAGTTGTACTGGATCTGGCAGAACTCCCAGAGGTCAGTCGCATCGACCAGCTCCTCGAAGAGCGGATACTCATCGTGAAACGAGAACCCCAGGTGCGCGATGCGTCCATCGGCGAGGGCGCGTTCGGCCCAGCCCAGCACGTCGTGCTCGCGCAGCTTGGCAAGACTGCCGGCGCCGAGGCCGTGCAGCAGATAGAAGTCGATCGAATCGAGCTGCAGCCGCTCGAGCTGTTCGCTCAGCAGACGCTCGGGGTCGTCGTTGCGCTCGAGCTTCCACACCGGCAGCTTGGTCGCCACCTTGACGCGGCGGCGCAGCTCGGCGAGCCCCTGGTCGGCGGGGCCGAACAGCTCGCCGGCGACCTGGCGCAGGGCCCGACCGAGCCACGGCTCACTCTCGCCGTCATGGTAGACGTAGGCCGTGTCGACGTAATTGACGCCGGCCTCGACCGCGCGTCGCAGCATGGCGGTCGCCGCCTCTTCGTCGATGCGGCGCGGCGCCGCCGCGCCGGCGGATTCATCGGCGAGCACCGGCAGCCGCATGGCGCCGAACCCCAGCGCCGATGGGGCAAACGCGACTCGTCCCAGGGTCCGATACCTCATAGCCCAGCCTCCGTCCCGTACGCCCACACGATCTGGGCCCTTCTCACCGCTCCCGCCCGGCTTAGGGCGACTCAGCGCAACTTAGCCCGAGCGGCCATCGTACTCGACCGCCACGATGATCAGGTCGAGCGCTCCCGCAGGTCGCCGCCAGACGGCGTGCTCGCCCACGCGAGCGCCCTCGAGCACTCTGGCGAGCGGCGACACCCAGCTCACGAGACCGACGTCCGGATCGGCTTCGTCCTCGCCGACGATCGTGTAGGTGCGCCGCTCTCCCGAGTCTTCGCGAACCGTGACCGTCGCCCCGAACCCCACTGCGTCGTGTCGGCGAGCCTGCGGGTCGACCGTCAGGGCCGTCTCGAGCCGCCGCCGGAAGTAGCGTGAATCGCGCTCGACGTAGCGCTGCCGTTCGCGCACGGAGTCGTCGGCGTCGGCGCGACGAGCAAGCTCGAGGCGTTCCGCCTCGAGCTCCTCGAGCCGCGCCGCCATCTGCGCGAGGCCCAACGGCGTGACGTAGTTTGGATGATCGCTTATCGCGCGCTCGGGGAGCGGCTCCTCGGGCGCCTCGTCGTCGTCTTTTACGAACGCGCGGCTCATGACGGCACGCGCATCGCCATATCAGGCGCCTTGTCGCCGGGTTCGGCGCCCGGGTCCCTTTCGGCAGCAAGCGTGAGCCGGGCTCCGCCGGCGCCGCCACCCGACGCCACCGGCTGGTCGGCGGCGACCGCCAGTCCACCGAACTCGCCTCCGACCTTGCGGCCGCCGGTGAAGGTGATCTCCATCATGGTCTCGTGTCTCCTCTCGACCCCCGCGCTGCGCAGCGGTCACCATGAGTGTACACGGGCCGCACGGGCCGGCGGACGGCCGCTCAGTGGGCCTACGACGGTCTTGCGGGACGATGGCGAGCGCGCGACCTAG
>PLTW01000057.1 GCA_003164655.1 Actinomycetota bacterium
CGCGGCCGTCCACTGCGCGCGGCCGACCGCCGCGGTCGTCGATCTCAAACGGCGGCTCGCCGGTGCGAGGGGGGGAAACTGGCTTGGCGCCACCGGTCTCGACGGCGGCCGCGCCGGCCAAGCCTGACCGGTGCTGTCGATTGCGGCCGGCGCTGTTCGTCGTACAGGCGACAATCCACGAGCGACGGAGGTCACTCATGCAGTACGTGCTTCTCATCTACTCGAACAAGGACGTGAGCGACGGCTGGGATCACCTGTCGCAAGACGAGCAGAAGGCGGTCCTGGGCGAGTACGGCACCATCTTCCAGACCCCCGGCGTGACCGGCGGCGCTCAGCTCGAGCCGGTGACGACCGCCACCACCGTGCGCGTGCAGGACGGCCGCACGCTCACCACCGACGGGCCGTTCGCCGAGACCAAAGAGGTGCTCGGCGGCTACTTCCTGCTCGAGGCCGACAACATCGACAAGGCCCTCGAGATCGCCGCGCGGATCCCCGCGGCCCGCATGGGCGGGGCGATCGAGGTCAGGCCCCTGGTGGCGATGTAGACGGACCGGATGACCCGGCAAGCAGCCCTGTCGCGGCGGCTCGAACAGGTCTTTCGCGACGAGTGGGGACGCGTCCTGGCCACGCTCATCGGCTTCCTCGGCGACTTCGACATCGCCGAGGAAGCCACCCAGGATGCCTTTGCTCTGGCGGCCGAGCGCTGGCAGCGCGACGGCTGGCCGGTCAACCCCGGGGCCTGGCTGACGACCACGGCCCGCAATCGGGCCATCGACCGCATCCGCCGCGACCGCACCCTGGCCGCCAAGACGAAGCTCCTGCAGGTGCCCGAAACGACAGAGGGTGACGTGGACGACGTCAACGACCTGACCATCCCCGACGAGCGCCTGGAGCTGATCTTCACCTGCTGTCACCCGGCGCTGGCGCTCGACGCCCAGGTGGCGCTCACTCTGCGCACTCTCGGCGGCCTTACGACCGACGAGATCGCCCGCGCCTTTCTGGTGCCCGAGGCGACGATGGCTCAGCGCCTGGTACGCGCCAAGCGCAAGATCAAGGCCGCCGGCATTCCCTTCCGCGTGCCGCCCGAGCACCTGCTGCCCGACCGGCTGGCGGCGGTGTTGGCCGTCGTCTACCTGATCTTCAACGAGGGCTTCGGTGGTCGCGGCGAGCCCGCGGCCGAGGCCATCCGCCTCGGCCGCTCGCTCGCCGCGCTTCTGCCCGACGAGTCCGAGGTGCAGGGCCTGCTTGCCCTCATGCTCTTGCACGACGCGCGCCGCGCCGCGCGCCTGGCCGACGGCGAGCTCGTGCTGCTGGCAAACCAGGACCGTTCCCTGTGGGACGCCGCGCAGATCGAGGAGGGGAAGGCCGCGCTCGACCGGGCGCTGGCCCTGCGCGGTCGCGGACCCTATGTCCTGCAGGCAGCTATCGCCGCCGAACACGCCGGTGAGCCGCGCGACTGGGAGCGCATCGCGGCGCTCTACGCCGAGCTCACGCTGCTCACCGGCTCACCAGTGGTCGAGCTCAACCGGGCGGTCGCCGTGGCCGAGGCCCGCGGGCCGCAGGCCGGCCTCGAGCTCGTCGACCGGCTCGAGCTCGACGACTACCGCTACCTGCACGCCACGCGCGCCGACCTGCTGCGCCGGCTCGGGCGTACCGTCGAAGCACGCGCGAGCTACGCTCGCGCCCTCGAGCTTGCGCCATCCGATGCGGAGCGGCGCTTTCTCGAGAGGCGCCTGGCGCAGCTCACATGAGGCAGTCGCCGGCCAGCCAGAGACACTCTCCGTCGGTCTCGGCGACGTGGCGCAGCGCGGCCACTTCCCGGAAGGCCGGCGCCAAGGAGCGCTGGTCGTCTCGCCGGCGAGATTCCTCGAGCTCTACAGGTCGCGGGGGGAGCCCGGTTCGCGCTGAAGCCGCCGACCCGGACCTCGCCGGGCACGCCGACCCGGACCTCGCTACTTCTTGAGGTACCGGTCGAACCACTCCAGCACGAGCGCGAAGCGCTGCACGCGGTGCAGCGGGCTGCCGGAGCGGGTGAGCTCGTGGGACTCGACCGGAAAGCGCACCATCTCGACCGGCCGTTTGAGCAGGCGCAGAGTCACAAAGAGCTGCTCGCCCTGTTCTATGGGGCAGCGCAGGTCGTTCTCGGAGTGCAGAATGAGCAGCGGCGTGCGGATATGCTCGGCGTAGGTCAGCGGCGAGATCTTGAGGTACGTCGCGACGTCTTCGTAGAGAAAGCTGCCGAAGTAGCCCTTCATGTCCCAGCCGGCGTCGCTGGAGCCCCACATCGAGACGAAGCTGTTGACGGCCCGCTCGGACACGGCTGCCTTGAAGCGGTCGGTGTGGCTCACGATCCACGAGGTCATGTAGCCGCCGTACGAGCCGCCGATCACGCCCAGGCGCTCCGGGTCGATAAAGTCGAAGCGCCGCAGGGCCTCGTCGACCACCGCCAGGCAGTCGTCGTAGTCGACCGAGCCCCAGCCCGGGCCGGCCGCCCCCGGGCCGCGGATGGCCCGGCCCCACTCCTCGCTGTAGCCCGACGAGCCGCGCGGGTTGCAATAGACCACCGCATAGCCGCCGCCGGCCTCGACCTGGAACTCGTCGAAGAACCCGTTGCCGTACTGCGTGAACGGCCCGCCGTGGACGTTGAGGAGCAGCGGATACCTGATGCCGGATCTGGCGCCCGCCGGCTTCATGACCCAGGCCTCGACCGGCGTGCCGTCGGGCGCGGTCGCGGTGAAGCGTTCGGGGGCGACGAGCTCGCGGCCGGCGGCGAAGGCGTCGCCGACGTGGGTGAGGCGGCGGGCAGGCTGCGCCTGCCCGCCGCCGCCTGCGCTTGTGCCTCCGCCTTCGCCTGCGTTTGCGTCATCGCCCCGGCCGTCGCCCTCTGGACAGACGAACAACTCGGGCAGCATCGTGGGCTCGGTGGCCGCGAACGCCAGGCGCCCGGCGACGACGTCGTAGCCGGTCACCTCGCGCTCGCCGCCGACCACCAGCCGGGGCTCGCCCGAACCGTCGGCGGCCACGCGGTAGAGGTGGACGTTGCCGTGGTCCTCGGCGATGAAGACGAGGTCGGCGCCGTCCCAGATGGGCGCGCGCATGCTCGGGTAGGTGCTGCAGTTGCGGTCGAGCTTCTGCGTGCGCAGCGTGATGGCCCCGGTGGCCGCGTCGATCACCGCTACCTGCGTGTGCTTCGGGTCGTCGAACACGCCGGGGTAGCGCAGCACGGCGATGCGGTCGCCNNAAGGCCAGCGTGGCGCCGTCGGGCGACCAGGCCGGCGAGGAGTCCTCGCTGTCGCCCGAGGTGATCTGGGCCGGTCCGCCGGCGCCGTCGGCGCGCACGGTGAACAGGTGCTGCGGCCGATCGCCCGTCCAGCCCACGTGCTCGAGCTTGTACTGCAGGCGGGAGAATCTGCGCGGCGCCCGCCGCTTGTCGTCGGCCTCGTCGTAGGCGGCGTCGCGCACGCGCGAGACGAAGGCGATCGTCGCGCCGTCGGGCGACCAGGCCGCCTGCATGACGTCTTCATTGAGGTCGGTGAGCCGGCGCGGCTCGCCGCCGCCGACCGGCAGCACGTAGAGCTGCATGGTGTCGCCGGCGCGATTGGACGTAAAGGCCAGATGCGCGCCGTCGGGCGACCAGCGCGGATCGAGGTCGCGCCGGGCGCCGGCCGTGAGCTGCCGCGGTGCGGAAGCGCCGTCGAGCGCCGCCAGCCAGATCGCCCCGCGGTACTCGTTGGCCTCGCCGTCGAGGCCGGTCACCACGTAGGCCACGGTGGCTCCGTCGGGCGAGATGCGCGGATCGGCGACGGCGGTGAGTTCAAAGACGTCTTGCGCAAGCATGCCGGGCATGGGGCGACCTCGCGTTCGTGGTTGCAGCCGCCCTCTTCCGGGAGCGCGGCTGTCGTGCCCTACGGATGCCCCGGAGCCTAGCACCTCAATCGCCGAACGCCACCAGGAAGCTCACGTCACGCTGGCCGCCGACGCAGGTTCACGCCTCGCGGCTGTCGCCGGGTGCCCCTTCGACGCGCCTGAAGAGGTAGAGGTACTTCTCGTCGCCCTGGACGGGGTCGCCGCTCAGAAAGTCGGCGCCTCGCAGGAACGAGGTCTGGACTCTGGCCGGTATGAAGCGATGGACCACGCTTTCGAGGCGCCAGCCCTCGGCCTCGACGATGTCGATGAGACACGGCTCGGGAGCGACGGGCCGACCGGCGGCGTAGGCGGCCATCGCCTTGCGCACCGAGACGGCGACGACGCTTTCGGGGCTCTTGAGCTCGAGCCATCCGAGGCCGGCGTCATGCGCCCAGCGGGCCAGTCTTGCGGGGTCCTGTTTGAGCTCAGCCTGCAGCTGCTCGGCGCGCTGAGCGGCCTGGCGCTGCTCGTCGGTTTCAAGGAGCTTCTGGGCGCGGCGAATCTGGGCCTCGCAGGCCGTGCGCAGATCGCCGTCGGTACGGTCGCGAAGCGCGCCGGCGAGCTCGAGGAGCCCGTTTGCCTCTTCGGCCGGCGGGTCGGCTGTGCGGGCCACCTCAGGCAGCATGCTCACGGCCTGCTTGTAGCGGCCCGCTTGGAACCGATTCCTGGCCTTCTCCAGCGCCTTCGACAATGTTGCCCCCTGTGGCTGCCAGCCGCTCTGCCGATCACGCTCCGCCGACCGACTCGGGTGGCGCGACGGCGGGGCGTCGGTCAGAGAGTACGCCCTTGGCGGCGGCGGGTCACTCGACCTGGGGTCGCAGTTCAGCAGCTCTGACGGCCGGCATGGAACGGCACGGCGGTGGAACGGCCGTCAGAGTGGCGAAGTCGGCCGCATAGGCACGGGAGAGAGCGCTTGGCGCCCCACGTGGCGGGGCACAGTGTCGGGGGAGAGACCGGGCAACGCCGATCGGGGAGGCCGAAGTGAGCGACGAGCTGGTGCTGGTGACGGGCGGGTCGGGGTTCATCGGCGCGCACTGCATTCTGCGGCTGCTGGAGGCGGGTTACCGCGTGCGCACCACCGTGCGTTCGCTCGATCGTGAGCCCGAGGTGCGCGCGATGCTCGAGAAGGGCGGCGCCGAGCCGGGCGATGCCCTGTCGTTCGCCGCCGCCGACCTCATGACGGACGCGGGCTGGCCCGAGGCGGTCGCCGGCTGCGACTATGTGCTGCACGTCGCCTCGCCGTTCCCGGCCCGCCAGCCGAGAAACGAGTTTGAGCTCATCGTGCCGGCGCGCCAGGGCGCCCTGCGCGTGCTGCGCGCCTCGCGCGACGCGGGCGTGAAGCGGGTCGTGCTGACCTCGTCGTTTGCCGCCATCGGCTACGGTCACAAGCCCACCGAGCGGCTCTTCACCGAAGAGGACTGGACCGATCTGAGCGCCAAGGTGAGCGCCTATGTGAAGTCGAAGACGCTGGCTGAGCGCGCGGCGTGGGAGTTCGTCGCGCGCGAGGGTGGCGCGCTGGAGCTTGCGGTCGTCAATCCGGTCGGCGTGCTCGGGCCGGTGCTCGGGCCCGACCTTTCGAGCTCCACCCTCATGGTGAAGCAGCTCGTCGACGGTGCGATGCCGCGGGCGCCGCGCCTGTGGTTCAACATCGTCGACGTGCGCGACGTGGCCGACCTGCACGTGCGGGCGATGACCGATGCCGCCGCCGGCGAGCGGTTCCTGGCCGTCGCCGGCGACTCCGTGTCCGTGAAAGACGTCGCCGGCCTGCTGACGGCGCACATGGGCGCCGCGGCGCAGCGGGTTCCGACGAAGTCGATGCCCGACTGGATGGTGCGGCTCGTCGCGCTGGTCAATCCCGAGGCGCGCGAGATCGCTCCCGACCTGGGCAAGGTGCGCAGGGCGTCAAACGAGAAGGCCAGGCGCGTGCTCGGCTGGCAGCCGCGCTCGAACGAAGAGGCCATTCTGGCGACCGCCCAGAGCCTGGTGAGGCTGGGGCTGGTCGGGGGTCCGAGGGGCTCGGCGTGAGCTGATCGGACTCCGCTTCGGGGCTCGAGGTGGCGCGGCAGTCGAATTGTCCACGTCTGTCGCGGGAAGGATTCGCCGCGCGCGTGTTATATTCTGTGTCATGGATATTGGTGTCTTAAGCCAATTACCATGACACGAGCTATAACAGAGCTGGGCCCACGCGAGGTCGAGTTCCTCGCCCGGCTGTCGAGCTCAGGCCGCACGCTGTTCACCATGCGCGACGCGACCGAGTTCTGGGGCACGAGCAAGTACGCGCGCGAGAAGCTCGCCCTGCTCGAATCCAAGAGCTGGGTCGACCGGCTGGAACAGGGCTCGTACATGGTCGTGCCGCTCCAAGCCGGCCTCGAGAGGGTCTGGAGCGAGGACGCGCTCGCAGTGGGCACCTTTCTGGCGCCCGACGGCGCCGCTGCCTACTGGTCGGCCGTTCGCCACTGGAACTGGACGACGCAGCTGCCGCCCGTGGTGACCTTCATGACCCCGCGGCGCAGGTTCAACCGCTCGCCCACAGTACTCGGCGTTCGCTATCAATTCGTGCTGGTCCGACCAGAGCGGCTGTTCGGCGTGTCGCAGGCGTTCGAGGGCGGGTTGCCGGTGCGCGTCACCGAGCGCGAGCGCACCATCGTCGACATGATGGATCGCCCCGACCTCTGCGGAGGCGTAGCCGAAGTCGTCGAGGCGCTTCGAGCCGGCTGGGCCGAATGCGAGCCCGCTCGTGTGGCCGGGTACGCGCAAAGGCACGGCGGCGGCACGGTACCCAAGCGACTGGGGTTCCTGGTCGAGCAACTCGGCCTCGANNCTCGAGCGCGGCGGGGCGAAATCGGGGCGTTACGTGCGGCGCTGGGGACTGCGCATTAACACGTCCGGCTTCGATGCGGCAGGCGGTGGTATCCACACCCGCGGGGCGACGTGACCCCGGGCGTGGAGGCAAAACGGACTTGACGCCGGGGTGCTCAGTACACGGCTCAGTACACGGGCGCCTCGCCAACGGTGGAATGACCGACCGTGACGCGGGCACCGAAGCGCTGGCACGTGTCGTTGACGAGCGGTCCGAACCAGTCGGGAGAGAGCGGCGATACGATCACCTGCAGAATCAGGGACTCCAGGTCGACTGGAATCGATCGCCCAGCCGGCAACTCGGTCACATCGTCCCGCACGAAGTCCATGAACAGCGCCCGGATTTCGGACTCGTGTTCGTACGCTACTGACTTGCACACAAACGGTGCATACGCGTTGTCGTCGTTCGGGACGCGCTCAAGCTCCGACGCGTAGTCGACGTACCTCACCGCACCGATCAAAATGGCATTTGCCTCCCATGTAGGACTTGGCGCCGGATCGAATTGCTCTGGGATGAGACGGTCGAGCAGATCGACCGTCGACCGAATCGCCACCCCGCAGGGCCCGCCACCGTACCCGCGCCACAGGGCCATTGATTCATGGTCGCCCTGGTGCCAGCAGTTGACGTAGGTGCCCTTGAGCACCGCAGCGTTCAGGTTCGCGTGGCGCCCAAAGGCGACCGCCTTCTCCTCCTTCGCTTTCCCCGTAGGCAGGCTGGCAAGTACACGCTCGCGCTCGACCTCGCGCGCGCGAGTGAACGAACCCTCGGGAGGGTCACCCAGCAAGTCGGCGCGACAGAAGTACAGGCTTCGTTCCTTGAGTAGAGACACGAACTTCGGGAAGTCGAAATAGCGCCATACCGGCGCCCCGCGCTCGATTGGCATCTGGAATACGGGGTGTCGCGCGCGCACGTGTCCTCCGTCGGTTACGACTGGGGCGACAGGAGCTTGAGAACGAGCTCGTCGATCGCCGTCGAGATGCCGTCGTGTTCGAGAATCTCGCGGATGAGTCGCCGCTGAGCCTGGAACGTGCGCTTGCTGCTGACGTCGGTCGCGGCGGCAACGGTCTCCGCTCGGGCGGCGAGATCGGCGAGCCGAGCGTGGTCTTCGTCCTGCGGATCGAAGAGCGGGATCGGCAGGCGCCAGACGAGCTTGTCGAAGTCGCGCGGATTGTGCTCACCACGTGACTGCAGCGGGGCAAGGAGCCGGGTCAGCGCGGGGCTGTTGAGAACTGCCGTCAGATACCTCGCCTCGTCAATGTCGCCCACGGCGGCCCAGTAGAGCTTCTTGTCGGCGATCGCTTGAGGGTCGTCGACACGCGCCGCAGCCAGGTACTGGCCGCTTCCCGTGTATAGCACTCTATGCGGCCGCCCGGATCGCTGCAGCGACAGCTTGCCCATGAAGTCGACCTGCTCGAGCAAGGTCAGACTGCTCTCGCCCTTGTTCTCATCCCACACCGCCTCCGCCTTCGTCCACCACTCGGCGAACCCCGGGTAGTTCTCGATGCGCGGATCGGCGCCGTCCAGGAGCCCCTTTCCGTCCCAGGGGATCACGCCGAGCCACGGCTCCAGCAAGCGGAACGGCAGCAGCGTGGCGCCCAGGTGCACCGGCCGGAGAAAGGGGCGCTCGATGGAGCCCTGCAGGGGCGGAAGGTGCTTCCATGGGGGCTTTTCGTTGGCGCTGCGCATGCTGCGCACCGCGCGCCTGCCCGCCGCCACGCCGATCGGCGACGATGGCGCGTCTTCGACCATCAGCAGGAAGCGCGGCACGAGGGTCGCGCCCTGCGTGAACCGGGCGTGGTAGGGGCTGTTGACCTCGTCGGTCGCAACGCCGATGTCGCCTGCCCTGCGTGAGATGTGTGGCTCGGCCACCTCCCACGCGATGTTGCGGCCCGGCAAGCGGCCGCTCCAGCACTCCGCCTCCACAGGTAGGGCGGATGGCGTCGTGGACCGCTTGCCGCTCACGACGCACGGCGGCACACGGAACAGATTGGGCTTGACCTGATGCAGGTCCCACGGTGTGCCAAAGGCTACGTCTGCTTCGCCCGACGAAGTCGCGAAGTGCCCCTTGCGCAGGCCGGCGAACTGCCGCCGCGACAGCACAGCCAGCGGCATCACCAGCGAGAAGCGCCCGGCGGGCTTGAGGTAGAGTTCGACCGCGCGGGCAAGGAACAGGCCCGAGAGATCCTGGTGCGTCGCTACCGACGCCCCCGCCCAAAGGCCGCGTTCCTCGCTCATCTGCCGAAACGCGACCTGCATCTCGATGGTCATGAAGCGATACGCCAGCCACGGCGGGTTGCCAACGACGCAGTCGACGCGGTTCTCTGGGCGGCTCAGCCAGAGCGGACGAGCGAGGTTGCGTACGTAGAACGACCAGACGTGGTTGCGCCCCTCGTCGTTCAAGCGACACATGGTGGCAAAGGTGGCCGCGACTGTCGGCTGGTCGTCGGGGTGGACGGCAAAGCGAGAGAAGATGGTCGTGAGCGACGGCACGGGCGTGCCGGGCTCGTGGTGCGCCGCGCGGCCGGCGAGCTCCTCGACCAGGCGATCGAACTGGCCCGCATCGTCGAGCAGCCGGGTGGGGAAGTGCAGGCTGCTGGCCCAGAGCTCCAGGCCGTCGTCGACGCCGATGGTAAGGCCTTCGCGGGTCCAGAGGTTCGAGTCGGGTGAGCGCCACTGCACGCTGTCGCCCAGGTAGACGGGCACGTGGATGTTGGGCCGACCGGGCGCCCGCAGCCGGTCGCGGCCGATCGCCAGCAGGTAGGTCAGGCGCGCGAGGGTGATCGCGACCGGGTGCACGTCGATGCCAAAGACGTGGTTCGTGGCGCCACTGATGGCGTCGGCGTCGTCGATGCCGGCCTTGGCGGCGGTGGCAAGGTAGCGCCGCACGGCCTGAAAGAGGAAGGTGCCCGAGCCGCAGGCAGGGTCGAGCACGCGCTGGTTGAGCGGATCGTCAACGGTCTCGGCGACCATACAGCCCGCCAGCCAGTCGGGCGTGTAGTACTCGCCCAGGCGGTGACGCCAGTCGGTCGTGATGATGCTCTCGTAGAGCACCTTCATGACGTCGTGCTCGACGTCTTGCCAGGCGAAGCGCGTGAGCCGCCTGGCCAGGGCGCGCACGAACTCGTCGCCTTCGGGCACTTCGACGACCCAACCGAAGAAGTCTTCTTCGATCACGCCAGAGATGCCGGCCTGCGCGAACTCATGACCGGTGATGATCGACGCCGGCGGAATCGTCCGGGGGTCGAGGCTGACCACGGCATGAGCGATGATCTCAGCCGAGACGACCAGCAGCGTGTGATCGATGAAGAGCTGGTCGTCGTCTTCGAAGCTCGTGCCGAACGCCGTGCGCAGCAGGCGGGCCCAGAGCTGGCGCTTGAGGATGACGGTGGGATTCTCGCGGTTCCTGACGTAGAGCCGTTCGAGCTCGGCGTAGGCGAGTGCGTGAGCCGAGCTGCCGGCGCCCAGGCGCCGCTCGATCTCTCGCGGTGTCGGCGCGATTGCCTCGACGGTCGCCAGGGCGCCCTCGAGCCAGACGGCAAGACCCTCGGCATCTGCCGTCGCGGGCGACAGCTCGAAGTACGAGACCTCTTCGAGCTCGTCGTCGGCGAGGTGNNTCGCGCACGCCGTGCTGGCGCAGGTCGCGCTTGACCTCGATAACCGTGAGGCCGACCTCGATGTCGATACGGCGGCCGCCGCCGACTTGCGCTTCGAGTTCGACGATATCGAGGTCGCCTTCGCCGAGGTTCAGACCACCGTAGAGGAGAAGCGTCTGAATGTCGGCTTGCGTGTTGGCTTCGGCCGTTTGCGAGCGGGCGGCGAGGCGGCGGGCGAGAGCGGAAAGGTCGAGCGTCATGCGCCGGCCGTGCGACGTTCTGGTCGCCATGACGGCCGACGGGTTTGGCGGATCGGCCTGTTGGCGGCAGCGGGCATGTCCCGCATTCTATGCCTGAGGATGAGACGGCGCAGGAGGGCTTGTCCGAGTGCGGCCCACCGCGTCGATCCTCCCTTGGGCGCACGAAACGTCGTCCCACCAGACGAAGAACTCGGGCAGGTGCTCGGGCTGCGTCGTCCGCGCTGTGTCGAAGGCGAACTTCGGCTTGTTGCTATCCACGTGCGTCACCGCCCCGCCCATGTCCGTCCGCGCAACGAGGCTGCGCGGCGTTGTGGCGTTGCCAGCATCAGATGGAGTCCCGAACCGACCGCCCGGTGGATCCCGCGGTCGGGCGAGGGGCCGTCACAAGACGGATCTCGACCTCACAGCCCACCGCCCGGGCGTACTTCTTGAGCGTGCTCACCGACGGCGAGTGCTTGCCCGCGGCTTCGAGCCGCGAGACCGCGCTCTTCGTCGTGCCCATGCACTCCGCGACCTGTTCCTGGGTGAGCCCGGCCTTGGCCCGGGCGGCCAGGAGCTCGCGTACAAGCTCGTACTCGTCGGCGTTCTCCGCGTAGGCGGCAGCGAAGCCCTTGCGCTTCATGGCGCGGGCGAGGAACTCATCGTGGTCGTGGGCGACCGGGCGATACTCGTGCTCAGCCATCACGCACCTCCTTCATGCGGCGGCGAGCGAGCCGCAGATCCTTCTCGGGCGTCGCCCGCGTCTTCTTGACGAAGGCGTGAAGTACGACGACCCGCTCACCGACGAGGTAGCAGTACAATGCCCGCCCAGTGCCTTCGCGGCCACGGGGGCGGAGCTCAAAGAGACCGCTGCCGAGCGCGCGTGAATGGGGCATGCGCAGGTCGGGCCCGAACTCGGCGAGCAACTCGACGAGGCGCGCGTAGTCGGCGAGGATCCCGACCGGCCAAGCCTCGATATCAGCAAGGACGCGCTCATTGAAGTACTCGATGGAGTACGGCATGGTTTCCCATGTTAGCGTTTACGCTAACTTAGGTCAATCGCATCGGTGCCGCGCGTGCGCTCTTGCGAGATGCAGCTCCGCTGAACATCCACGGGTTGAAGTCCGGAGCCCCATTCGCCGAGCACGCCGACAACAACACCCTCACTTGCATCAAGCGACATCACCTGGCAAAAGAGCGACCGGGCGACGGCAACTCGGCCAAGGGCATCGTCCGCTGCGTGTCGAATCGGATTGTCGGCGGCGATCGGGTTGTGACCTGCACCGCTACCCGGAGTCACGTAGTCACCTCATCCGTTGCGTATGAGCCGAAAGGTTCCGCTCGGGCGGAGTCTCCTCTCGGGCGAGAGGAGACTACGCCCTTATGCGTGGGTGGTCACCTGGGAACGCAGGGGGTCCATGGAACTGCCGCTTGCCTGTCACGGCAGGCGGCGAGACCAACAGCTTGTTTAGTGACCGCTAACTTATGGTATACTGCCCGCCATGAGCGCCACTTCAACCACCCGCCTCACCAAAGACGAACGCCGCCGCGAGATCATCGAGGCGGCCCAGCGCGAGTTCGCCGTCAGCGGGCTCAACGGCACGCCGGTCGAGGCGATCGCTAAGCGGGTCGGCGTCTCGCAGCCCTACCTGTTCCAGCTCTTCGGCACCAAGAAGGACCTCTTCATCGCGGCCGTGCGACGCTCGTTCGAGCGCACCGTCGCCGTCTTTCGCACGGCTGCCGCTGAGGCCGGCCCCGACGCCGACACGCAAGCCGTACTCATCAGCATGGGCGTCGCCTACGCCCGCCTGCTCGACGACGACCGCACGCTCCTGCGCATGCAGCTCCAGGCGTACGCCGCCTGCGACGACGACGAGGTGCGCGACGCCGTGCGCGAAGAGTTCCTGCGTCTGGTGCGCTTCGTGCAGTCGGCCTCGGGCGCGCCCGACGAGGCGGTGCGGCCCTGGCTGGCCGAGGGCATGCTCATGAACGTCGCGGCCGCCATGGATCTCGGCAAGCTCGACGAGGACTGGGCCCGCATGTGCACCGGCAGCTTTCTGGTCGAGCACTTCAAGGAGTTCCACAAGCTCCTCGGTGTCGGCAAGGGGGGCGGCGCCTGACAAGCGAGCGCGGGAAGGCGCCGCCAAACGGCCTCTCGCGGGCGGAGCAACCCTCTTTTTTTCGGGCGATAACTAAGTGATTACTAAGTCAGAGGACTGGGAAACACGCAAGATCAGACACACCGCCAATCAAGTGGCAAACACAGACCGTCAACCAGGAACTGAGAGGAGATGAACGCGATGAGCCGGAGAGCCACCATCTGGACTTTCATCATCACGTCTGTCGCGGTGTTCATGGTGTCGCTCGACAACCTCGTCGTGACCACCGCGCTGCCCGTGATCAAGCGCGACCTGGGAGCCTCGCTCTCGGGACTCGAATGGACCGTCAACGCCTACACGCTGACCTTCGCCGTGCTCCTGCTGACCGGCGCCGCGCTGGGTGACCGCTTCGGCCGCAAGCGCATGTTCCTGGTCGGCCTCGGCATCTTCACGCTGGGCTCGGCCGCCGCGGCCGTGGCGCCCAGCATCGGCGCCCTGATCGCGGCGCGCGCCCTGCAGGGCGTGGGCGGCGCCATCGTCACGCCG
>PLTW01000013.1 GCA_003164655.1 Actinomycetota bacterium
CGTGGAATCAATCATCTAGGGGCTCGCGTTCAGCAAGAGTCAGGCGGAACCGCAATCGCTGCAAGAAGGCCTCGCGTTCCACTCTACCCTCCACCCCGCTCTCGGCTGGTCGGCCCGTCGGCCGGCGCCGACGCACGACCCCACCACGCCCGGAAGCTGCGGCGCTCGGGGGCCGGGAACTCCCTGTCTTGCGTCCAGGCCCCGAGTGGGCCGCGGCCGCGCAGAAGCGTGCCGGCGGCGGTGGCCAGGCGCAGCAGCGGCAAGGCCGCGAGCTCCAGGGCGCTCCACAAACGCGGGCGCGCCGCCACCGCGGCGAAGCCCTCGAAGCCTACGCCCCAGGCGGGCGAGGCAAGGCCCTCCTCGACCGCGTCCTCCCGGAGCTCGCGGATCATCTCGGCCAGCGGGATGCGCGCCGAGCAGACTTCGCTGCAGGCGCCGCACAGGCTGCTGGCGAAGGGCAGCTCGGCGTGGCAGGCAAGGCCGTCGAGCAGCGGGCTCAGCACGGCGCCGATGGGGCCCGTATAGACGGTGTCGTAGGCGTGGCCGCCGATCTTGCGGTAGACCGGACAGATATCCAGGCAGGCGCCGCAGCGGATGCACGACAGCACCCGCTCGTACTTGGAGCCGAGGATGGCCGAGCGGCCGTTGTCGACGATCACCACGTGCAGCTCTTGCGGTCCGTCGGCCTCGCCGGCGCGCCGGGGCCCGCTGATCGCGGTCACGTAGGCCGTGGCCCGCAGCCCGACACCGGCGCGCGGCAGCACCTCGAGGATCGCCTCGAGATCGGCGAAGCTGGGCACGAGGCGCTCGACGCCCATCACCACCACGTGGGTGCGGGGCAGCGTTGTCACCATGCGTCCGTTGCCCTCGTTGGTGACCAGCACGACCGAACCCGTCGCCGCTACCCCGAAGTTGGCGCCCGAGATGCCCATGTCGGCGGCGAAGAACTTCTCGCGCAGGACGCCGCGGGCGTAGCGGGTCATGGCCTGCGGGTCGCCGCCGACGTCGTGGCCGGCCGCCGCCGAGAGCAGCGCGCGAATCTGCTCGAGCGACTTGTGGATGGCGGGGGCGACGATGTGGAACGGGCGCTCGTGGGCGAGCTGCACGATGAACTCGCCGAGGTCGGTCTCCACGACCTCCACACCGGCGGCCTCGAGGGCCGGGTTCAGAGCGATCTCCTCGGTGACCATCGACTTCGACTTCACAATGAGCCGGGCGTCCCGCTCACGGGCGAGGTCGACCACGTGTCGGCGCGCCTCGGCCGCGTCGGCGGCGAAGAACACATGACCGCCGAGACACTCGACGTTGCTCGCGAACTGCTCGACGTAGCGGTCGAGGTGGACCAACGTCTCGGCGCGCACACGGGCGATCTCGTCGAGGGCGGCCGGCCAGCCGGGCTGCGCGCGCGCCGGCTCGATCAGGGCCTGCATGTAGTCCTGGCCCTCGGCGATCACCTTCTGCAGCGCCCCATCGCCGAGGGCACGCTCGATGCGCGCGTCGAAGGCTTGACGTGAGGCGCCGCTCACCCCTGCCACCCCGCCGCCAGCACCTCGGCCAGATGACGCACCTCGAGGTAGTGGCCGCGCCGACGCAGGCGGCCCTCGATGTTCATGAGGCAGCTCATGTCGAGGCCGATCACCAGACCGGCGCCGGTGTCGAGGATGCGATCGACCTTCTCGTCGACCATGGCCGTCGAGATGCGCGCCATCTTGACGGCGAAGGCGCCGCCGAAGCCGCAGCACAGCTCGCTGTGCGGCAGCGGGACGTAGTGAAGGCCCGCGACCATCCCCAGGAGGCGCTCGGGCTGCGCGACCACGCCCAGCAGGCGACGAGTGTGGCAGGAGTGGTGCAGGGTGGCGGTCGCGTGCCGCACGACGGGCAGTTCCTGCACGCCGAGAACGTCCATCAGGAACTGCGAGAACTCGAAGGTGCGCGCCGCCAGGGCAACGGCGGCGGCCTCCTCAGGACGACCGGCAAAGAGCCGGGGGAACTCCTCGCGCACCATGGCGGCACACGAGCCGGAGACCGAGACGACGTGCTCGCTGGCGGCGAAGGCCTGCAGGAAGGCCCTTGCCGTGTCGCGCGCCGCAGCGGCGTAGCCGGCGTTGTAGGCCGGCTGGCCGCAGCAGGTCTGCTGCCCGGGAAAGTCGACTGCCACGCCCAGCCTACGCAGGACCTCGACAGCGGCCACCCCGACACGCGCAAAGAGCGCGTCGCCCAGACAGGTGATCATGAGCGACGCCCTGACGGGCGCCGCGGCCCGCGTCGATGCCGACGAGTCCGGTGACTGGCGAGGTGGCGGTATCGTCACTATGCCAGGACCTTCGAAAGGAAGAGCTTGGTACGCTCCTGCTTGGGTTTGATGAGCACCTTGTTGGGCGGACCCGACTCCACGATGACGCCGCCGTCGATCAGGGTCACGCCGTCGGCGACTTCGCGGGCAAAGCCCATCTCGTGCGTGACGACGATCATCGTCATGCCGTCGCGAGCGAGCTCATCAGCCATTCCGAGCCTCTCTCTTCGATGCCTTGCGCTCGGCCCTGACGAAGTCGGCATGCCCAAAGCCGCGCCCGAAGCGCTTCTCGAGATAGTGCTGACCGATCGTCAGTACCGTGGTGAGCGCCAGATACCAGAGGCTCGCGACAATGAGCAACGGGATCACCTGGAAGTTCTGCTCGTAGACCTTCTGCACCGTGGTAAGCAGATCGTTGCCCGAGATCACCGAGACCAGCGACGTCATCTTGAGCATCGTGATGGTCTCGTTGCCCATGGGTGGGATGATCACCCGCATGGCCTGGGGAAGCACCACGCGGCGCATGGTGAGGCCGCGCGACATGCCCATCGAATACGCTGCCTCGTGCTGCCCCTCGTCCACGGAGATGATGCCCGAGCGTACGAGCTCGGCCGCATAGGCCACCTCGTTGAGCCCCAAGGCAAGAATCGCCGCCGTGAATGAGCCGATGAGCGCACTCGTGTTGCCGCGGCCGAACACCACTCCCACGAACGGGAGTCCTACGAATATCGTAGGATAGAGTGCCCCCAGAAAGCCCCAGAAGATGATCTGCACGAGCAGCGGCACGCCGCGAAACAGCCAGACGTAGATCCACGCCACGACCCGAAGGATGGGATTGTCGGAGAGCCGCATCACGGCGACGATCGTGCCGCCGACGATGCCGATGACCATGGCGATCGCCGTCATCTCGAGCGTGACGACTACGCCGCGCAGAGTCAGCGGCTTGAAGAGATACGCGCCGATGGTGGCAAAGTGGACATGGGGGTTGTGAGCGAGTGACCATCCCAGCGCGAACGCCGCGAACAGGAGAATGGCGGCACTGATCCACCGGCCCCAATGACGGACGGGGACGGCCTTGATCGGCCGCGGCCGCTTCAGGTTCCCGGGAGCCACTGAGGCCGGGGATGCAATGCTGCTCATCGGTCAGCCCTGGTTGACCTGGGCGGAACTGACCGCCGAGCCATCGAGGCCGTATTTCGCGAGGATCTTGCCGTAGGTGCCGTCGGCGATGAAGCCCTGCAGGGCCTTCTGCACGGCGCCGGTCAGCGCCGTATCGCTCTTGACCACACCGGCACCAATGATGGACGGAGCGTAGCCGCCCGGTGCGGCCGGGTCGACGACGGTCTGGTAGACGGAGCCGTTGCCGGCCGTCTTAGACGTGTACGCAGCATCGGGAAGCTGTACGAAGTCGGCCACCGCCTTGCCGGCCTGGACGGCCAGCAGCGCGTCGCTGTCCTTTGGAAACGTGAGTACCTTGAGGGCGGGCTTGCCCGCGGCCGCGAGCTGCTTGGCCAGGGCGGTGAGCATCTGTGCCTGGATGGTGCCGCTTTGGGCGGCGACCGTCTTGCCGGCGAGAGCGTTGAGGGTCGTGAGGTGGTCGGGGTTGCCCTTCAGTGTCAGTAACACAGACCCGACTTTGGCGTAGTCGACGAAGCTGAGCACCTGTTCACGCGCCTTGTTGTCGACCATCGCCGCGAGGACCATGTCGGCCTTGCCGGCGGAGAGGGCCGGGATGATGCTATCGAAGACGATCTGGTCGAACTGGAAGTGCAGACCGAGCTTCGCCGCAAGGGCCTGGCCGAGGTCATAGTCGAACCCGGTGGGCTGGGTGTTGTTGGCATCGGCGTACATCTCGAACGGCGGGTACGGGATGTCGGTGGCCACGCGCAGCACACCGGCGCTCTTGACCGACGCCGGCAGCATCGCGTTGAGGCTGGCATCGGGCGTGATCGTGACGCCGGCGACCGACACGGCCGCGGCGGAGCTCGAGCTGGCGGTCGGGCTGGCGCTGCTGCTACTACTGCTTCCACTAGCGCTACTGCCGCACGCCGCAACGAGCACCGCCGCGGCGCATGCCAAGGCCAGTAGCGACGCGATCGCGGCGGCGCCACGCTTGCTGGTCCACGTATGTCCTGAGTCGTTCATATCTTTTTGACCTTTCATCTCTGTCGGCGGGTTCTCGCGGTGGACTCTTTCGGGAAATCGGCCGGAGCGGTTACGAGCGTCGCCCCGGCGATCGCCAGGCGGTGAGGCCCGGCCAGCTTCCGCAGCCTCCCCGGTCGTCGTCGGCGAGCGTTTTGGCGGACAGGGCGCACGCACGTGGCGGCGAGCGGGTCGCCATGACTTGTGGACGAAGGCAAGGAGTTCGTGACGGGCATCAGGCGCTCCGGGCGAAGTCGGCAGGACGGCAGAAGCCGACGCGGCGGAAGCGGACCGTCTCAGAGTGAAGCGAAAGAGACTAGCAGGCTGCGGAACAAAGCG
>PLTW01000163.1 GCA_003164655.1 Actinomycetota bacterium
CACCGCCGCCCGGCTGGATGCCGCCACCGGGCTGGACGCCGCCGGCTGGCACGCCGCCGCCGGAATGGACGCAAGCTCAGGGATGGCCGGCTCCCGGAAGCTGGCCGCCGCCGGGCTGGACGCCGCCGGCTGGCTGGCCGCCGGCCCCGGCGACACCNNACGTCGTAGGGCCGCTGCGCCGAGGGGCGGCGCGGCTGATCGCCGCGCCGCCCCTCGGCGCTCGTCTTGGGCTCGCCTCAGGCCGTGAGTCGCCCGAGCTCGACGCGCAGCGCGGACTCGAGCTCGGGGTACCGCAGCGCGAAGCCCGCCTTGTCGAGCCGCTCGGGCACGACACGCTGCCCGCCGAGCAGCATGACCTCACCCATCTCGCCGAACAGCGCCCGCACGGCCACCGCCGGCAGGGGCAGCACCGCCGGCCGGCGCAGCACACGCCCCAGCGTCCGCACGAACTCGCGGTTGGGCAACGGCAGGGGACTCGTCACATTCACGGCTCCGTCGATCGTCTCGGCGAACAGCAGGCCGTCGATGACGCCGATCACGTCGTCGAGGCCGATCCAGCTCAGCCACTGGTCGCCCGAGCCGAACGGGCCGCCGGCGCCGGCGCGAAAAGCCGGCAGCATGCGCCCCAGAGCCCCGCCGGCGGCCGCCAGTACGACGCCGAACCGCATGGGCACGACCCTGATACCCGCGCGGCTCGCCGGTGAGAGGGCCGCCTCCCACTCGCGACAGACGCCGGCCAAAAAGTCGGAGCCCGGCGCGCCGGTCTCGGTCAGCACGGCGTCACCACAGTCGGCGCCGTAGTAGCCGACCGCCGAGGCCGACAGCAGCGCCCGCGGCGGCCGCTTCATGGCGGCCATCGTGCCGGCGAGCAGCGCCGTGCTCTGCCGGCGGCTGGCCGCGATGCGTTCCTTCTGGGCGCCGGTCCAGCGGTGGCCCGTGTTCTCGCCGGCGAGGTGGACGACAGCATCCAGCTCGTCGAGCGACGCCGCCGCCAGCTTGCCGGTGGCCGGGTTCCACATGATGTCGCCCGGGCGCTCGGGGAGCCCGCGTCCGATGCGTACGGCGGTGTGTCCGCCGCTCTGGAGAAAGGCGACGAGCTGAGAGCCGACAAGACCCGTGGCGCCGGTCACGCCCACGCGCAGACGGGGCTCGCCGGCGTGCGCCGCGTGGCGTGTGAGGTCGGCCAGCGTGCGTTCGTGGCGAAAGCGAAAAAGACGCTCGAGAAAGCGGCTGGCCGGGATGCCTCCGAACACGTCGCCGGTGGCGCCGAGCGGCAGGCGGAACTCGATGTGATCCTCGATCACGCTCCGGTCGGGACCATCGGGGATGAAGGAGTGAGTGTGCTCCCATTCCGCGAACGGGCCGTGAAGCTGACGGTCGCTGAACCGCCGCCCCGGTTCGGCGTCGCCGTGCACCGCCACCCAGCGGCCTCGCAGCGGACCGGTGCGATACTCGAACACCAGCGTGCCGCCGTGCTCGATGTCGCCGCCGCGCTCGATGACACGAGTGTACTGCCAGGGCGGGCTCAGCCGTTCGAACGCGCCCGGCCGCATGTGCCAGGCGTAGACCTCGTCGGCTGAGAACGGGACGGTGCTGCGCCACTCGAAAACGGGCATCGGGAGCCTCCCGCGTGGGGGCGTTGTCGTGCGACCAGGCGAGCGCGGCCGGCCGGCCGCGCTCGCCTGGTCGCACGACAACCGGTCGGCGAGGTTCTACCCGGCCGACCCGCAGTTCAGTACGACAGATCCGCGGTGGTCATCTGGAACTGGCCGCCGGGCGGCCGCGCCTGCCCGGTCACGACCACGCCGCCGGGCGCCGGCGCCAGGGCCCAGGCGGTGTCGTCGCCGGCGCCGCCGTCCCACGTGAGCGCCGCGTTCCAGAGCGGCGCACCCGCAGCCGTGTAGGCCAGGACGGCGAAGTCGGTCCCCGCGGTCACGCCGCTCGGCACGCTGCCGCACACGAACACATGACCGCCGGCGTCGACCGCCACGTCCTGAGCCTGGTCGTCCGAGAAACCGCCCAGAGAGTGCGGCGAGTCCCAGATCTGCCGCCACAGTGACGCCCCTTGAACCCCGACGCCGACGGTGACGATGTTGCTGTCGCCGGTCGCCGTGCCGACGAAGCTGCCGGTCGCCACAAGGCCGCCGTGCGGCAGCAGGCCGGCCGCCACGAACCGGTCGCGACCGCCGCCCTTCGTGGTGTAGGTGCTCTGCCACAGGCAGCGGCCGCCGGCGTCGTACTGACGGATCATGGCGCACGAGCCCGAAGTCGTGCCGAACCAGCCGACCGCGTAGGCCTTGCCGGCCGCGGTGACCACGAGATCGTCGACGCCGTCGGCCAGATGCGCCGCGCCGCCCCACTTGACGGCCCACAGCCGCCGGCCGGCCGGCGACCAGGCCGAGAGGAGGCAGTCGGCGCCGGGCGCCGCGGCGCCCGTCGCCGTACCGGCGCAGTACACGCGCCCGGCGCCGTCGAGGCCGAGGGCCGAGAACCGGGCGGCACCGTGCTTGCCGCCGGCGAGCGCGCGCCGCCAGACGACCTTGCCGGCCGCGGTGAGCCTCACGACCGCCGCATCTGAACCGCCACCAGCCGCGCACAGCCCCCCGGCTGCGTAGATCGCGCCCGACGGACAGACCGCGAGAGCGCCCGGAACGTCGTTGCCGGCGCCCGCTCCGGAGATGGTGGTGGCCCACCGTCGCGTGCCGTTGGGGCGATACTCGAGCACGGCCCAGTCGCCGCCGGTCCGCGAGCGATCCACCGCACAGAGCACGATGAAGTCGCCGGCCTTGTCGATCGCGCCCGCGACCGCCGTCTGGGGCCCGGCGGCGCCGGCGCCGTAGCTCGCGACCCACTGCTGCCCGCCGGCCGCATCGTACTTGACGACCATGATCTCGCTGGCTGTGGCCGAGACACGCGCGTCGCCGGCCACATAGAGCGCGCCGCTGCCGGCATCGCGCACCACGACGCGGCCCGCGGCCGCCGCGCCGCCGGGCCCCGGCGCACTCGCCACCCAGACGGGCGCCCCGCCGGAAGCGCCGGCCGCACCGGACGCATCGGCCGACGCGGCGCACAGCCCAAGGACCGCCGGGGCCGCACACAAAAGGCACAGCGTGAGCAGGCGTCGCCCGGGCCGCGGCGCTACACGAGTCATGGTGGGACCCCCTCCCGCTTGAGTACGGGAGTAGTCTACGCCACCGGGTCCCGCAACGCTGCGGCGGGTGCTCTCGTGCGTCGATCGTCGTGGCCACCGGCCGGCGCCCCGGGCGTGGATCGCCCGGACCCAG
The DNA here is from genome assembly GCA_003164655.1 of Actinomycetota bacterium. Taxonomy (GTDB): domain Bacteria; phylum Actinomycetota; class Thermoleophilia; order UBA2241; family UBA2241; genus Bog-752. Next base: position 3,285 of record PLTW01000163.1, read on the forward strand.
GGAACCATGGCGGGGACGACAGCCACCAGCCGGCTTGCGGGCGGCCGCCTGGGCGGCCGCCCGCAAGCCGAAAGACCGAGCGAGGTCGAGCGACCATGACAGAGACAGCCACGTTCGCCGCAGGATGCTTTTGGGGAGTCGAGGAGCGCTTTCGCAAGGTGCCCGGAGTGGTAGACGCCGAGGTGGGCTACACGGGTGGCCAGACACGCGACCCGACCTACCACGACGTCTGCACCGGCACGACCGGCCACGCCGAAGCCGTGCGAGTCACTTTCGATCCCCAGACGATCTCCTACGAGGAGCTCGTCAAGACCTTCTTCGCGCTGCACGACCCCACGACGCGCGACCGCCAGGGACCCGATGTCGGCAGGCAGTACCGGTCGGCGATCTTCGCTGAGACGCCCGCCCAGCAGCAGGCGGCGCGCGCTGTGCTGGAGCATCTCCAGGCGCAGCGCCACGACCAGCGGCCGATCGTCACCGAGATCTCCCCGGCAAGCGACTTCTTCCGGGCCGAGGACTACCACCAGCGCTACAACGAGAAACACCGCAGGGCCTCGTGCGCATTCTGACCGATGGACGCTTCCGGGCGCCCGACACCAGGGGGGAGCGGCCGTGACCACAGCCTCTGCAGCGAGAACGCCGGGCGTCGACCGCAGTATCGCGGTCGAGCAGCTCACCCGCCAGTTCGGCGATCTGCGGGCCGTCGACCGCGTCGACCTCGAGATCCCGTCGGGTGAGATCTTCGGATTCCTGGGCGCCAACGGAGCCGGCAAGTCCACCCTCGTGAAGATGCTGGCGACCATCCTCGCCCCGTCGGCGGGGCGCGCCAGCGTGGCCGGCTTCGACGTACGCCGCCAGCAGGGCAAGGTCCGCCGAGCGATCGGCGTCGCGCTGCAGGAGGTCGGGCTCGACCCGCTGATGACGGCCCGCGAGCTGATCGTCCTGCAGGCCCAGCTCTTCGGCACCTCGACGGGGCCCGCGCGGCAGATCGCCGAGCGCCTGATCGTGACGGTCGGCCTCGAGGACGTCGACGCCAGGAAGCGCGTGGGTGACTACTCCGGCGGCATGAAGCGGCGCCTCGACCTGGCGCTGGCCCTGGCTCACGATCCTCTCGTGCTCTTTCTCGACGAACCCACCACGGGCCTCGACCCCGCCAGCCGCATCGACATCTGGAACGAAGTCCGGCGCTTGAACTCAGAGCAGGGCATGACGATCTTCCTGACCACGCAATATCTCGAAGAGGCCGACAAGCTGGCCGGCCACGTAGCGATCATCGACCACGGGCGCATCGTAGCCCAGGGCACCCCGGCCGAGCTCAAGCGCGGCCTCGGCGAAGAGGTCGTCGAGCTCAGTTTCGAGACGGCGGACGGCGCCGAACGAGCGGCGAGCGTGCTCGCCGGCGTGGCGCCCCAGTGCCGTTTGAGCGACGGCGTCCTGCGCTGCTACTTTCCCGTCGCGGCGCGCGAGGTGCCCGGCATCGTGCGGGCGCTCGACCAGGCGTCGGTCCCGCTGCGCGGGCTGTCGATCGACCGGCCCTCGCTCGACGACGTGTTCCTGCGGGCCACCGGCGAGACCGTGGACCACGCCCGCGAGCGCGAGGCCGGCGAGCCGGCGCCCGCGACGGTGACGCGATGACCGACTTCTTCATTCTCATCGTGCGCTCGCTGCGTACCTACCTGCGCCAGCCGGCGGCCATCATCCCGGGATTTGCCATCGCCGTGTTCTTTCTGTTCGTCTACAGCGCGGGACTGTCGTCGGTCGCCCGTCTGCCCGGGTTTCACGGCAGCTACCTCGCCTTCATTCTGCCGGTGGCCATCGTCTCGGCGGCCATCGGCGGGGCCACCCTGGCCGGCGAGGCGTTCATCCGCGACATCGGTTCCGGCTACTTCACCAAGCTGGTGCTCACGCCGACCAACCGGCTGGCGCTGATCTGGGGGCCGATCGTGGCGGGCGGCATCATTCTCGTGGCGCAGGTCGTGGTGATCCTGGTGCTGGCCCTCATCATGGGCCTGGGCAGCGCGACCGGGCCGGCCGGGCTCTTGGTCGTGCTGGTGTTCGCGTTCCTGTGGGGTATGGCCTTCTCGGGCTTTGCGGTGTTCGTCGCGCTGCGCACCAAGAACGGCGCGGCGACGCAGGCGGCCACGCTGATCTTCTTTCCGCTGATCTTCCTGTCGGCGACCTTCGTGCCCAGGCAGTACATCACGTCGAGCTGGCTCAAGGTCGCCACCGACATCAACCCGACGACCTACGTCTTCAACGCCATGCGCTCGGTCCTTATCGACGGCTGGCGCGCGGGTCCTCTGCTCGTCGGCCTCGCCGTGGTCCTGGCATTCGCCACGGTGACCGGCGCGCTGGCCCTGTGGCAGGCGCGCAGGGCGACCCAGCTGAAGTAGGCACAGGTCGCTGCGGCCGTCCCTCGGGTCAAAGGCTCAGGTCGCCGCGGAGATGCCTCCGACAACATCTCGTCCGGTGCCCGCGGCCGACGTTCTGGGCGGCGGGCGTCGCCTTCGTCACACACTTGCGTCGCGGCACGGCCTGGGGCATACTGGGCGATACAAGTGTTTGTTGATAGGAATACTGCGTTATAATGTGCTGAGGGACCAAACACCCGGACATGGAGAGACAGATGACCTACGCAGAGAACATCTCAGACCTGATCGGGGGCACGCCGCTCGTCAAGCTGCAGGCGCTGTCCAAAGACTCCGGCGCGACGATCCTCGGCAAGCTCGAGTCGTTCAACCCGGGGGGCAGCGTCAAGGACCGCATCGGCCTGTCGATGATCGTCGCCGCCGAAAAGGCCGGCCTCATCACCCCCGGCAAGTCGACCCTGATCGAGCCCACCAGCGGCAACACCGGCATCTCCCTGGCCATGGTCGCCGCCGCCCGCGGCTATCGCCTGATCCTCACGATGCCCGACACGATGACCCTCGAACGCCGCGCACTGCTCAAGGCCTACGGCGCCGAGCTCGTGCTCACGCCGGGCGCCAAGGGCATGTCGGGCGCCATCGCGGCCGCCACCGAGCTGCTCGCCGAGCACCCCGGCGCCTTCATTCCGCAGCAGTTCGAAAACCCCGCCAACCCCGAGATCCATCGCCAGACGACCGCCGAAGAGGTCTGGAAGGACACCGACGGCAAGATCGACATCTTCCTGGCCGCGGTCGGCACCGGCGGCACGGTGACCGGCGTCGGCGAGATCCTCAAGCAGCGCAAGCCGGCCGTGAAGGTCTATGCGGCCGAGCCCGCCGCCTCGCCGGTGCTTTCTGGCGGACAGCCGGCTCCCCACAAGATCCAGGGCACCGGCGCCGGCTTCGTCCCCAAGGTCCTGAACACCGCGATCTACGACGAGGTCATCAAGGTCGGCAACGACGAGGCCATCACGACCGCTCGCCGCCTCGCCACCGAAGAGGGCATCCTCGTCGGCATCTCCGCCGGCGCCAACGCCTGGGCGGCCTGGGACGTGGGACGGCGGCCCGAGAACCAGGGCAAGCTGATCGTCACCGTGCTGTGCGACACCGGCGAACGCTACCTGTCGAGCGTCCTGTTCAACGAGCCCGACGCGCAGACCGCGGACGCCAGCAAGATCTAGCGCGCCTGCCCCTGTTGGGGTGCCCGAACGCCGAGGGGAGGACGGCCGCTGAGCTTTCGGGGATAATGATGGGCGCGGAGACGAAGTCACATCGATCGGTGGAGACCGACATGGACACCGGCGCCCTGCGAAAGACAGCGACCGACACCCCCCTCGACCGGGCGGCCATTCTGACCTGGCTGCGCGAGGACGACCCGTCGCGCCTCGCGGAGCTCTGGCGGGTCGCCGACGAGACCCGCCGGCGCCACGTGGGCAACGAGGTCCACCTGCGCGGCCTGATCGAGTTCTCGAACTACTGCGTGCGGGCCTGCGGGTACTGCGGCCTGCGGGCCGCCAACCGCGAGATCGAGCGCTACCGCATGAGCCTCGACGAGATCCTCGACTGCGCGCGCAAGGCTGAAGAGTACGGTTACGGCACGGTGGTGCTGCAGTCCGGCGAGGACTACGGCATCCACACCGACTGGATGGCCGACGTCGTGGCCCGCATCAAGGGCGAGACCGGTCTGGCGGTCACGCTCAGCCTCGGCGAGCGTCCCGACGCCGACCTCGAGGTCTGGCGGAGCGCCGGCGCCGACCGCTACCTGCTGCGTTTTGAGACCTCCGACGACGAGCTCTACCGGCTGATCCATCCCGATCTTCCCGGGCGACGGTCCGACCGCTTCGCCATTCTGCGCACTCTCAGCCGGCTGGGCTACGAACCCGGCAGCGGCATCATGGTCGGCATCCCGGGACAGACCTGGGCGAGCGTCGCCGACGACATCGACGCCTTCCGCGACCTCGATCTCGACATGATCGGCGTGGGTCCGTACATCGCGCACCCGGCGACGCCGCTCGGCGACCTCTCCTGGGCGCGCCGCATAGCGCCCGACGAACAGATCCCCAGTGACGAGCTGACCGTCTACAAGGTGGTGGCGCTCACCCGTCTCGTCTGCCCCGAAGCCAACATCCCCAGCACCACGGCGCTCGCCACGATCAACAAGATCGACGGCCGCGAGCTGGGGCTGCAGCGCGGCGCCAACATCGTCATGCCTAACCTGACGCCGCCGGAGTACCGCCTGCGCTACGAGATCTACCCCGACAAGGCCTGCGTGAACGAGACCGCCGAGATGTGTCGCGGTTGCCTGCAGGGCCGCATCGAGGCGATCGGCCGCGAGGTCGGCAGCGGCCCCGGCGGGCGCCGGCGCGCCTGACCACCGGCGACCGACCGGATCTGCGCGCCAGGGCGAGTTCGCAAACGAGGCGCGTCCGCGGCGTCCGATAGACTGGCGCCATGAGACTGCCCGCTCGCCTCGACGTCTTGCGCCTGCGCAACTTCCGCAACCTGTTCATCGGCGAGGCCGTCTCGCTGCTGGGCGACGGTCTGTTCCCCGTGGCGCTCACCTTCGGCGTGCTCGACCTTCACCACTCCGGCACCGACGTCGGTCTCGTCATGGCCGCCTTCTCGCTGCCCATGGTCCTCTTCACGCTGGTCGGCGGCGTCTGGTCCGACCGCCTGCGGCGCGAGTGGATGATGATCGCCTCCGACCTGGCGCGCTTCGTCACCATGGCCATCATCGCCGCCCTGCTGCTCGGCGGCCGGGCCCAGGTCTGGAGCCTCGCCCTGCTGGGCTTCGTCTACGGCTGCGGCGACGCCTTCTTCTTTCCCGCCTACACCGCGCTGATCCAGCAGATCGTGCCGTCCGACCGCCTGCAGGAGGCCAACGCCCTTCGCGGCATGGCCGACGGCTTCGGCTGGTTCGTCGGACCGTCGATCTCGGGAATCCTCGTCGCCCTGATCGGCGCCGGCGGGACCCTCGGCCTCGACGCCCTCACCTTTCTCGTGAGCGCCGGGTTTCTACTGACCCTGCGCGTGCCGCCGCTGCTGCGCACCAGGGCGCCAGCGACCTTCTTGGCCGAGCTGAGCGACGGCTGGCGCGAGGTACGCTCGCGCACCTGGCTGTGGGTGATGATGCTGCGCGCCATGCTCGTCTTGTTCGTGACCATCGCTCCGCTGCAGGTGCTCGGCCCACTGGCGATCACCGCTCGCCACCAGAGCCCCGCGTTGTGGGGCCTCATGGTCGGACTGTTCAGCCTCGGGATGCTGGGCGGCGGCCTGATCGCCCTCTACTACCGGCCCCAGCGGCCGATGGTGACCGTGGCGCTGTGCGGCACGACGGCCTCCGCGCCCATGATCGCCCTGGCGCTCCAGCTCTCACCGGCCGGACTGATCGCCGTCTGGTTTGTTCGAGGTGTCGCCATCGGCGTGCTCAGCGCGGTCTGGGACGCCACCTTGCAGCTGCGGATCGCCCCCGAGTCGATGGCCCGGGTGAGTAGCTGGGACTGGATGACGGCCGGCGGCCTGTGGCCCCTTGGTCTGGTGCTGGCCGGCCCGATCGCCCAGCTCATGGGCGTCACCGACGCGCTGTGGCTGTCGGCGGTGCTGGGGCTGGTCCTCTCGCTCTGGGTCCTGTTCGTGAGGGACGTGTGGCGGCTGCGGGCGTTGCCCGCGGCGGCCGCCTCGACACCAGCGGCGCCGTAAGCCATGAGGATCGCGTTTCTCGGCGACAGCCTGACCGAGGGCCGACCCGGCGAGTCGTTCCTGACGCGCCTGCGGGCCCTCTTGCCCGGCGACGAGTTGCTCAACCACGGCCGTGCCGGCGACACCGTCCCGGCGCTGCTCGCGCGTCTCCAGCACACCGCTCTCCCGCCGGTCGACCTGGCCGTCGTCTGGATCGGGGTCAACGACGCCTTCCTGGGCGACTGGTACCTGCCGCCGCTGGACGATCTCGGGGTGGGCGGCGGGGCGGGCGGGGCCGGCGGCCCCGCCGCCCACCCCGAGCGCCCCATCTATGAACGCCTCCTCGATCTCACTCTCAGGCGCTCGCCACTGGCGCTCTGCGTCCCGCCGGTGCTGCCCGACCCGTTCGAGCAGGACGGCGTCGCCGAGCGCGTCGCCGCGCTGCGCGCGATGGTCGCCGACGCGGCCGCGGCGCACGCCCCGCAGACCCGTCTCTTCGACCTGGCGCCGGCCTTCGCGGCCGCGGCGGGCACGGCAGGTGCGGCGGGTGCGGCGGGTGCGGCGGGTGCGGCGGGTGGAGGATTCACGATCGACGGTGTGCACCTGAGCGCCCGGGGCGCCGACGTGGTCGCGGCCGCCTTTGGCGACCTGATCGCCACAGTGCGCGGCGAACGCCTGGGGCTCGGTGAGCCCTGAGAGGCTGCTGACGCCGGACTTCTCTTGCAGCCCGCCAAGGGCGGTGCGGGNNCCCGCGCTGCTCACCCGCGCTGCTACACTGGGGTCATGCAGGCGGTCGCTCCTCGCTGGCAGTCATGGAATCCGGTCACGGGCTGCACCCATGTGTCCGCCGGCTGCGCGCATTGCTACGCGGAACGCTTCGCCGAACGCTGGCGCGGCCTTCCCGGGCACTACTACGAGCACGGCTTCGACCTCATGCTGCGTCCCGAACGGCTCGACCTGCCGCTCCATTGGCGGACGCCCCGACACGTGTTCGTCACCTCGATGGGCGATCTGTTCCACGAGGAGGTCCCCGACGAGTACGTCCGCAGAGTCTTCGCGGTCATGCAACAGGCCCGCCACCACGTCTTTCACGTGCTGACCAAGCGCGAGGGGCGGCTGCTTTCGCTCTCGCCGCAGCTCCCCTGGCCGGCCAACGTCCACATGGGCGTGACCGTCGAGAGCATGGTGACCGCGGGGCGCGCCGAGGTGCTGCGTGCGGTGCCGGCCACGGTGCGGCACATCAGCGCCGAGCCGCTGCTCGGCCCGCTCGACGAGCTCGACCTGCGGGCTATCGACTGGGTGATCGCCGGTGGCGAGTCGGGACCGACGCGCCGCCCGACCCGTCCGGAGTGGCTGCGCGGGCTGCGCGACAACTGCCTGGCCGCCGGCGTGGCGTTCACGTTCAAGGGCTGGGGAGGTCGGGTGCAGGGCGCTCAGGGGAGGTTGCTCGACGGTCGCGAGTGGCACGACCGGCCGGCGGCAGCACCCGTCGACAACGACGGCGCGACCGCCGACTCCGTCACGGTCGCGCCTCAGTCCACTCTCTGGGACGTGCCTTAGGACACGCCGCGCGTCCCGGCCGCAGCGACGAAAGGGCCGGATTGTGCCAGGTGCCGCAGCCCCGCCGCGGACAGCGTCCGCCAGGGGCAGCGGCGGCCGCGGTCAGCGTTGTGCCACGGTCAGCTCACTGTTCGTGTTCAGGCGGCGTCTTCGTCGACTGCCGACTGCGCGGGACTGAGCGACGCGGGCGCCAGCTGCGGCGCCGACTCGCGGCTACCCTCGCCGAGGGACTCGACTTCGTGGCCGCCGCATTGTGGGCACAGCGTCATGCTGACGCTGCTTTCGGCGAGCACTCGCGATACTTCGAAGTGATGTCCGCAGCTCATGCACGCGAACAGTCGTGTGGGACTCAACTGAACCTCCTGGATGACGGCAGCCGTCTGTGCCTATGGTGGCAGGGGAATGTGAGGACGGCGGGAACGATCCGTAAAGCTGCAGTTAGTTTACGCTATCGTGAACGTGGATTCCAGCGCAAACGATCACGCGGGCGACGACCGTTGCATGACGATGGTAAACGATCCCTGATTGGCATTGGCGCCCGACAGCAACAGGCGGTCGTCGCTTTTGCGATAGCTGAACGACAGCTTTGCGCCGATACTTTCGGCGAGCTTCTTGACGATCTTGCCGTCGGGTCCGAGAGCTGCGAAATCGATCACCAGTCTCTTGTCGGCGATCTTGCCGGGCAAGGACTGTCGCGTGCCGTTCTGCCCGACGAAGACGATGGTGAACGCGCCGCCCTGACGCGTGATCACGATCCTGTCGGCGGCGTTGCCGGTGTAGGCCCATGTACCCACGTACTTCTGCGGGTCGACCGTGGAAAACAGCCGCGGCAGCGCGACGATGGCGATCAGCGCCGCGATCACCACGACGAGGGCCCCGATGATGATCATTGTGGGCGCCTTTGAACGCGGCGGCTTTGCGGCGGACAAGCGCGCCGCCGGCCCCGGCCACGCTGGGCCGGCGGCGTTCCAGCTCGCCCCCGACTCGAACGGCGACGGCGGGCTGCTCCAGCCGGCGCCCGTCTCGAACGGCGACGGCACGGAGGCGGCCGGTGCCGTGACGCCTGTCGGCGTGCCGCAGGTCGTGCAGTGCGTCGCTTCTGCGCGCAGACCAGTACCACAGACGGCACACGCAGCCATCGTCTCCCCCGGTGTCGACTACGAATCTCAGGCAGGTATCGGAACGCACGCGCTGGACCTGAAGGGAAAAGCGCAAGGCAGGGGCGCGGTCCCGCACCCGGGTCGTCAGCGCTGCCCGGTCTCCCGTTTGAACTTGTCGAGAAAGGCGTCGAAGTCGCGAGCGATGAGGTCGCCGCCGGGCAGGTGCGCGGCTGAACCGGATGGGTCGTCTTTCGCCGCCGGGTCGGCGGCCGCGTCTTTGCGAGCGTCACCCAAAGGTGCGTCGGCGAGCCCTTCACCGTCTGCGTCGCCGGCTGCGTCGCCGGCTGCGTCTCCGGCTTCGTAGCGGCCCGGGTCGCGCCGATCCCTGATATCGACCAGGACGTCGACCACCCACGGCGCGGCGTCGCGGTCGCGCAAGCTCATCTTAAGGCGCTCGACGGCGGGCTCGCCGATGTCGACGAGCATCTCGGCGGCGGCCTGCTTGAGCCGCTCGTCGGCGGACCCTTCGAGGACCTCGATCAGCCCCAGGATCAGGTCGCCCTGGGTCAGCGCATCGAGGACCGAGAGCGCGTTCTCGGTGCGCGGCGGCACGTCGGGGCTGCGAGTCGCCGCTTCGAGCAGAGCGCCCACCGCGCCGGCCACCGAGACCACGTCGCGCAGGCTGAGCTCCGGCGGCGCCTCGCCGAGCACGGCCTCGAGCAGGGCCTCGACCACGCCGGGGGCCCGGCGCGCCAGCCGGGCCGAGATCTCGTTCAGCAGCGGCAGCGTGTCCGCGTCGAGCGGCAGGTCGAGGAGCGCCACGAGGACCTCGTCGGCGGTGCCCTCGTCGGTATCGTCGAGAAAATCGGCGAGCTGTTCCTCGGCGTACTCCTGGGCGTCGGGGTCGCCCTCGTCGAGCGCGTCCGTAAACGCATCGACGAGCTGGCGAGCGACGGCGACATCGGGGTCCATGGCGCCATGGTATCGGGTGGTGGCCGGGGCGTCACGCGGCCGCTCCCGGCACGCGCTCAGATCTCCGATTCGCGCGGCGCGCGGGCGTCGGCGGCGCCGTGGATGATGAGCACAAAGAAGATAGTCCTGTTGATGCCCGCCTATGGGCAACCGGGAACCCAAAGGGGTCGCCGAGAGGTGTACCGCTCCCGGACGCGGGCTATGCTACGGACAGAAAAGGAGACGAGGGGCGGCGCGCGCGCCCCTGAGACGACGGAGACGACATGCCGCTCGGAGGATTCTGCCAGGTCTGTGACCGCTGGGTGTGGCTCACCCCCTACGGCGCCTGTGAGAACGGCCACCCGGCCACCGCCGTGCGCGACGTGCAGCAGCTCAAGGCGAGCACGGCGACGGGGGTGGCCCCCTACGAGGGTGAGTACGCGCCCTTCTCGCCGGGCAAGGCACGTTTCCGGTTCTGGTGGCGCCACTCACTGTGGATCGGCTGGACCTTCACGCTGGGTTTCTTCAACTGGCTCGCGTTCGTCTACATCGGCGTCCGCGCCCGCCATGCCGCCTGGACCCTCGCCGGATTTGCCTACCTCATGCCGCTGATCCTGACCGCGGCGTCGTTCGGCACGCAGCTGTTTCACGGCTTCGTGGTGCTGCAGCTGTTCGTGTCGGCCGCCTCGGTGGCTCACGCGCTCTATCTGCGGCCCTACTATCGTGCCGTGATGTTCGGCGACGCGCCGCGAAACTCGCTGCCGGCGCCGCCGCAAGACCCGCGCCTGCTGCCGCCGGCCGCGCGCCCGCCCCTGCCGAAGGGCATGGACGAGGCGGCGGGCGAGGTCATCCTCGGCGCCCGCCGCCAGGTCGACGCCGTCCGCGAGACTGCCGGCGCGATCGGCAAGCGCGTCGTGCAGGACAAGGTCGTGCGGCTCTGCGAGACGGCCGACCAGATCCTGAGCGAGCTCGTCACCAGCCCGCGCAAGGTCGACGCCGCGCGCGGCTTTCTGACCTACTACCTGGACGCCGCGCAGCGCATCGTCGATGGCTACGCCCTGCTGGCCTCGCGCCCCACGGGCTCGCCCGAGATCGCCCGCGCCCTGGCCCGCGCCGAGGCCTCGCTCGACAGCGTGCAGACCGCCTTCGACGGGCAGCTCGCCAACGTGCTCGGCGACCGCGTGCTCGACCTCGAAAGCGAGATCGAGCTGCTCGAAAAGACCGTCCGCATGGACGACTACTTCAGCCAGACCGGGGGGCTCGAGACAGAGGTGTAGACTCGCGCCGAGCGCGGCGGGCGTTTGGCGCATGTTCGGCGGTCGCCTGCGCGGGTACAGGAGACCCGAGGTCGAGAGCGAGATTGGGAGACGCCGATGACCGACGAGTTCGAGCGCGAACAGGCAGGGAATGACAAGCCCGTCGAGACGTCGCCGGGGCCGCCCGCCGTGCCGGCGATACCCATGCCGCCCGACGTGACGCGCGAGGCGACCGGCGTGACCGGCGCCGCGGCGCCGGTCGCCGGGGCTCTGACCGCGGCCGACAAGACGAAGATCGCCGAGATCGCCGGTGCCGTTGATGTGACCGACGGCACCTCGGTCATCTCCTACGGCCTGCCGGCGCAGAGCCGCATCGCCAACTTTGCCGACTCGCTGCTCGGCGACGTGCGCAACAAGGACGCCGGCGCCGGCGGCCAGGCCCTGAACGAACTGCTCAAGAAGGTCCGCGAGCTCGACATCGACGCCCTCAGCCCCTCGGGCAAGGCCCACATCCCGATCGTCGGACGCTTCTCGAACGTCTTCAACCGCTTCGCCGCCAAGTATCAGAAGGTGGCCGGCAGTATCGACCGCATCGTCGACGCCCTGGAGCGCTCGCGCATGGGGCTGCTCAAGGACATGACCATCCTCGACAAGATGTTCGAGCTCAATCTCGAGTACCTGAAGCAGCTCGACGTGTACATCGCCGCCGGCGAGCAGGTACTCGAGCAGTTGCACACGGTGCGCCTGCCCGAGCTCGAGCTCGACGCGCGCACGTCGAGCGACCCCATGGCGGCCCAGCGGCTGGCCGACTTCCACCAGGCCGTGACGCGCTTCGAGCGCCGCCTGCACGACCTGCGGCTCACGCGCATGATCGCCGTCCAGACGGCGCCCCAGATCCGCCTCATACAGGGATCCGACCAGGACCTGGTCGAGAAGATCCAGAGCTCCATTCTCACGACCGTGCCGCTCTGGAAGAACCAGATCGTCATCGCCATCAGCCTCTACCGCCAGCAAAAGGCGCTCGAGCTGCAGCATCAGGTCAGCGATACCACCAACGAGCTGCTGGCCAAGAACGCCGAGCTGCTGCGCGACGGCCAGGCGAAGGTCGGTCGCGAGGTCGAGCGCGGCGTGGTCGACGTGGAGACGCTGCGCAAGGTCAACTCAGACCTGATCGCCACCCTCGAAGAGACGATCCGCATCCAGGACGAAGGCCGCCAGCGGCGCTTGCAGGCCGAGGGCGAGATCGTCCAGCTTCAGGGCGAGCTGCGCCAGAAGCTCATCGATCTGCGCGGCCAGATGCCGCAGATCGCCCCGTCCGATGAGCCGCTGCTGCCCAGGGGCAACGGCTAGACGCCACGTGCCGGCGCGCGCCGCGGGGATCGCCTGACACCGTTCGTCGGCGCACGCCGCGGAGATCGCCTGACACCGCGCGTCACCGACGGCTACCCGGGGCGCGTCACGACACGCAGCGTCGCCAGCGAAAGATCTCGCGGACCCTGGACCAAGGCGCCGCGCGCCGCCGCCGCCAGATAGCCGACCGTCTCCGCCGAGATCTCCTCGCCCGGGCCCAGCACGGGGATGCCCGGCGGGTAGGGCACGACCATCTCGGCGCTCACGCGTCCGACGCAGGCCGATAGCGGCAACGCTTCGGCGGGGCCGAAGAACGCTTCGCGCGGGCTGCATGCCAGACGCGTGAAGAACGGCAAGGTGGGCGACGCCGCACTTGCCGCCTTCTTGCCGCCACCGGCCTCCGGCGCACCGCCTGCGGCGGCGCGAGCGCGAGTGCGCTCCGCGAGCCCGGCGTCCGCATCGGCGGCGATCGTCTCGAGCGCGACGACCAGTCGGTCGACGGTGCCCGCGGAGTCGCCGAAGGTGATGTTGGCGACGATGTTGTGGGCGTCGGCGGCCTCGACAGCGACAGCGTGGTCGGCGCGCAGCCGGCGCTCGAGCTCGTAACCCGCCAGGTCGAGGTCAGCCGCCGAGATCGTCAGACGAACCGGGTCGAAGTCGACCGAGCCGGACCGCAACGCGTCGTCGCGGTCCAGCACGACGATGCCGGTGGTGGCGGCCAGGCGTGTGCGTGCGAGGGCGGCGAGGCGCAGGGCTTCGCCCCAGAGCGCCTCGCCGCCCTCGACCATCTGCCGCCGCGCGGCGTCGATCGACAGGTAGATCGCCGCGAGCGGGCTGGTCGTGCGCAGCATGGTGACCATGGTGCGCAGGCGATCCACGTCGATCCGCCCGCCTCGAGCGAGCACGACCGACGCCTGTGACAGACCGGCGAGCAGCTTGTGGACGCTCACCACGGCGGCGTCGGCGCCGGCCGCCATGGCGTCGATCGGCAGCGCCGGCGAGAAGCGCAGATGAGCTCCCCAGGCCTGGTCGACCACGAGCGGCAGTCCGGCGGCATGAGCCGCCGCCGCCAAACCCGGCACGTCGGCACAGAAGCCGTTGTAGCTCGGTGAGGTCACAAAGACGGCGCGCGCCCGAGGGTGGGCCTCGATGGCCGCGACGAAGGCCTCGAGCGGCACGTTCACCGCTACCTGCCAGTCGTCGTCGACGGTCGGCTCGACGTACACCGGCAGGGCGCCGCCGAGGATCAGGCCCGCGAGCAGCGACTTGTGGGCGTTGCGCGGCACGATGACCTCGTCGCCGGGCCCGGCGACCGCCATGACCAGGGTCTGCAGGCCGCCGCTCGAGCCGTTGGGCACAAAGAACGCACGTTCGGCTCCCCAGGCCTGCGCCGCCAGATCCTCGGCACGGCGCAGCAGGCCGCCCGACTCCTGGGTGTCGTCGAGGCCGTTGGCGATACCCATGTCGGCCGTGAGAAAGCGCTCGCCGAGAGCGTCGCTCAGGTCGGCCGGCGCGCCGGCGCCGAGTTTGTGGCCCGGCGTGTGAAAGGCCGCGGTATGCCGCTCACGGTAGGCGCGCAGCGCCTCGACGAGCGGCGCCTCGCTCTGACTCGGCTCTGTCATGTGTACGGGTCGTCCTTCCTGCCGTTTTCGGCAACCGGACGTACTGTAACTCCCGGCGCGCCAGGGGCGGGTGATCGTCGCCCGAATGTCAGAGGTCTCGACGCAGTTCTTTGCCTCGGTCTTGGGGGAGACCCCCGCCGCAGCGGCGAATAGTCAAGCCGCAAGGGGCAGGGCCGCCGACGGGCTCCGCCGAAAACCCGGGCGCACCACCGAGGCGTTCCGTGCCCGGCGCCCGATCCCCCAGACGAAGGCTTGAACGGACAGGCATTGATACGCAAGCTGTCAATGGTTCGGGACGTGGCGGATGGCCGCTGATCAGGAGCCGGCGGTGAGAGACCGCGGTGGCTGGATCGGGCTGACGGTCGGTGTCTTCGGGCTTGCCTTGACCGTGCTGGTGCTCGCGCGCGGCGGCGGCTACTACGTCGTCGTGCCGCGCCTGGCCTTTGCCGTTCCGCTCGCCGTGGTGGGCGCCGTCAGCGCTCTCGCCGCCATCAGCGCCGGACGTGCGGCGCTCAACGCCGTGGTCTGGCTGGGCGTGATCGCCCTGGCCGGGCTGGGCTGGAACTTCCTCGTCTACTGGTTCAAGTTCGGCAGGCTCGTCTGGGGCTGGCTGCTGCCGCTCGTCAGTCCCACCGGCATCGATTTTCGCGACGGGCTGTACAGTCCCGCCCGGGCGTTCTCGACGGCCCGCAGCGGCTGGCCCCCACTGACGCTGCTCCTGGGGCGGCCGTTTACCCTGGTGAGCTTCTCGACGGGCTATGCCATCCAGGTCGGCGTGCTGGTCGCGCTCGCGGTGGTGGCCGCTGTGCTGAGCGCCCAGCTCGCCACCAGGGCGGCGTGCCCTTCAGACATGCCGGGGCCAGGTCGTACGGTCGGCGCGCCGCTGATCGCGCTCGTCATGGGATTCTGGCTGATGACCTCGTACGGGTTCATGTTCGCCGTCGAGAGGGGCAACATCGACCTCTACGCGCTGGTCTTCTGCCTGCTGGCGGTGTGGTTGATGATCCGCTTGCCCGGGTCGGCCTGGCCGCCGGCAGCAGCCCTTGCCGTCGCCGTGGGTCTCAAGCTCTATCCCGCGATCCTGCTGGTCGTGATCTTCTGGCGTTATCGCCGGCGCGCACTGCTACCCGTGGTGGTCACGACCCTCGTGGTGTTTCTGGTCGGCGGCCCGGCCAATCTGCGGAGCTCCTTTGCCACTCTGAACTCCCTGCAGGTCGACCACGGGGGCCTGGGGCTGTGGAACAGCTCCGCGGCCTCGCTGGCCTATCTGCTGCGCGGCAACACGAGCTGGGCGCCATCCTGGATCGAGTATCCGCTCCTCGTCGTGCCGCTGAGCCTGTGGGCAATCACGCTGCTGGTTCTGGTCCGGCGGGGCCGCAGCGACCGGCGGATCGTCCTGGCCGCGGCCGCCTGCGTGCCCCCGATGTCGATCGTCCCTGCGATCAGCATCGACTACAGGCTCGTACTGTGTGTGTTTCCGCTGGCCGTGCTGGCCGCCGTGGTGGCGACCATGAGGCGTCACCCCGGCGTGGTGTGGACCGTTCTCTTCGGCGCTCTGGCGTTCTGCATGATCTTCCTCGGGCGCTCGTCTCAGCTCGTCGCTCCGTCTCTGCAGGCCAGCAAGTACACGTTCCTCGTGCTTGTGCAGGCACTGCTGCTCATCGTCGTGCTGATGACCGACACCCAGGGCAGAGAGGCGGCGCCGGCGGGATCACGGGGCCGGTAGCCGAGCGTCCGTTACTGGCCGACGACCACGGCACGCGCCGGGTACACGATCGTAAAGTACCCCGCGCTCTGGATTCGATAGGGGACGGCGTGCTGCTTGAGGTAGCTCTCGAGGTCGGCCAGCGTCACGGAGGGCAGCCAGAGCTGAACGCTGTCGATCGCATCGAGCGCGCCCAGCGCCGAGGGCGTGGGGAACACCCAGGCCTGGCGGCGGCTGCGCGCAACGACGGCAAGATACGGGGGGTAGTGAGCGTCACCGGCGTAGGAGGCCACCACCCGACCGTGCGCCTCGAAGGTCAAGGGGTAGGCCAGCGAGTAGCCCGCGTACACGGTCCTCACGTGTGAGCGTTCGAGCGTCGTAAGGAGCGGCCGCAGCCACTCGTTTGGGTCGGCTCGCCAGCTCGTCCAGCTCGATCGTGATCCGCTGCTGCCCGCGAGTGGTACGTACGGCGCCAGTCGCGCCGCTGCTGCCGCCGTCAAGGCAAGCGCCGCGACAAGACCGAGCACGGGCGCAGCTCGAGCCAGCCGCGATGGCCTGCGCGCGATCGCACTGAGCGCCGACGCCACGAGCAGCGCCAGCACCGGAGCCAGGTAGACGGCGTAGCGACCGTCCTTCCAGTTCCACGAGAAGGGCGAGGTCGCGTAGGCGAGCGGAAACAGCGCGACAAAGACGACGAGCGGCACGGCACGGCGCTCGAGAGCCAGAACGACGACCCAGGTGACGATGAGGACGGCGAGAAGGCCGTAGAGCGTCAGGCCGAACACGGGGCCACCGAGCCAGGCGCCGGTCCCGCGCAGCCGGACGCCCAGAACCAGCGGCGCGACATGAACGAAAAAGGTGCTCAGGCGTTCCATCCAGGGCATGCCGTGAGGCTGCGGCCCGGGCCGCAGAGATTGATACGCGTCGCCGACGTTGACGACCAGCCACGGCAACGCGCCCAACGTCGTCGCGCCCACCAGCACAAAGAAGGCCGCCGGTCGCAGATGGGCCCGACGCCGGACCGCACAGCAGATGAGCCACAACAGGGCGGGAACGGCATAGTAAGCGATCTCCGGCGAGCACCACCAGCCGAGACCGAGAAACAGCCCGAGCGCGGCCCAGTCGGTGAGGCGCGACGAGCGCGGTCCGGCGAGTCGCAGCGCATAGAGCAGGACCGCCAGGCCACAGACGAGCGTCAGGGAGCGAAATCCCCACTCGACGGTGGACAGGTAGACGTAGACCTCGGGCCAGACCCAGAAGATCAGCGCCGCGAGCACGGCCGTGCGCTGATCGAACAGTCGTCGACCGACGCGCCAGACGAGCAGCGCGGCGATCGCCGACAACACGACCGGAGCGAGCCCGAGCGCCAGGCGCGACTGGCCGAGCAGCGCGAACAGCGCGGCCACGACGTAGGGCTCGCCACCACCGTAGTTCTGTCCCCAGAAAGTAACGAAGAAGTGACCGTGAAGGATCTCGCGCGCCATCAGGCCGACGACGGCCTGATCGGCGGTGATCGGCGCACGGCCGAGGATCCAGATACGCAGGAACAGACCCAGGACGACGATCACAGCGACGGCGACCTTCACCACTCGATCGCCGCCGGCGGTCGGCGCCGCGCGGCCCTCGGTCGGCGACACGGCGCCCTCGTCGATCACCGGCGCGTCGCCGCTTTCGCAGGCCGTCGCCGCAGGTCTTGCGGCCGCGCAACGCTTCTGGCGTTTGGTCTCGCAGTCCACGTTGGCCAATTGTACTCATGGTCGGCATCCGGGGGCGAGCTGCGTCGACCAGCGTTCCGCCTGCCTCGATGCCTGCTCACACACCATCCCGACGATGCGGGAGGAGGCGGCCGAGACGATCGCGCCGGCCCTCGCCGGGCAATCTCCCGGGAGCGGGGAGGTTCACGTTTCACATTAGTTCGCCCGTGCTTAACACGGACTTAAACGCGAGCGTCAATACTTACTGGCGACCCCCCTCAAGGGCAACCCCAAGCCCTAGGCGAGCCCCGTCCCCCGCGGGGCTCGTCCCTTTTTGGGGTTCTTTCGGCCGGCAACGATCAGCCGTCCGCGGCCTCGCCCGCCGGCTCGTCGAACAGGGTCAGCAGCTCGCCGTAGCCCTCCTCGGCCATGCGCTCACGAGGCACAAAGCGCAGCGCCGCCGAGTTCATGCAGTAGCGCTGGCCGGTGGGCTGGGGGCCGTCGCCGAACACATGACCGAGATGTGAGCCGCTGGCGGCGCTGCGCGCCTCGGTGCGCGGCAGGATCATCTTGTGATCGCGACGCGTCTCGACCGCGTCGGGGCGCAGCGGCCGCGTGAAGCTCGGCCAGCCCGTGCCGGAATCGTACTTGTCGCGCGCGCTGAACAGCGGCTCGCCCGAGACGACGTCGACGTAGATGCCGTCGCGATGTTCGTCCCAGTAGTCGTTGTCGAAGGCCGGCTCGGTGCCCTCGTGCTGGGTGACCTGATACTGCCGTGGTGTCAATCGCCTCCGCAGCTCCTCGTCGCTGGGCTTTTCGTAGCCCGTCATCGCTGCTCACCTCGCTTCTCGTGGCGTGCCGTCGTCGCGCGCCTTTCAGACGTACGTCTCGTCGATGTAACACCAGCGCCAGTCCTCGCCGGGCTGGAACGAGCTGGCGATCGGATGGCCGGTCTCGAGGGCGTGGCGGCTGGCGTGCTTGTTCTTCGAAGAGTCGCAGCAGCCTACGTGGCCACAGGTCAGACACAGGCGCAGATGGACCCAGCCGTCGCCGGACTCGAGGCACTCCTGGCAGCCCTCCCCGGACGGCACTACCTCGCGGATCTGGTCGGTGTGGGTGCAGTTCGTCGTTTCCGGCGTGCTCATGACGCCTCCTTGCCTTCAGTCGCCCGGTTCTCGGTCCCACAACGTTTCGGAGCGGTTCTACCCTGGAACGACCCACTTGATGGCGTGCCGACTCGAGGTAAGGAGAATCCGATGGCCCAGCAGACGACCTGGCCGGCACTCGACTCGGGGGCGTGCCGCGACACCCTGACCACGCTCCATCTGTCGACGCAGGTGATCGGCAAGGTGCAGATCGCGCTGACCCCGTCCATGGCCGCGTGGGCCCAGGCGCCGCTGCGCCTCACGGCCCGCGGCCTCATGACCCAGCTCCTGTGGGCCGGCGACCGCAGCCTGTCGATCGAGTTCGACCTTACGAGTCACGAGCTGCGCTTCGACCTGAGCGACGGCGCCCGGCGGGTCATGGCGCTCGAGCCGCGGCCCGTCTGCGAGTTCTACGCCGGCGTCATGGCGGCGCTCGAGGAACTGGGCGTCGAGGTGACCATCGACCCGATGAGCGTCGAGATGCCCGAGTCCGTGTCGTGCGCGACCGACACAAGCCACTCGAGCTGCGACCGGGACTGCCTCGCGTCTCTCTTTCAGACCTGGACGCGCGTCGCCGCCGTGTTCGACCAGTTCCGCTCGGGTTTTCGTGGCAAGCAGACGCCCGTCGACCTCTGGTGGGGGACGTTCGACCTGTCGGTGGCGAGATTCTCGGGCCGCGCGGCGAACCCGCCGTTCGACTGCGGCGCGATCGAGCGCGTGGCCATGGACGCCGAGCAGTCGCTGGTCGGCTTCTGGCCCGGCGACGAGCGCTCGCCCGAACCGGCGTTCTTTGCCTACACCTACCCCAAGCCCGCCGGCGTCGAGACGGTCGCCGTGGCGCCCGCAGGCGCGTTCTGGAGCCCCGAGGCCGGCGAGTTCATCGTGCCCTACGACGTCATTCGCCGCAGCGCCGACCCGCCTGCCGCCCTGCTTTCGTTCTGCGAGTCGACCTACGCGGCCGGCGCCCGGCTGGCCGGCTGGGATCGCGACCGGCTCGAGCGCTCGCCGTCCGCGCCGCGCGGCTGACGCTCGGTCACCGTAACCTTCAGCCCACCACCAGGTCGGCGTACTCGGGGTGACGCTCGATGTAGGCGGCGATGAACGGGCAGCGGGGGACCACGCGCAGCCCACGCCGCCGGGCGTCGTCCAGCGCGAACTTTGCCAGGCGAGCTCCCAGACCCCGGCCTTCGTAGCGCGGCTGCACCTCGGTGTGCGGGATGGTCATCGTGTCGCCGCTCAGCGTGTAGACGGCAAGGCCGGCGAGCTCACCGTCGACGAAGAGCTCGTAGCGCCCGACGGCCGGGTTGTCGCACACCACGGCGTCTTTCCCGTCGTGCGTCACGTCGCGTCTCCGGCGAGGTGGCGCAGGTCGGCGCGCAGCCGCTCGACCCGCGCTTCGTCGAGCCGGCTGCCAAGGTGCTCCATGAGGCCGCAGACGAAGATCGGCGCCGCGCTTTCGAGCACCGTCGCGCCCCGCTCGGTGAGCTGCGCATAGACGACACGCCGGTCGCTTGGGCAGGCGGAGCGGACCACGAGGTCGCGCTCCTGAAGACGGTCGACCAGCCGCGTCACGCCGCTCTTGCTGAGCCGCAGCGACTCGCTCACGTCGATCATGCGCAAGCGGCGCTCGGGGGCGTCGGCGAGCAGCATGAGAAGCTCGACGTCTTCGGGCGCCAGACCGGGGCCGGCCTCGAGCAGCCGCACAAGGTGGGTGCGCACCAGGTCGGTCACCTGGGTGAGGTCGCCCCACAGAGCGACGACGGCGCGCTGGCGCCGAACGGCCGCGGCGTTATCTGGTGGCTCTTCCATGATCCTTCTTGTACCCGCGTTTGGCCCACGTCAGTACCGGTCAGAATACTCCCGCACGCAACTAGTGCGAAGCCCCCCAGCCCGCCGCCACGATCGCCGGGCGACCGGCGGCAGGTGCGGGCACCGACCGGGCAACGACAACCAGGAGGCAGCACCATGAAGATCGCCATTATCGGAGCCGGCAACGTCGGCGGGGCGCTGGCGGGCTCGATCGTACGCGCCGGCCACGACGTGACGGTGAGCTCAAGGGATCTCGCCAAGGCGCGCACCGTCGCCGAAGCGGCGGGCGGGCGGGCGGCAGCCACCAACCGCGACGCCGTGCGCGACGCCGACGTCGTCGTGCTGGCGGTGCCCTACGGCGCCCTCGCCGACGTGGTCGACGAGCTCGGCGACGGGCTGACCGGCAAGATCGTGATCGACGCGACCAACCCGCTGCGTGCCGACTACCAGGGCCTCGCCATCGAGGGCATTTCGGCGGCCGAGCAGGTACAGGCACGCGCCAAGGGCGCCAAAGTCGTGAAGGCTTTCAACACCGCCTTCGCTTCCCGGCAGGCCGACCCCCGTATCGACGGGGTCCAGGCCGACGGCTTTGTCGCCGCCGACGACGAGCCGGCCAAGGCCACCGTGCTCGAGCTCGTGGGTGCGATCGGCTTCAGGCCCATCGACGCCGGCCCCCTCGAAGCGGCGCGCGCCCTGGAAGCGCTGGCGTTCCTGAACATCTCGTTGCAGCTCCGCAACAACGGCGCCTGGCAGACCGCCTGGAAGCTGGTCGGTCCGCTGTCGGTGTAGATCGCGTCGCTGCGGGCTGGGCGCGCCGCCGCTGTCGCCCCGCAAGGGCGCCCGCGTCGCACCGCGGCGAAGCGCAGGCGCGCGCGCTCGGTCACACCCTGGTCCCGACGGCAGGCATGGCTGCCTGCCGCGGCGACCGTCTCGCCATGTCGCGACGAGCCGCCTCTGTCTCGAGCAGGCGGCGCTTGAGGGCGACCCCGCCGGCGAACCCCCGCAGGTCGCCGCGGGCGCCGATCACCCTGTGGCAGGGCAAAACGAGCGGCAGCGGGTTGCGCGCCAGAGCGGCGCCCACGGCGCGCGCCGCAGCAGGCCGGTCGATGGCTCGCGCGAGCTGCCCGTAGGTCACGGTCTCCCCGTAGCCCACGGACCGCAGCGCCAGCCACACCCGGCGCTGAAACTCGCTCCCCTCGGGGCGCAGGGGAAGGTCGAACTCGCGCCGCCGGCCGGCGAAGTAGTCGTGGAGCTGCCGCGTCGCCTCCTCGAGCACGGCATCCGCGGCGCTCGGCTCCGTTTCTCGCGGCGCATCGCTTGCCGCGTCCGGCAGATGGATCTCGCAGAGCGCTCCGGCCCGGGCGACGAGCAGGAGCTCGCCGATCGGAGTCGTCGTGACCGCCCGCCGGGCGGTCTCTGAGCCAGTCGTCATCGCATCCTCCCTGGTTGTGACCAGCGTCACGGTCTCGCCACGATACGCGCCGCGCCGCATCGCGAGGCATCGCATCGCATCGCATCGCATCGCATCGCATCGATCGCCATGATGGTCGCACCGCGCGGGCACCCCGTCCGGCGGGTTTCGGCCGGCACTGCCCGGGGTGAACGAGCCCGGCCGATTCTCGCCAGTCTCCTCGCGACGAGCCGGTTAGAATCAACCCATGCAGCCGGACTTCGAGACCGCCTACCGAAGCATGCAAAGCCGCGACGCGCGCTTCGACGGCTGGTTCTTCGTGGCCGTCACCACCACCGGGATCTATTGCCGGCCGAGCTGCCCGGCCACGACCCCGCGCCGCGAGAACGTGCGCTTCTACCCCACCGCAGCCGCGGCCCAGACGGCCGGCTTCAGGGCCTGCCTGCGTTGCCGGCCCGACGCCGTGCCGGGCTCGCCGCAGTGGAACCTGCGCGCCGACGTAGCCGGGCGAGCGATGCGCCTGATCGCCGACGGCGTAGTCGACCGCGAAGGTGTCGAGGGGCTCGCGCGACGGCTCTCCTACAGCCCCCGTCACCTGCGCCGCTTGCTCACGGAGCAGCTCGGGGCAGGGCCGCTCGACCTCGCCAGAGCCCAGCGCGCCCAGACGGCCCGCCTGCTGATCGAAACGACCGCCGTGCCCTTTGGCGATGTGGCCTTCGCGGCCGGCTTTGCCAGTCTGCGGCAGTTCAATGACACCGTGCGGGCGGTCTACTCGCTGAACCCGNNCCCGCCGCCCCTGCGCAGCCCGGCTCACTGCTCCTGCGCCTGCCGCGCCGCGAACCGTTCGACGGCGGCACGCTGCTGAGCTTTCTGGCCGCCCGCGCCGTGCCCGGCATCGAGGAGGTCGACGTCGGCCTCTACCGGCGCACGCTGCGGCTGCCGCACGGCGCCGGGATCGCCGAGCTCGCGCCTTGTGCCGGCCACATCGAGTGCCGGCTGCGCCTCGGCGACCTGCGCGACCTGGCGGCCGCCGTGGGACGCTGTCGGGCGCTGCTCGACCTGGACGCCGACTCCAAAGCCGTCGACGGCGCTCTCGAGGGCGACGCCTTGCTCGGCGCCCTCGTGCGCAGAGCGCCCGGACGGCGCGTGCCTGGGGCAGTCGACGGCGCCGAGCTCGCCGTGCGCACCGTCATCGGCCAGCAGATCTCGGTCTCCGGCGCGCGCGGCGTCGCCGCGCGCCTGGCGGCCGCCCTCGGCAGCCCGCTGGCCACCCCGCACGGCACACTGACAGTCACCTTTCCCGACGCGGCGGCGCTGGCCGCCGCCGACCCCGCTCTGCTGCCCATGCCCGCCTCACGCCGGCGCACGGTGCTGACCCTGGCCCGGGAGATCGCCGAAGGGCGTATCGTAGTCAGCGTCGCCACCGACCGCGACGAACTGCGCGAGCGCCTGCGCGAGATCCCGGGAATCGGTGAGTGGACCGTCTCCTGCATCATGATGAGGCTTGGTGACACCGACGCGTTCCCGGCGACCGACCTCGGCGTACGGCGCGCGCTGGAGCTGTTCGGCCGGCCGCACGACGCCGCGAGCGCCACGCGGCTCGCCGCTCCCTGGCGACCCTGGCGCGCGTACGCCGTGCAGCATCTCTGGGACGTCGCTGCCCGCGGCGCTCGACATTCGTGAGCCGCCTGGCGCGGTCGTGCCCGCAACCGCGGCAGGCAGCTCCGTCGTCTCAACCGTCCCTGATCGACCCAGCGTCGGTCTGCATGTGCCCGGACCGATCTGTGGCGACGAACGCCCAGCCGTGGTCGCGGACAAACTGGTCGAAACCGATCGCCGGGCGACCGGTGAGCCGCTCGACGTCGCCGGTCACCTTGGCCAGCCGGCCGGCGCGCATCTCGGCGCCGAACTCGCGCAGGGCCGCGCTGACGGCCCGCTGTGTCTCGTCGCCGGCCGGCCGGCCGGCGTCCTCGGGCTCGTCCACGTAGGTGATCGGGCGACCTGCCACATCGCTGAGGGCGGCCGCCATCGCGGCGCCGGTCAGCGCGCTCGGCCCCGTCAGCGTGAAGACGTCGGCGTCGACTTCGTCCATGAGCACGGCTGTCGCCGCTGCCGCGACGTCGCGCACGTCGACGCTGCTCATCGCCGCGGCGCCGAGCGGCAGCCGAAAGCAGTCGGCGCTGCGAATCGTGGGTGCGTAGATCGTCACGAAGTTCTGCATGAACGAGTTGGGCCGCAGGACGGTGTAGGCCAGGCCCGAGGCGGCGACGATCGCCTCGGCCTCGCGATGCCAGCGGCTGAGGCCGTCGCGACCGGTGTCGGCGTGGCACAGCGACTGGCGCACGATGCGCCGCACGCCGCAGGTGCGTGCGGCGGCCACGGCCGCCCGCACCTGCGCTGCCGCCTGCGGCGCCTGCGGGGTCAGAAGGTAGACGACCTCGACGTCCCGCATGGCGGCGAGCAACGAGTCGGGCGCCGCAAAGTCGACGTAGACGCGGTCCATGTCGAGGTCTTCTTCGGGGACCAGATCGTCGCGCCCATGAACGGCCGCTCGCACAAGGGCGCCGGCGCTCAACAGCATGGTCACCAGCTCGCGCCCAACGGCGCCGCCGGCGCCCGTCACGAGCACCCGCCCGGTCGACTGCGGCCCGTCGCTCACAACGCCGAAGTTGGTGACGCGCTCATGAACGACGTTGTACCCGCCGCGAGCTCTCGCTCTACCTCGTCCAGAAAGGATGCGACGCGCCGCTCGTCGTCGGCGTTGCCATAGAGATTGGAGCTGAGAGTGAGCTCGCCGTCGTACGAGCTCATGGCGAGCTGGAAGTGGGGCTTGTACTTGATCGAGCCGCACAGGAAGGCGTCGCGAGGGCGCAGACCGGCAAACGACAGCCTGGCCGAGTCCAGGACGCCCACGTTGGTCATGCAGATGAGGGGGTTCTTCAGCCTCGATCTCAGCAGGCGGTTCGCGCGTCGGCTGGAGAGCGAACCGTAGACCACGGCGAGCTTGACGAAGCCGTTGAGGCAGAGATCGCCCTGCTTCTTGTCGTCCATCTCGGCCTTGACTCTGCCGAGCGTGCCGGCGAAGCCTTCCTGGGGTCTGTGCTCCAGACGCGTGATCACCGTCGACGAGAGATTGGCCAGGGCGCCGGGCCCAGCGCTCTGGCCGAGGTAGCGGCGCATGTCGATCATGATCGGTATGCGCAACTCGGCTCCGCGGGGAACGGCCAGCGTCCGGAACAGGCAGCGGTAGTAGGCAGCCAGCACGGCGTCGTTCAGGGTGGCGCCCCGCGTCGCGTCGTAGCCCTGGACCGCCTCGAGGCTTTTGCGTTTCAGTCTGCGAGTGACGATCATGGGCCGCACATCCGCCCCCTCGCTCAGGGGAAAGCGGCGATCGCCCGAACGGTTGTTCTCGGCGCTCTGCGACAGCAGCGACTTGAGCCTGACCCCGATCCCGAAACGCTGGAGCACCGGCCGCATGCTTCTGTCGCCGGCCAGCGCGACCGGCCCACGCCACTTCGCATCGGCGACGATCGCCGAGTAGATCTCGCAGAGCAGGTACAGGTAGGCCTTGAACGCCGCCGCGTCGCCGACCATGTGATTCATCGTGACGGCCACCGCGAGACGACTAGCAGGCTGCGGAACAAAGCG
>PLTW01000026.1 GCA_003164655.1 Actinomycetota bacterium
GTCACCGGCAGCAGTGCCTCGGTCACGGTGACCTCCTCGACGGGCAGCACCCTGGGCGGCACCCAGACCGTGGCCGCCGTCAACGGCGTGGCCACCTACACCAACCTCACCCTGGCGGGCACGATCAACACCAACTACACGCTGACCTTCGCCTCCGGCACCCTCGCCTCGGTCAACTCGGGCTACGTCACCGTGACCGTCGGCGCGGCCAACAAACTGGCGATCACGACCGCACCGGTCGGCGGACCCAGCGGCGCTCTGCTTCTCACTCAGCCGATCGTCAAGGTCGAAGACTCCGCCGGCAACATCGTCACCGGCAGCAGCGCCTCGGTCACGGTGAGCTCCTCGGCGGGCAGCACCCTGGGCGGTACCCAGACCGTGGCCGCCGTCAACGGCGTGGTTACCTTCACCAACCTCACCCTGGCAGGCACCGCCGGTACGCCCTACACGTTGACCTTCGCCTCCGGCACCCTCACCCCGGCCGCGCAGACCAACGTCACCGTGACGGCCGGCACGGCTACCAAGGGTGTCCTCACCACCCAGCCCAGCGGCGCCGTCAACGGCGTCGCGGTGAGCGGCGCGCCGGTGGTGCAACTCGAGGACGCCAACGGCAACTACGTCTCGAGCCTTGGGGTGAGCGTGGTCGCCACGATCACCTCGGGCAACGGCACCCTCGGCGGCACCACGACCGTGACCACCAACGCGAGCGGTGTCGCCACGTTCTCGAACCTCGTCATCACGGGCACGGCGGGCTCTTACACGCTGACCTTCACGCCGGCCTCACTGGCGGCGGCGGCCTCGAACCCCTTCACGCTCGCCGTCGGCGCGGCCAGCAAGCTGGCCATCACAACTGCACCGGTCGGCGGACCCTGCGGCGCTTCGCTTGCCACCCAGCCGATCGTCAAGGTCGAAGACTCGGGCGGCAACGTCGTGACCGGCAGCAGCGCCGTGATCACCGTGACCTCATCGACGGGCAGCACCGTCGGCGGCACCCAGGCCGGCGGCCTGGCCGCCACGAGCGGCGTGGCCACCTTCACCAACCTCACCCTGACGGGCACCATCAACACCAACTACACGCTGACCTTCGCCTCTGGCACCCTCACCCCGACCACCTCGGGCAGCCTCACCGTGACCGTCGGGGCGGCCACCAAGGCCGCGCTCACCACCCAGCCCAGCGGCGCCGTCAACGGCGTCCCCGTGAGCGGCCCGCCGGTCGTGCAGCTGCGCGACTCGGGCAACAACAACGTCGCGGCGGGGAGCGTCAACGTGGTCGCCACGATCGGCTCGGGCAGCGGCACCCTCAGCGGCGCCACGACCGTGGCCACCAACTCAAGCGGCGTGGCCACCTTCTCGAACCTCATCATCACGGGCACCGTAGGCTCGTACACGCTGACCTTCACGCCGACCGCACTGACGCCGACCACGTCGAGCTCCTTCACGCTCACTGTGGGCGCCGCGACACAGATCGCGATGAATGCCGGCAACAACCAGGCGGCAGCGCCCGGCACGGCCGTCGCCATCGCCCCGAGCGTCCTCGTCAGAGACTCCGGCGGCAACCCCGTCACCGGCGTGAGCGTCACCTTCACCGCGGCCACGGGCGGCGGCACCGTTACCGGCTCCCCGGCCACAACCAACTCCAGCGGCATCGCCGCGGTCGGTAGCTGGGGACTCGGCTCGACCGTGGGTGCAAACACCCTCACGGCAACGAGCGCCGGCCTGACCGGCTCGCCGGTCACCTTCAACGCGACCAGCATAACGGTCGGCACTCAGTATGGCGGCGGCGTAGTGGCCTACATCCTGCAGTCCGGAGACCCCGGCTACGTTGCCGGACAGACGCACGGCTTGATCGCCGCGCCCAGCGACCAGAGCAGCGCCATCATCTGGGCGCTCCCCGGCTTCCAGGCCAGCCTGGTGGGAGGCACAAGCACCGCCCTTGGGACCGGCTCGACCAACACGACGAAGATCGTCGCCCAGAACAGCCCGGGCAGTGGCTACGCGGCCGGTCTGGCGAAGGCCTACGCAGGCGGCGGCTTCAGTGACTGGTACCTGCCCAGCCTGGCTGAACTGAACGATCTCTACAACAATCGCGCCGCGATCGGCGGTTTCGCGAACGCCGCCTACTGGAGCTCCTCTGAGGGCGACGGATACGACGCGTGGCTGGTGAACTTCGCCAACGGAAGCCAGGCCGACTATGTCAAGAGCCTCACGAACGGCGTGCGTGCCGTACGGTCTTTCTAGCCAGATGGCCGTGCGACCATCAACGCGGAGCGCTGCGGTTCATCGCTCGACGGCGGCATCCGGCCTTCCGCCGATGAGCCGCCGCGCACCCCGCGGAACATCCGGCGGCGATAGAGCATCCGGTTCGAGGGACATCGCCGGCCACCTGGCGGCCAGGATCGGCGGACAGACGTCGCCCGCAGGATAGCGACTGCGACGCACGCTCAAGCGCAGTGTGACGACGTCGGGGGCGGGCTGACAAAGCCCGCCCCCGACTGTCACGCTGCCGCGCCGGCTCCTGCCGCGCCGGCTCCTGTCGCGCCGGCTCCCGCCGCCGCGGCTCCCGTCGCCCCCGCTCCCGCCGCCCCGACTGGCCCCGTGCCCCGGCTCGCGCCGCAATTCCCGGACAAACTTAGCGCCGACGGCACACTCGCCTGTCCGCTTTCAGTAGACTGACTCTCGGTCATCGGCTCTGTCGGAGGTGCCTCAAGTGAAACGATCCCAGCATGCCGGGCGCACGCGCAGCGGGGGATTGTCGCTCAACGTCTTCACGCCCGACGAGATCGACGACATCCATTTGGCCACCCTCGAGGTGCTCGAACGCACCGGGGTGTTCGTCGAAGACGATGAGCCGCTCGACATCTTCGCCGACGGCGGCTGCCTGGTAGAGCGCGACACGCGCATGGTGCGTATCCCGCCGCACGTGGTCGGCGACGCCCTGGCCGCCTGCCCGCCGGCCATCACCTACTGCGGCCGTACCCCCGACCGCGACTTCATCGTCGAGCCGGGCCGCGTGACCTTCACCAACTTCGACGAGGGCATCAAGTACATCGATCCCTACAGCGGCGAGTACCGCGACCCAACCATCTCCGACGTCGCCGACATCGCTCGTCTGGTCGATGCGATGAGCGACATCGACGGCTACGAGTCGGCCGTCGGAGCCACCGACGTGCCCACCGAGACCTACGCGCTGCACGGCCTGGAAGCGGCCTTGCTCAACACCACCAAGGCGGTGGGTTGCGAGGCCATCAACAAGTGGGAGGCGCGCAAGTGCATCGGACTCGCGGCGATCGTCGCCGGCGGAGTCGACAAGCTGCGCGAGCGGCCCTTTTTGGGGCTCGGCGTCTGTCCGGTGAGCCCGCTCAAGCTGCCCCGCGACGCCACCGAGGTGATCATCGAGTGCTCGCGGGCCGGCCTGCCCGACACCATCCTCTCGATGGCCATGTCGGGCGGCTCGGCGCCGGTCACGCTGGCCGGCACGCTGGTTCAGCACAACGCCGAGGTGCTGTCGGGCATCGTCCTGGCGCAGCTCACCGAACGCGGCTCGCCGGTCATTTACGGCTCGTCGACCACCGCCATGGACCTGCGGTTCGCCTCGGCGTCGGTGGGCTCGCCCGAGCTCGCCCTGATCGGCGCCGCCGTCGCCCAGCTCGCCAAACAGTACCGCCTGCCGAGCTACATCGCCGGGGCGTAGGGCGACTCCAAGCTCGGTGACGCCCAGAGCGGTCACGAGAAGACCCTCACCGGACTGACGGTGGCGCTGGCAGGGGCCAGCATCATCTATGGCGCGGGGATGATCGAATCGGGTGTCACCTTCGATTGTGCGCAGCTCGTCATGGACAACGAGTTCGCCAAGATGATCAAGTTCGTGGTCAACGGCATCGACGTGAACGACGAGCTGCTCATGGTCGACGAGATCCACAAGGTCGGAGCGTTCGGCGATTTTCTCAGCCTCGACAGCACCTACCGGCACATGCGCGAGCAGTCGCAGCCCAGGCTGCTCGACCGCCGCGTGCGCGAGGAGTGGCAGACAGACGGCGCGACCGACCTGTACACGCGCTCCCTGGCCCAGGCCCGGGAGATCATCGAGACCCACGTGCCCGAGCCGCTCGACGCCGACATCGTCAAGGAGATGCGCGCCTTCGTACAGGCGGCCGACCAGGAGAGGGGCGTCCAGTGACCGAACCAGTGCCAGACCCGCTGTTCGAGCAACTCAAGACGGCCGTGATCGAGGGCAACGGCGACCTCATCAAGGCCCTCACTCCGGCGCTCCTCGCCCAGGGCAGGAGCGCCCGCGAGATCCTGGACGGCGGGCTGCTGCCGGCCATGGAGATCGTCGGGGCACGCATGAAGACCGGCGAGTGCTTCATTCCCGAGGTGCTGCTCAGCGCGCGCACCATGCAGGCCGCGCTCGACACGCTCAAGCCGTTCCTGGCCGAAGGCGACAGCGGCGCCACCGGCGCGGTGGTCATCGGCACGGTCGAAGGCGACCTGCACGACATCGGCAAGAACCACGTGGCGATGATGCTCCAGGGCGCCGGCTTTGCCGTCTTCAACCTGGGC
>PLTW01000195.1 GCA_003164655.1 Actinomycetota bacterium
GCTAGGCCCAGACGCTCTGCCAGTCGTCCTTCATGCTGACGACGAGCCAGCCCTCTTTGGCGGCCAGCCCCAGCGCTCTCTCGGCGCCGCCGTCGTAGGCGTACTCGCGCTCGGCGTCGTCGTGATGCACGAGCAGGCTCAGCGTTGGGCCCGAGTGCCCGCCGGCGTATCTGAGCATATGGATGTCGCCGTCTGAGTTGCCCGCCGCCAGGATCGGCCGGCGCCCGGTGGCGCGATGGATGTGCAGCGGTTTGCCGGGGCCGTCGTCGACCGGCTGTTCGAGCTCTTTGGTGCGCATCACCTGGGCCACGCCATGGGCGTCCTCGGCGTAGCGGAACGTCACGCTACTGCCGATCGCCATGGCGCGCGGGACATCGTAGATCTCCTCACAGACGGCACGCATGAAGTCGCGCCCCCCGCCCGAGGTGAGAAACACCTGAAAGCCGTTGGCCTGCAGGTAGTGGACCAGTTCGAGCATCGGCTGGTAGATCAACTGCTTGTAGGGCTTCTTGAAGCGCGCGTCCTGAGCGGTCGTCAGGAACTCCAGGGCATCGGCTTCGAACTCCTCGACCGTCATCCCCTCAAAGGCTTCGGTGATGCCGGTCGCGAGAGTCAAGAGGCCGGTCGGATCGCCCCCGGAGTAGTCGGTCTGGACCTTGGCAAACCAGGCCATGTCCTTTTCGCAGACCGCCTTGAACGGCTGGCGCTCGCGCACCTGCGGCTGTTCGGCCGCCATCCTGGCGATCGCCCGTAGGCCGTGCTGGAGCTGAATGTACATGGGTTTCTCGAGCCACAGCGTGCCGTCGTTGTCGAAGGTGGCGATCCGCGCGGCGGGCGGCACGAAGGCCGGGCCGTCCGCCGCGGTCGCACTCGAGACGAAGTCGGCGATGGCGCGCTTGGCGGCACCGTCGTTCCACGAAGCCAGCGGATCCATCACGTCACTCCCGCGTGAGCATCGCCTGGGCCTCGCGCTCCAGGTCGACGTAGGGCTCACCGCTCACGTCGACGGCGACCCGATGAATGGTGCCGCCGGTAAAACGATGCGGTGAGACGCCCGGATAGTCGTCGGTGACCGCCTCGCCGCTGTCGCGCCCCACGCAGAGCCCCTCGCCGGCCAGCGAGAAGCTGCCGGGCTGGGTCTTGATACGACCCTCGCCCACCTTTCTCTCGCCGTAGTAGAGCGACAGGATACCGGTGGCCACACCGCGCGGCTCCTCGCCGTCCTTGTCGAACGACGCCGAGAGGATGAGGTTCTCGCCGGTCGGCAGGTCCTCGCTGGCGTCGATCTTCTGCTCGAACATGCCGATGAAGCTGTTCACGTAGTGCAGCCGGTTGTCCTTGACGTAGAGGGCATGTCCGCCGAATCGCGCCCCGTGGGCGAACAGGACACCTGCGGCGCCGGCAGCCGGAATGTCGACCAGCGCCCCGATCGCAAATGAGCGGTTGCGGATGTTGACGGCCTGCTGCTCCGGGACGTCGGCCGTGTCGGGAAAGTAGGCGTAGCGGTTGCGCGGCGGTGCGAGCAGCGGTCGCGGCGTCAGGATGATCTCGAGCGGCGAGCGGTCGTCGAGCGGGAAGGCGCCGTTGCGGCCGGCCTCGGCGAACCACAGGCTCTGGAGCTCGCGGAGCTTCTCGGGGTTCTCTTTGGACAGATCGTGGAGCTCGGAGCGATCGACGTCGGTGTGATACAGCTCCCAGGTGTCGTCGTTGAAGTTGCTCCAGCCGGCAACGGTGGGATGGGTGGTGACGGCCTTCCAGCCTTCGTGCCAGATGCCTCGCGAGCCCAGCATCGAGTAGAACTGGGTCTTGCGCGCACCGTCAGCTGAGGCGTCGCCGAAGCTGTAGCGCATGCTCACGCCGTCGAAGTCGCTCTGCACGTGGCCTTTGATGGCCTGCGGAGCTTCGACGCCGAGACAGTCGAGGATCGTCGGCACCAGGTCGATGGCATGGTGGTACTGGTCCCTGATCTCGCCCTTGTGCTTCATGCCGGCCGGCCACGAGACGAGGCACGGGTCGGCGGTGCCGCCGTTGAACTCGTAGCGCTTCCACATCTTGAACGGCGTGTTGAAGGCCATAGCCCAGCCGTTGGCGTAGTGGTTGTAGGTCTTCGGGCCACCGAGCTCGTCGAGCATGGCGAGCGCCGAGTCGAGGTCGTCGGGCACGCCGTTGAACAGCCGGCACTCGTTGACCGAGCCGTTGGGGCCGCCCTCGCCGCTGGCGCCGTTGTCGGAGACCAGGATGACCAGCGTGTTGTCGCGCTCGCCGCTCTCCTCGAGGTAGTCGAGCAGGCGCCCGATGTGGTGGTCGGCGTGGGCCAGAAAGCCGGCGTAGACCTCGGCCATGCGGCTGAAGAGCTTCTTCTCGCCGTCGGACAGTGAGGCCCACGGCTTGGTCACGTCCATCACCGGGAACGGCTTGCCGTCCGGCCCCGTGCGCGTCTCGACCGTGCCGATCGGGTTGACCGGCGGCAGTTCCGTGCCGGGCGGCAGCAGGCCCATCGTCTTCTGGCGGGCCAGCGTCTGCTCGCGCATCGCCTCGTAACCCATGTCGAACCGGCCCTTGAACTTGGCGATCCACTCCTTGGGTGCGTGGTGCGGGGCATGGCAGGCGCCCGGCGCGTAGTAGAGAAAGAACGGCTTGTCGGGCGCGATCGCCTTGGCGTCGCGGATGAACTCGAGAGCCTTGTCGGTGATGTCGTCGGTGAGGTGGTAGCCCTGCTCCGGCGACCTGGGCGGGTCGACGGGGTGGTTGTCGTAGACCAGGTCGGGATACCACTGGTTGGTCTCGGCGCCCAGGAAGCCGTACCAGCGCTCGAAGCCGCGGCCGCTCGGCCAGTTGCGCCGCGGCGCGGCCAGGTTCATCTCGTCGGTCGGGCAGAGGTGCCATTTGCCCACCATGTAGGTGTTCCAGCCACGCTCGCCGAGGATCTCTGAGAGCATGCCGTTCTCGGGTGGGATGGTGCCGCTGGCGTTGGGAAAGCCGATTGCCGCCTCGGTGATGCAGGCCATCGAGTTGCGCGTGTGATTGCGCCCGGTGAGCAGGCACGAGCGTGTCGGCGAGCAGAGGGCCGTGGTGTGCCACTGCGTGTAGCGCAGGCCGTCGGCGGCGATACGGTCGATGTTGGGCGTGTCGATCGGGCCGCCGTAGCAGCTCATCGCGCTGAAGCCGACGTCGTCGAGCACGATGTAGACCACGTTGGGCGCGCCCTCCGGCGCCTTGGGCGGCTCGAACGGCGCCCAGTCGGGCGTCGAGTCGCGGATGTCGACGTTGACGACGCCCTTGAACGGCTGGCTCATGGCGACCCCCACTCGGGTTGGACGGCTGGCTCCTGCGGGCAGGACGCGGCCTTGCACGGCGCGCGCACCGCTGCCTGTGTGGCACGAGCATGATTACCCAGTCGCGAAGTACTCTATACGAAGTTGTCGCGGTCGCGGTCGCGGTCCCTGCGGACCGGCGCCGGCCTCAGGTCTTCGCACGGTCGTGGTGCGGCCTGCCCAGAAGCGCGCTCGTCCAGCCCGACTCGTCGTAGACCTCAATGAACAGGCGGCGCACGAGCAGGGTCATGGGCACGGCCAGCAGGCCCCCGAGCAGGCCCAGAACCCAGCCCCAAACGACGACCGAGAGCACGACCGCCAGCGGCGACAGATTCGTGTGGTGGGCCACCAGACGGCGCCCCACGATATTGCCGATGACGGTGTAGATCACCAGGATGCCCAGCACAACGGCGAGCGCCTGCCCCCAGCCCAGTTCGAGCAGAGCGAGAAACGCCGGCGGCGCCATGGCCAGGAACGCGCCCAGTGTCGGGATGAAGGCCATGGAGAAGGCCAGCAGGCCCCACAGCGGCGCGTAGTGAACGCCGAGCACCGAAAGGAACACCGTGACGACGGCGCCCTCGATCAGGCCGGTGATGGTCGTCGCCTGTACGAACCGTCGCATGTCGCGGGTGAAGTCCTCGAGCCGCGCCAGCGAACGGCTCACGCGCGGCGGCGTGCTCGCGAAACGCAGGCTGACGGTCGTCGCTTCACCCAGCATGAACAGGACGAGCAGCAGCGTGAGCAAGCCGAGCGACACGGCCCGCTTGACGGTGTGCAGCGCGGACACTGTCAGCGAGACGACGTGATGTGGATCGAGGGCGCTGCCCTGCCCCTGGGTCAGACCGGAAGCCTGGATGCCCAGGCGGCTGAGGGCATCTGTGGCATGCTGCCAGCGAGCGGCGAGCTGTGCCTGATAGCGGGGGACCTCGCCGATCAGGCGGGCGACGCCGATGAGGACCGCGGCTACCACGACGGCAACGGCGACCAGCGTCACTACGACGGTGATCAGCCAGGCGGCCCACAGCGGAACGCCTCTGCGCACGAGCGCGTGCAGCAGCGGCGAGACGGCCATCGTGACGACGACCGCCAGCAGCACGGGGTTGATGATCGTGGACGCTGTGCGCATGAAGACCAGTACGACGGCAACGGCGGCGAGGCCCAGCAACAGACGCAGGCTGGGCGTCAGTCCCAGCGCGCCCGGCGCGGCGTCGGCCCGGTCGGGGCCGCCGTCGCCGGCCGAGCCACGGTCCGGTTCGGGGAGTGTCTCGCCGGAGGCGGGCATCAGCGGGCCGTCCATGAGCGGAAGAGCTCCGGCGACCAGCGGCCTGACGGCAAGGGTCGCACAGACGTCAGGCGTCGCCACGGCGCACCGCGCGCCGGGCGACCCGGCGCCGGTGGCGGCGCAGCATCAGCATGATCTGGCCGGCGACCAGCGAGAGGCCGATCGTCACGACGAGCAGCAGCCAGAGCGGCCACGAAAAGCTCCAGAACAGCCAGGTCAGCTTGACCGGCACGCGGTTCTGAACGATGAAAGCCAGGACGGCGACGATGATCACGCCGGCGACGCCCGGCAGCACGAAGCGCGTGGCCGAGGCGGGCCGGCCGGGAACGGGCGCTGGCGTCATCTCCGTGACCTCCTTGGGGGACTCTTTGGAGCGCGACCGCCGTTCACGACAGCCCGCCGATACCCTTGCCGATGAGCACGGCGCCGAACACCAGGAAGAGCACGGTCATGACGGTGGCGTTGTTGGCCGCCAGCCACGTCTTCCACTCGTCGAGCATGGGCGCCGCCTTGTCGCCCATGGCAAAAAGGACGGCCACGGGGGCGATGATGCCCAGGCTGCCGAGCAGGACGAGGACGACGAGCACGACGGCCTGAGCGCCGCCGGACAGACCGGCCTGGGCGATGCTCGCGGTAGCCGCCGCGTTGAGCATGAGGTTCTTGGGGTTCACCCCGGAGAGCAGGGCGCCGATGGCCAGCGAGCGGACCGGGGTAAAGCTGTCCAGAGCGCGCATCCATTTCGGCAGAGGCGCCTCGCCGGCGCCCCTGGGGCGCTTGGCGAACTGACGCCAGGCCAGCAGCACCAGCAGCAGGCCCAGCACCAGCTTGATGGCGCTCACGGCCTTCGACGGCCCGCTCGAGGTCGACACGCCGGCCGTGTTGGCGACGATCAGCACGACCGTCCCCACCACGACCAGGCCCAGCACCCAGCCGCCCAGAAAGGCAAGTCCGTTGCTGCGCGCCCGCGGGGTGATCAGCATGAGGATGATGGCGATGATCGGCACCGGGCTGACGGCGATGCCGATGGCCAGCGGGAGGATATCGCCTATGGCCTGGCCCATGCACACTCCTGTCGCTCGAGCATTCTAGCGGCCGCCCGACTCGGCATCGCGCTCCTGGTAGCCGTCGAGCAGCTCCTCCTCTTCGTCCTTCCTGGGAAAGCAGAAGAAGACGACCACGATCCCGGCCACGACCGCGATGATCCCGGCCCCGTAAGCCCAGTTGGCGCCTTGCAGGAACGACGACTTCGCCGCGGCCGTGATCGCGCCGGCGTACTGCGGATACTCCTTGGCGACGTCGGCAGCACTGGAGAACGACTTCTCGAGCTGGCTCTGCACGCTGCTGGTGATCTGCGACTTGTCGGGCGCGCCGGCCACGGCCGAGGCCACCGCCGCCGCGTAGCCGGCGGTCAGCAGCGCCCCGAAGATCGACTGCATGATGGCGCCGCCCAGGTCGCGCTGCAGGTCGGCGGTGCCCGACGCCATGCCGACGCGCCGGACCGGCACCGAGCTCGTCAACGAGCGCGAGGCCGGCGTACCGAA
Organism: Actinomycetota bacterium; assembly: GCA_003164655.1. Classification (GTDB taxonomy): domain Bacteria; phylum Actinomycetota; class Thermoleophilia; order UBA2241; family UBA2241; genus Bog-752. The sequence goes on from PLTW01000195.1 coordinate 6,138, forward strand.
CAGACCGATGCCGACGCCGAGCAGCCCGTAGCCAAGGCCGACCTGCCAGTACGGGGTGCCCTGCTTCCAGAGCAGCAGCATCGTGAGAAAGCTCAGCAGGCAGAACAGATAGCCGGCCAGCAGCGTGAACCGCGAACCGCGGGCGTGCACGAGCCTGGCCGACGGCGCCGCGACCAGCACCATGAAGACGGCCGCCGGCAGAATGGCCAGGCCGGCGTCGAGGGTCGAGTAGCCCAGCACGTTCTGCATGAACTGCTGGCCGATGAACATGGCCCCCATGAGCGAGCCGAAGACGATGACGCCGCCCAGCGCCGCGACCCAGAAGATCCGCCGGCCGGCGATGTGAAGGTCGTACAGGGGGTTGGCGGCGCGCCGCTGGCGCACAACGAAGGCGATCGTCGCAACCACCGCGACCGCCGCCAGCACCAGGGTCAGAACGCCGGCGTTGGGGACGGGCGCGAAGTTGATGGCCAGGATCAGCGCCGCGACCAGGACGACCGACAGGATGCCGCCGAGATTGTCGACCGGATTGCTCGATTCGTTGACGTGGCTGGGTACGTAGAGCAGCGCCATGACCAGGGCGACGGCCGCCAGCGGCAAGGTGAACACGAAGACCGAGCCCCACCAGTGGTGCTGCAGCAGCGCCCCTGAGACAACTGGGCCGAGGGCGGCCATGGCGCTGCCGATGCCGGCCCAGAGCGCGATGGCGCGGGTCCGGGCTACGCCCGACCACAGCGCCGTGATCAGGGCGAGTGTCGTGGGATAGGCCATGCCGGCCGACAGACCGCCGAGGACCCGCGCGCCGACCAGGACGCCGGCCGACGGCGCGTAGGCGGCCAGCAGGCAGGCCGGCACCGACAGCGCCATGCCCACAACGAGCAGGAGCTTGCGCCCGTAGCGGTCGCCCAGGGCGCCCAGGTAGAGCACCGACGTCGCCAGGCCGAGCGAGTAACCGACCGCGACCAGGTCGAGCGCCGTCTGCGAAGCATTGAACGCCTTGCCGATGTCGGGCAGCGCGACGTTGGCGACGGCCAGATTGATGTTGGCGACACCGGCGGCCAGGATGAGCGTGAGCAGCACCAGACCGGCGCGCCCGGGAGCCGCCGACGGCGGGGCGACCCTCACCGTCGCAGCCCCGCGTGCCGCGGCGGCCGTGCTGCCCCTCGCGTCGCCGTCGGAGTCGAGGCTCAACGGCTTCCTCCTGTGGTTGCGGCGGGGCGGGGCGCACGCGCCCCGCCCCGCCCCCTTCAACCGGTGGCCGGGTGGCGCCTACTCGCCGGCGGCGGCCGCTTCAAGGCCGAGCGCCACGAGATCCTCGGGGTGCAGCCACTCGTCGGCCAGCGCCACGCCGCCCGCAGCGGTGACGGCCTCGCGCAGCGGAATGGCCCAGCGATGCTCCAGCACCGCGATCCCCGCCGACATACCAGCCGGGATGGCGTCGGCGATATACCAGACCTGCTCCTCGTCGAAGACGGAGCCCTCGTCGACGGCCTCGACCGCGCCGGCCACGGCGCCGACCTCGGCGCCTTCTTCGCCGGCCGCGCCGAAGCCGATCAGGGCGCCGGCGACGGCGCCCAGCTTGGCGAGCTCGTCGGTGTCGCTCAGCTCGATCTTCTCGATGGAGCCGTCGTCGTTTTTGTGCACGAACAGCAGGTCGATCAGACGCACGATGTCGTGATCGATCAGGCGCCTGAGCTCGTCGAGAGCCGCGCCCGTGAACTGCGCGTCCTTGCCGTAGCCGATCACCAGGATCTGTACCGGACCCAATGCCATTTGGCTTCCTCCTTGTAGCAGTCGGTGAGCGCCGGCTACATGCTCTGCAGGATCTTCTGTTTCTGGGCGTCGAACTCGGCTTGCGTGAGCACCCCGGTGTCGAGCAGCCCCTTGAGCTGCTTGAGCTGCGCCATCTTGTCTTCTTCGCTGGTGGCGGGAGCCGCCTGCGGTGCCTGCTGCTGTTGCTGCATGTCGGCGATCTGGGCGTTCTGGTCGGCCTCCTGCTGCCTGCCCTGCTGCACCTTCTTGCCCGCGTAGTAAGCGCCGCCGCCGATCACGGCGGCTCGCATCAGCGGTCGTCTNNAGGTGACACACAGGCCCACCTTACCATCGCACCCCAACCACCACACGTTGTCAGCCGACGACCCATCTTCATTGTGCCGATCATCGCGTCTCCTGTGGCGACCGAGTCGCGGCGCCCCTGGTTTGCCGGCCCGCACCCGCGCACACGAGATCGGCGTCCGGCCCCATCCTAGCCGCATCGTACCCACCCGGATCCCTCCGTAGCCGTCACAGACGGCTCCACCGCTGCGCAGTTCGTCCGCGGCACGGACCGCAGGGCAACGGCGGCGCGCGCTCGGCGCGCCGGTCGGGGCGGTACTATCGCGCCAGCGACACGCGCCTGCCGGTCCGCAGGCCGCGCGGGCGCGCGGAGATGCGCAACCTGGTCGACGAAAAGGAGATCCCGATGGCCGACAAACCCGTATTCCTCTTCCTCGGCGTCTACGGCAATCCGGTCGAGGCCCGAGCCGACCTGGAGCTGGTACGCCGCCTGCACGCCGACGGCGTGATCGGCACCTACGATGCCGGCGTCGCCGTCAAGGAGGTCGACGGCACTGTCATCGTCGACAAGTGGGAGAAGCCCACCCAGCACGGCGCCTGGACTGGCATCGCGGTCGGCGCGGTGGTGGGCATCCTCTTCCCGCCCTCGATCATCGGCGCCGCGGCCGTGGCCGGCCTGGGCGGCGGGCTGATCGGCCACTTCTGGAAGGGCATGTCGCGCAAAGACGTGCACGAGCTCGGCGAGGCGCTCGACGCGGGCGAGGCGCTGCTCATCGTGGTCGGCCGCGACAAGCTCGACGGGGCGCTGCGCAAGGCCGGCATCAGGGCCCAGAGGCAGGTCGAGAAGCAGATCGACATGGAGGGCAAGGACCTCGACGGGCAGCTCGCCGCGGCGCAGAAGCAGATCACGGCCACCTGAGTACGCGCGGCGCAGAAGCAGCTCACGGCCGCCTGGGTAGACGCGGCGCCCAGCCCGCCGGGCGGCGCGCCCAGGCGGCCAGCCAGGCCGGCAGCACGGCAAGCAGAGCGCTCATGACCTCGAGGCTGCGCCGCTCGAACTCGGCGTAGTCGTCGTAGAGCTCGCCCCCTGCCGGATCGACGAGATCGCTCACCGCCCGCAGAATGAGACACGGCACGCCGTTGCGGCCGGCCGTCCAGGCGATCGCGCCCGATTCCCAGTCGGCGGCGACGGCGCCGTACTTCTCGCGCAGGCGGCCGACCTGGGCCGGCACGATGTCGCTGTCGGCCGAGACCAGACGGACGCGGCGCACCGGCGTCGGGTAGGCCGCGGGGCGGTTGCCGTCCGCACCGTCCAGCCAGGACAGGTCGATCGTCGTGGCGCGCTCGGCGATGGCCTCGTCGGGGTCGGTCATCTGTTCGACGATGTCGTACACGAGCGTCTCGCCGGCGAGCAGCACTTCGCCGCGTGCGGCCTCGCCGGCAAAGCCGCCGCAGGTGCCGAGATTGACGAGCAACTGCGGCGCGAAGCGGTCGATCGCATACTGCGCCGAGGCGGCCGCCGCGATCTTGCCCCAGCCGCCGTGCACGACGGCGGTGACCAGGCCGGCGACGAGTTCGGGCATGACAAACCAGTCACCGAACGGCGAACGCCGCCGCGGGGCGGCGGGAACCAGTCGGTCGAGCGCCCGCCACTCGCTCGTGGCGGAGACCACGACCACGACCTGCGGGTCGGCGGCCGGCACCGCGGCGCGCCGCTGAGCGGCCGCCTGCGGCTGGTCGTCGCGCTCTGGGCTTTCGGGCACTCGTCACCCCGGTGGCCGGCCTCTGCGGGACCTCGCCGGGCATCATATCGCGCCGCCCGCCGGCTGAGTCGACTGGTCGCTGCGCCTTCGGGTCGCTGCGCCTTCGGCTCGCCGGCGGATCGACGGGCCCCGCAAGCGGGTATGATGCCCGTCGCCATGAGCGACGCGATCGACAATACGACGACCGGGCTCACAGCCCTGCCCGACGACCGCAGCGGCGTCGCCGGACAGGCCCGGCACGCCGCCGGCGGGCGCCACCGGGTGGTCGTGGTCGGCGGCGGCTTCGGCGGGCTGTACGCGGTCAAGGGCCTGGCCGACGCGCCGGTCGACGTCACGCTCATCGACCGCGTCAACCACCACCTCTTTCAGCCGCTGCTCTACCAGGTCGCCACCGGCATCATCGACGAAGGCTCGGTGGCGCCGGCGCTGCGCAGCGTGCTGCGCGGCCAGGCCAACGTCGAAGTGCTGCTTGCCGAGGTCACCGGCTTCGACCTCGCAGCCCGCACCGTGCAGGCGCTGGCCCCCGACGAGCGGCCGCTGGCGATCGGCTACGACACGCTGATCGTGGCGACAGGCGTGCAGACCGACTACTTCGGTCACGACGAATGGGCGGAAGCGGCCCCCGGTCTCAAGTCGCTCGAAGACGCGCGCTGGCTGCGCAGCCACATTCTCGGCGCCTTCGAGATGGCCGAGCTCGCCGACGACGCCGCCGAGCGCCGCGCCTGGCTCACGTTCGTCGTCGTCGGGGCCGGACCGACCGGAGTCGAGCTGACCGGCGAGATCGCGACCCTCGCCCACCGAGTCCTGCCCAGAGACTTTCGCAACGTGTCCACGCGCGAGGCGCAGGTGATCCTGATGGACGGCCTGCCCACGATCCTGCCGCGGTTCGCCGAGTCACTGCGCCGCAGGGCCGCCAGCGATCTGCGGACGCTGGGCGTCGAGGTACGCACCAGCACACTGGCGGTCGAGATCGACGTCGGCGGCATGACCGTGCGACGCAGCGACCGCAGCGACGCCGGGACGGCGCCCGACGAGCGTCTGGCGGCGCACACGATCATCTGGGCGGCCGGGGTGCGGGCGGCGCCGGCGGCCGACGCCCTGGCGTCGGCGGCCGGCGCCGCCCGCGACCGCATCGGCCGCCTGGTGGTCGGACCAGACCTGAGCCTGCCCGGCCATCCAGAGGTGCTGGTCGTCGGCGACATGATCGCCGGCGAGCTGCCCGGCATCGCGCCGGTCGCCATGCAGGAGGGCCGATACGCCGCGAGCCTCGTCGAGGCTCGTGTGAGCGGCGGCCCCTTACCTCCGGCGTTTCGCTACCACGACAAGGGCACCATGGCTACGGTCGGCCCGCGGCGAGCGATCGTCGACGCCTACGGTCTGCGCGTCGGCGGTCTAGCGGGCTCGGTGATGTGGGCCTTCATCCACCTCTACTACCTGATCGGCTGGGGCAACCGCTGGGTCACGCTGCTGCGCTGGCTGTTGCAGATGACGACCCGCAACCGCAGCAACCGCCTGGTCGACGTGGAGCACGCCGCGAGCTGGCGCGAGCTGCGCCGGCGCGGCGAGGTGACCGGGCCGCGGCTCTGGGAGAGGATGCGCCGCAAAGACGGCGCCGGCTGAGCGGTCAGCGAGGGCTCTCGCCGCTCTCCCGGCCGCCCGCGTATCGCGCCGCCAGCCGCCCGCTGCGGTTGCCGCCGGCGAGCGTCGCCTGCTGAAGATCGCGGAGCTGGTCGAAGACCGCCGCCGCGTCGTCGAGCCCGGGCACACACACGACCTCGCCCAGGGCGAGCCCGGCGACGATCGCCCGGGCGCAGTCCTCGGAGCTCATCAGCGGCGGCATACCCGGCCGCCCGGCGAGAGGCCGCGAGCCGTGGAACTCACTCTCGACCATGCCCGGCAGACAGACCATGGCCCGCACGCCCGTGCCTTCGAGCTCGGCGGCCAGCGCCTGGATGAACACGAGCTGGAACGATTTGGCCCCGGCATAGGTGGCCCGGCCGGCCATGCCGATGCGCAGCGGCCCGCTGAGCGAGAGCAGCGAGGATACGTTGACGATCGCACCGGCGCCGCGCGCGATCATGGCCGGCAGCGCCGCCCGGATGAGCGTGGCCGGCGTGGTGACGTGAATGGCGATCGCGCGTCGCATGACGTCGGGATCGAGCTCGGCGAAGGGCCCATACCCCGAGAAACCGGCGTTGTTGACCAGCAGCGACAGCCGCGTCTCAGCGGCCACGCGCGCCGTGACGAGCGCCACGTCGACGGCCTCGGTCAGGTCGGCGGCGGCGACCTCGACCGCGGCGCCGGCCGCGGAGGCAAGCTCGGCGGCCAGAGCTTCGAGGCGGTCGCGGCGGCGCGCGACGACGATCAGGTCGTAGCCGTCGCGGGCCAGCAGACCGGCCAGCGCACGGCCGATGCCCGATGAGGCGCCCGTGACCAGGGCGAGCGGACGTGGGGCCGGCATGTGGCGCCTCCAGGGTCGGATCTGTGTGGTGGCCCGCCGACAAGCGACCGGCAGCCGTGACAGTCTACTCGCGAACCGGAAGATCGGCGCTCTTGTCCGCGTTGGGCTGCCGCGGCGGCACGACCGCGCCCTCCTTTGGCCCCAGCGCGCGCACCGCCTCGTCGACCGTCAAAAAGACGTGGTCGTCGCCGATGTGGTTCCGGAGCCCGGCGCGCGCCGTGTCGCGCGGCGCCTCGCCGGTCGCCCGGGCGACGGCAAAGTCGACGCCGCGGGCGTGCAGCTCGTGGACGACCTGCAGGAGCATGCGGCCGCCGGTGAAGTCCACGTCGTCGATGCCGGAGGAGTCGAGCACGAAGAGGCTGGGCGGTGGCACGGCGGCCGCCACCAGTTCGCGCACCCGGTCGCGAAAGCGGGTGGCGTTGGCGAAGTACAGCGGCGCATCCAGGCGGTAGGCCACCACGCCGGGCACGGTCTGGGCGTCGGGGCGTTCCTTGAGCGCCCACCACACGGTCGTGCCGGGCACCCGGCCGAGCAGCGCGTCGCGCGGCCGGGCGCTGCGCCAGGTGCGGTAGAGGATGGAGAGCAGAATGGCCAGCAGAATGCCGGGGCCGACGCCGAACAGCACGACGGTGCCCAGGGTCGCCACGGCGACGCCGAACTCGACCTTGTCGAAACTGTAGATGGCGTGCAGGTCGCGGGTGCGAAAGATGCGCAGGGCGATGTAGATCAGGACGGCGCCCAGCGTGGCCAGCGGCAGGTCGGCAAGCAGGCCGGCAGCGGCCACGATGAGCGCGACGACGATCGCCGCCGCCACCAGACTCGGCACCTGGGAGCGGCCACCCGACGAGGTCACCACGGCGCTGCGCGGCGGACTCGCGTTGACGGCAAAGCCGCCGATGAACGCGGCCGCCACGCTGCCGGCGCCCACGCCGATGAAGTCGCGGCCGACATCGGTCTCAAAGCCGCCCAGCTCGGCGAACGAACGGGTGGTCGCCGAGGTCTGGGTGATGACGATGAGGGCCACCCCAAGGGCGCTGGGCAGCAGCCGCCAGACGAGATGGATGGAGAGCGTCGGCGCCTGCGGCGCCGGCAGGCCGGCCGGCAGCGTGCCCAGGGTGGCGACACCCTTGGCGGCCAGATCGAACGCCGCCGAGGCGGCCAGCGACAGGATCACGCCGATGAGCGCCCCGGGCAGGCGACGATTCACACGCTCGGCGGCGACGACGACGGTAAAGACGGCGACGGCGACGGCCAGCGCGTACAGGTTGGTGTCGCCGATGTGCTGCGCGGCGCCCACCAGCTTCTGCAGCGCGTTGCCCGCCGTCGGCGGAAGGCCGAGAACCTCGGGCAGCTGGCCGACGACGATCGTGACCGCGATGCCGGCGAGAAACCCGGTGACGACCGGCACCGACAGAAAGTCGGCGATCCAGCCCATGCGCGCCACGCCGACCGCCATGACCAGCACGCCGACCAGCAGAGCCAGCAGAGCCATGTCGCCGCCGTACCGGGCAGAGCCCGCGACCGCGACCGCCGCGACCGCGACCGCGAGCATGGGCGCGATCGTCGAGTCGGCGCCGACCGACATNNTAGAGGCCGGCGACCACCGGCATGCCGGCGAGGTGGGCGGTGGCGAGCTGTTCGGGAATGACGATGGCGGCCAGCGTGATGCCCGCCACCAGGTCGAGCGGCAGGTAGGACGACCGGTAGCCGGCCAGCCACGGCGCCACGCGACGGCGGCGCGACGTGGACGGCGCGGCGCCCGGGCGCGCGGGCGGCCGCGCCGCCGCGCCGTGTTCAGGCTCGCCGTTGCGGGCAGCCTCCGTCATGAGTATGGCCTTTCGCCGTCAAAGACGTGCTACCTTTGGCCCCACCAAACCAGCGGCCGTCGCAGTGAGCTCGACCGCACCGACGCAGGAGGGTCACACATGACCATCGTCGAGAAGCGCAAGCCCCTGAGCGTCGAGCAGCGCCGCAGCGCCGGCCGCGAGGCGCGCAAGGCGGCGCCGCGCGCGGCACACGGCGCGTTTGCGCCCGCCGCCGACCGCCCCGACCCCATCGCCATCCTGCGCGCCCAGGACGACGATCGCATGGCCGATCTCGTGCCGATCCGCTGGGGCCGCATGTCGTCCTCGCCGTTTGCCTTTTACCGCGGTTCGGCCGCCCTGATGGCCGCCGACCTTGCGCCGCTGCCGCGCACCGGCCTCACCGTGCAGCTCTGCGGCGACGCCCACCTGTCGAACTTCGGCCTGTACGGCTCGCCCGAGCGCGAGCTGCTGTTCGACGTCAACGACTTCGACGAGACGCTGCCCGGGCCGTTCGAGTGGGACCTCAAGCGTCTTGCGGCCAGCTTCGTGCTGGCGAGCCGCAACAACGGTCTGGGCGAAGACGTCGCCCGCGAGACCGCCCTGGCCGCCGTGCGCTCCTACCGCGAGCACATGACGGCCTATGCCGAGATGCGCGAGCTCGACGTGTGGTACTCGCACATCGTCGCCGACGACCTGCTCGAGATGGTGCGCGCCGCCGGCGCCGCCAAGTCGGCCCGCAAGGGCCAGCTCAAGGCCGGCCTCAAGTTCGCCGAAAAGGGCCTCACCAAGGCGCGCGGCCGCGACAGCGTGCAGGCGGCCGGCAAGCTCACCGAGGTCAAAGACGGCACGCGGCGCATCGTCGATCAGCCGCCGCTGATCATGCACTTCGACGAGCTCGACGAGGCCGAGGCGAGCTACCACCTCTTCGGCCAGTACCGGGCGACCCTCGAAGACGACCGCCGCGAGCTCCTCGATCGCTATGAGATCGTCGACCTGGCCCGCAAGGTCGTCGGCGTGGGCAGCGTCGGCACGCGCTGCTACATCGCGCTGCTCTTCGGCCGCGACATCAACGATCCCCTGTTCCTGCAGGTCAAAGAGGCCGGGCCGTCGGTGCTCGAACCCTATCTGGGCAGAAGCCGGTTCACTCACGCCGGCCACCGCGTGGTGGCCGGCCAGCGCCTCATGCAGGCGGCCAGCGACATCTTTCTGGGCTGGCTGACCGGCCAGCCGGGCAAGCGCCACTACTATTGGCGCCAGCTGCACGACATGAAGGGCTCGATCGAGACCGATCTGCTCAGGGGCCCCGGCCTGGAGATCCTCGCCACGATGTGCGGCTGGACCCTGGCCCGCGGCCATGCCCGCTCGGGCCACCGCGTCGCCATCGCCTCGTATCTCGGCGTGAGCGACCGCTTCGACCAGGGCCTCGCCGACTTCGCGCTGACCTATGCCGACCAGGCCGAGAAGGACTACGCCACCCTGCTCAAGGCGATCAAGCAGGGCAAGATCCCGGTCGAGAGCGGGATCTGACCCGTCAGAGCGGAGCGCCGCCGATGGGCTGACCCGTCGGACGGGAGCGCCGCCGTCGGGCTGAGCCGTCAGACCGGGGCGCCGCCGTCGGGTGGCAGCGGAGCTGGAGCGTGGCGTCGCGCCGCGCTCCAGCTCGCCCCCCCGGCGGCGATCATCACCGCTCCGATCGCCGCAAGCTCGAGCCCGTTCAGTGTCTGCCCCAGGAGCAGGAATCCGGTCAGGGCCGCGATCGCCGGCTCGAGGCTGAGCAGCACACTGTAGGTGGCGGCGCGCACCAGTCGCAAGGCGACCAGTTCGACGAAGTAGGGCGCCGCCGACGACAGCGCGGCGACCACGGCGCCCAGCGCGACCGCCGAAGGATGCTGAGCAAGCCTCGGCGCGAACAGCAGGGCGACCGGAGTCAGCAGGACGGCCGAGCCGGTGACCATGAGGGTCGTCACGTGCAGCGGTTCGAGCGTACTCACGGCCCGCCTGCCGAACACCAGATACAGACCCCAGAACAGGCCGGCCGACAGCGAGAGCACAAGGCCGCCGGGGCCGATCGAGCCGCGCGGGCCGACGAGCGCCGCAATGCCGGCCGCCGCCAGCCCGACCCAGACGAAGTCGGTGAGCCGCCGCGAGCCGACCACGGCCACCACCAGCGGACCGCCGAACTCGATCGCCACGACGATGCCCAGGGGCGCCACCGAGATGGCGCCGTAGAAGCTCAGGTTCATGCCGAGCAGACTCAGCGCCAGCAGCGCGACCGTGGCGCGCTGCCGGCGCGGCGGCAGGCGCAGCGAGCGCGGCCGCACAGCGATCAGGATGAACGCGGCGAGCGCCGTGCGCAGCCAGAGCGCGTCGACGATCCCCACCGCGCCGATGACCTTCGTGGCCAGGGCCGAGCCGGTCTGGAACATGAAGGCGATGGCCACGACCAGCAGCGGCGCCAGGAGCGGGCCCCGCTGGCGCGGCGCGGCGGATGGCTCCGCGGACGGCCCGGCGGGCGGCCCGACGGGCGGCCCGACGGACGACCCGGCGGGCCCGCGCTTCGCTGTCCGACGACTACGCATCTCTGCTCAAGCCTGCTCGGTGCCGGCCAGCGCGAACCACACCCACAGGGCGCCGCCCACGCAGAGCGCGGCAGCGGCGGCGAACAGCACCGGCGCGCCGAGGCGGGCGAAGACAAAACCGCCGACCGACGGCCCGACGATCGCCCCGATGCCCCAGCCGAACGTCTGGGTCACGGCCTGGCCGGTCGCCAGCAGGTGGCGCGGCACCAGCCGACCGACGATCACCACGACGCCGACATAGCTGAGCGCAAAGGCGACGCCGTCGCCGGTGGCCGCCAGCGCCAGCGCCAACGGCGAGGCCATGAAACTCCAGGCCAGGAACACCAGGCCGTAGACCAGCGCCCCAGCGACGAACACCGACCGCAGGCCAAAGCGCCGCGCGAGGCCGCCGCACCAGTGCATCACCGGGATCTCGATCAGTGCGCCGAGACCCGCGGCCAGGCCCACCAGGAACGGCCCGCCCCCGGTGCCGACGATGCGCAGGCTTACGAAGGCCAGCGCCGCGTAGGTCCCCACGCTGACGATCACCATGCCGACCACGAACGACGCCAGGCCGGGCGACGACCTGAACACGTCGCCCAGCGCGCCGAATCGCGACGCGGACCGCACCGGCGCCGGCGCGCCCGACGGCAGCCGCAGCGTCCACAGGCCAAAGGCGACCGTGCCGGCCGCGTAGAGCGGCAGGACCGGGGCGAGGCCGACGATCTCGTACAGGGCGCCGAAACCGATGACCGCGACGCCCCAGCCGAGGCTCGCCCAGAGCCTGATGCGACCGTACTCGCTCATGCGCTCCTCACCCAGATAGGCGACGGCGAGCGCGTCCGACAGCGGCGCGCCCGGCGACGAGCACATCGACATCAGCACGGCCACGAGCAGGATCGCCCACAACGCCGAGCCGCTGACGGCCAGCGCCAGCGCGAAGAGCGCGGTCGCCGCCGACGACACGAGCAGGACCCGCACGGTCCCCAGCCGGGTATCGGCCAGATGACTCCACAGCGGCGCCGTGAAGGCCCCGACGAACGACGTCACGGCGAACACCAAGCCGATGCTCTGCGGCGTCAGACCGCGGCCGGCCAGAAACAGGGCAAAGAACGGAACGAACGCCGAGCCGCCGGCGCCGGCGATCAGAAACAGCGTCCGCAGCGAACCCAGGCCGCCCAGGTCGGGCCTCGCCCGGCGAGCCTCGTCGGCCCCGTCCCGTTGTCCGGCCCCGTCGCTCATAGGCTCGCATCCTAGCAGCTGGGGTCACGGTCGACGGTGCACGGCGGCCGCCCATTTCGGCGATACTGTCGTCATGCGTACCGGCTCGTCACGCTGGACACGGCTCGTTGTCGTCGCCATCTACGCGGCGGCGATGGCGATCGTCGAGGCGATGGTCGTCTACTACCTGCGCAGGCTCTTCGCGCTCCAGTACGCCGCCGTCTTCGCGCCGGGCCGCTTCGTCTTTCCGCATGCCTACCTCAGACACGAGCAGATCCGCGAAGCCGCCACGATCGTCATGCTGCTGGCCGTGGCCTGCCTGGCCGGCCGCGGCCCGCTGCAGAAGCTCGCCTACTTCCTGCTGGCCTTCGGCGTGTGGGACATCGGCTACTACGCGGCCCTCAAAGCCATGCTCGGCTGGCCGGCGTCGCTGGCCACGCGCGACCTGCTGTTTCTCATGCCCCACCAGTGGTGGGCGCCGGTGTGGGAACCGCTGCTGGTCTCGAGTGCGTTTGTCGTCGCGGCGCTCCTGCTTCTGCTCGTGACGCGACGGCGCTGACGGCGGCTTCCACCAGGTGGCAGGTTTTACGCCTGCGACTCGACCTGTCCTTGAGGAAGATACAAGCGCACGAACCCCCCACGACGACCGGCGGGTTCCGCGAGGGCGTCGCTTCGCTTACACTGGTGGCCGCGATCGGGCGTGCTGCAGGGCACGTCGGGCGAAAAGGAGCCGGCATGGGCACAACGGCAGCGACAGTCAGAGCCACCAGGCGACGGCCGGCGGCGCTCGTCGCGCTGATCGTCATGCAGCTCTTTCTGTCGGTCGGCGCGCTGGGCGGCGGCGCGGTGCTCATCGCCTCGCCGCGGGGCGGCATCATCAAGCTGCCGCTGCACGACCTTGACGGCTCGCCGTTTCACGACTTTCTCATTCCCGGGATCATCCTCTTCGTCGTCTTTGGAGTCGGCCCCGTGCTGGTCGCCTGGGCGCTGGCCCGCGAGGCACGCTCGGCGGCGCTCGAGCGCTGCAATCCGTTCCGGCACGAGTACTGGGGCTGGACGCTGTCGGGCGTGATCGGCGTGGGGCTCGTCATCTGGATCGCCGTCGAGGTCCTGATCATCCCCTCCACGTTCCTGCAGCCCTTCTATGCCGGCGTGGGCGTCGTCATCATCCTGCTGACGCTCGCGCCGTCCGTGCGGGCCTACTACCGCCGTGAGCGACCGCGAGCAACGTAGCGAAGAGCGGGTGACCTTCGCCATGCAGATCGCACGACCTGAGCAGCGACCGTCGACCGCCCGGCTGTGGTTCGGTCGGATCCGCTCGCGCGAAGTGGCGGGGCTCGTCGCGGCGGCCTTCGTGGCCGTCGGCCTCCTCGTTTGGGGAGCCCACATGGGCCGGGCCGGCGAAGCCGCCGGCAACGTGCTCTGGCCGGCCGGCGGCGGCAGCATCGTGGTCTGGAGGAGCACCGACGGTTCGCTGACGGCCCGCATGACCGGCGCCGCGGGGGCCGCGACGCTGAGCTCGCTCGGTGTCGGCAGCGACGCCCGCCTCATCGCCGGTGGGGCGCGTCCCGTCGTCCTTGTGACCGAGCCCGGCGGCGGACACCGCCTGGTCGGCTATGCCCCGGCTTCGCACACCTGGTCGACGATCGCCTCTTCGCTCGACCCCGCCGAGATGACGACCGCCGCGCTCGCCCACGGACTCGCCTACCTGCCCGTGAACCGGGGCAGCCGGCAGGCGGTGATCGCCGTCCGCGGCGACGGCCGCACGGCCGCCCGCTTCCCTCTGTCCACTCTCAAGCCCGCCCCGAGCTTGCTCGGGACCTTGACGGGCACTGGGGACGGCGCTGCCAAGGCCGGGCGCAGCCGCGTCGCCGCGCTGCTGCCCGCCGGCGGCGATGTGCTGGCGATCACCACGTCGCCGGCCGCGGCCGCGCTCACCGACCTGCGCACGCGAGCGCGTGTCTCACTGGCAGGCTACACCCAGATCGTCGCGGCGGCAGTGGGCGGTGACGGCATCGTCTACATCCTCGCCGGCCGCGCCGACCCGGCTTTCTCGCTGCGCTTTCTGCGCGTCGACCCGCACGGCATGCGCGTTCTTTCGGCATGGGACACGGGCGTTGCCGCGACCCAGGAGCCCGGGTCGGCGCTGCCCACCCGCTTCGGCGCGGTCTTCTACGTGCCCGGCGTGCCCGACTCGCTCGACGCTTCCTCGGGCACCAACGTCTGGCTGGTCGACGCCAGCGGCGCCCGCCAGAACTCGACCGTGTCGTCGAACATCGGTGTGCGCATGGGGCCCGGCCGGGGCGACAGCGTGCTCTTCTACGGCGCTCCGGCGGGCGGCGTCGTGACCCGCCTCGACATCGACGACGGCGTGCTGAGCCGGGCATCCGCCCGGCTCAGCACGCCGTCGGGCGCGACCGTCCTGCTGGCCGCCGATTAGACCGGCGTTTGCGAAACGTGCATTACGTTGCACCTACCAGTGCCCGCAGGTCCACATCACACCCGGAGCGTCGGCGAGACCCCCGACCGGAGGTAGTGCCATGAGCGGCGTCTTCATCGCCATCATCATTCTGGCAGTGATCGGCATCCCCCTGGTGATCTACATCGGCATCAGGGCGTACTGGGGCGGCCGGCGCCTGAACGGGCCCCAGCGTCACCCCGGAGTGCCCGATCACGTGCGCTGCCCGGCCTGCGGCGAGCGAAACGCCGGCAACACCACGTTCTGCGAGAAGTGCGGTCAGCGGCTGCACGACGCGCCGGCCTGACGACCGGCGCGACGCAGAACGGACGGCGGCGGCCGGGGGGTCTTGAGCGCTGGTCGCGCCGCGCGCCTATGGCTCCCGGGGAGCCTCCCAGGCGAGCCAACGGGCGGGGTTGTCGACCATCAGGCGGCGCAGCGTCGCCGCGTCGACGCCGTGTCGCGCGAAGAACGGCGGCAGGTTGCGCGCCAGGTGAGCGTAGCCGCAGCCGCCGTACGCGGTGAGCTGGATCTTCATGGCGATGTCGTGCGAGACCAGCAGCCGATCGGCGAGTCCCGCGGCGCAGAGCGCGGCGACGGCCGCGACGCGTTCGCGGTCGCCGCGCGGCAGGTCGTCGCCACCGGCGGCGCCACCGGTGGCGCCGCCGGCGCCGGGCGTATTCCCGCCGAACCAGTCGAGCTCGACGAACGCACCCTCACCGGCGATCTCGCGGCAGTAGTCGAGGTCGATGTCCGAGTCGAGGTGACAAACGGACACCCGCCCGGCGTCGACGCCGTGCTCCTTGAGGATGAGCAGGGCCTCGAGGCCCATGTGCCCCGGAGCCAGCGAGTGGATGGAGACCGGCGCCCCGGTGCCCCGCTGCACGCCGGCGGCCGCCTGCAGCATGCGCAGCTCGGCCGGCGCGATGTGCCGCGACGACACGCCGATCTCGCCGATCAGCCCGCAGGGAATGCCGCCGCGCCGCGAGTCGGCGAGCAGGTCGGCGCGCAGTTCGCGGGCGAGGTCGTCGACCGCCAGGGCGGCCACTCGCGCCGGCTGGGTGTCGGCGACGTAGTGGCCGCAGCCGGCCACGACGTGCAGGCCCGTGGCGCGCGCTACCTGAGCGAGCGCGACGCGGTCGCGGCCGAGCTCGTCGGGCGTCTGGTCGACGACGGCGCGACCGCCGGCGGCGGCGAAGAGGAGCAGCTCGGCAACCGCCTCGCCGCGGTCGTCGAGGCGCAGGTTGGCACGGTTGCCGAGCGGATCGCGACGGATGTGCTCGAGGTTGGCGAGCGTGACCGGCTCGGCGGCGAAGTCCGGCGCGGACGCTTCGCCGGCCGCGAAGTCGAGGCCCTGGTCGAGCGCGCAGATCACATGCTCGTGGGGCAGGCAGAGTCCGAGCTCTCCGGCGGCCACCGGACCGAGCACCGTGACCACCTTGCCGGTCAGCGCCGCCGGCTCGACGGCGGGAGCGCCCTCAGGCGTCAGGGCCGAGCGCACGGGAGCGCTCTCAGGCTTCACGACCGAGCGTGCGCGCCTCGCGGGCGCGCAGCCGCCAGGCGAAGCCCGCGAGGCGCGCTTCGTCGATAGGGTCGCCGTCGTTGTATACGAACAACAGCGGAAAGTCGGCTCCGCGGCGCAGCTGCGCCTCGCTGATCAGCGCCGGGCCGCAGCCTCGCGGCGAGACCACGACGACGCCGTCGACGGGCCGCGTCTCCCAGGTCAGCAGGGCGCTGCCGATGGTGGGGATCGACTCGCCGAACGGATAGCCGTCGAACAGCGGCTCGCTGGCCTTCCAGACGTCGCCGACGTCGTGCCAGAACACCCATGGTTCGTGGGCGCGCACGACGGCCAGCAGGCGCTTGACCACGTAGCGCATGAACTTGAGGGTCGCCACGCGCTTGGCGCCGAGCCGGGTCGTCAGACCGTGGTCGCGCGCGTCGCGCAGGGCGAGCAGCTCGAAGATCTCGCCGAACGGCTCGAAGATGACGCGCAGCCCCTCGTCGGCGAGCTTGCGCTGCAGCTCGTCGTTGCCCCACTCGTCGACGCGCAGGTAAATATCGCCACACAGAAACACGGTGCGCAGGTCGGCGACCGGACGGCCGCCGCCGGAGAGCGTTGCGAACTCGCGCGCGGCCTCGCCGATGAGCGCCTCGCAGCGCGTCAGCAAGGCGCGCGCGTCGCCCAGACCCTTGACCTTGCCGGTCAGGCGCGGCGCCGCCAGTAGCGCCTCGAGGCGATCGGCATAGGCGTGGAAGAGCGCGTCCGAGGCGCCCCGCCGAGGCTCGTCGGCGTAGTGATAGAAGCGCATCATGTTGAGCAGGTCGGCGGTCGCCGAGCCGACCCACACCGCCGAGGTCAGCGACCAGTCCTCGAAGAGCAGGGTGAAGTCGGCGACCTCGACGGCACCGTCGTAGCCCAGGCGCTCGAGCTGAATCTGCTGGGCCACCGGGAACAGGTTGGCGCGGCAGGCCTGAAAGCCGCGGCCGATGCTGACGAACACGAGGCCGCCCTCGCCGATGGTGTCGCCGGCGCCTTCGAGGTAGTCGGCCAGCGTGCCCCAGATGAGCTGGTAGGGCAGGCACTCCTTGCCCGAGCAGCCCTGCCGGGCCTTGTCGAGGGCGGCCGGCGAGGTGGCGCCCACGGAGCGGGCGTCGAGGCCGGCGCCGCGCATGGCGGCGGCCGCGAAGCGGCCGCCGCTCCCGCCGATGTTGCCGAACAGGAAGGTGCGCTCGCGGTTGGTGCGCAGCGACAGCGCCACGGGCCGCTCGCAGCGCTCCAGGCGGTGCGGGTCGACGGGGCCGGAGCCGAGCGGGCCACCGGCGTCGCGGCCCGCGCTCGCAACGCCGGTCGCGGTCGCGACGCCGCTCCCACTCGCAACGCCGGCGGCGGCCGCGCACGCCTCGCGGTACCCCCGCACGGCGTACAGGAACGCCTGCACGCGAGTGATGTAGCCGGCGCTGCCGCCGTGGCCGTCGCTTTCGAGCACGGTGTGCGGGTAGTCGGCGAGCAGGTCGTCGAAGAGGTGCTCGACGAGAGAGTTCGGGCCGCAGCCGTAGGCGCAGAGCAGCAGCGGAAAGACGTCGCCGGCCGCGGCGGCCGCGAGCGCGGCGCGCAGGGTCTCGCCGGCGCCGGCCCAATGGACGCAGCGCAGCGCCGGCGCCGCCTCGTCGACCGGATAGCAGTCGAGCGGCAGCGGCACGGCGCCGTTGGCGGCGATCAGATCGTGGATCCCCGAGTTGATCACCGCATCGTGGACGACGTGGACCTCGCCCACGACGAGCACGACCGGCACGCCGGCGGCGCGCGCGAACTCGAGCGCCCGCGCGCCGATTTCGGCCAAGCCACGCTCGTAGCGCTCCCAGACGGCGCAGGCGGCGGTCTGGGCGGCGCGCACGGCCTCCAGGTCGGCGACGCCGAGCAGTCGCGCCGCCTCAACGAGCTCGCGCGACGCATCGGGCCCAGCGAAACCGCCGGCCTTCGTGGCAAAGAACACCGGCCGCACCACAGGCGGCGCCGCCGGATCGCCGGCCAGCGCGTGTTCGATCATCTGCGGCGTGCCCTGGGCGATCGGGCAGGTGAACGTGCCGGCGGCGCCGTGCGACGGCAGGTTGATGAACGCCGGCGCAAAGAGCTCGTCGAGCGGCGCCCCGTCGGCCGCCGCGCTCAGGCCGTGAGCGATCTTGACCGGCGCGCAGGCGCCGGGCGCCGCGCAGCGCCGGTCGCCGAGGGTCAGCGTCGCGACCGTCGGCCGCAGCACCTCGACCTCGGCGCCCAGGGCGGCCAGAAAGGCGGCGAAGAAGGGCAGCGTGTCGATCAGGTAGTGCGCCTGCGGCAGGCCGATGCGGCGGCCGGCCAGCGGGCCGGCCGCCGCATCGGCGCGCGCCGCTTCGTCCAGCAACCCGGCCAGCAGCTCGTCGCGCTCGCGGTACGGGCTGGGCGCGTCCTTGGGCAGCTTGGCGCCTACCTCGGAGCGCTCGTCGTACTTGGGGCAGTTGCCGCCGCTGATCACGCGACGGCGCTCGCCGGCCACCTCGACGATCGCGGTCTCGAGCCGGCACAGGTTGGCGCAGTTCTTGTCGCCGCAGCGGCCACTTTTGCGTTCGACGACACGAGCCGCCGTGAAGACATCGAGGTCGATCGCGGTCGCCGCGAGGTCGGCGACCGCCGGAGCGGCCGCGGCGATGTCGGTCGCGCCGATGTCGGTCGCGGCGGCGGCGCACCCCGCCTCGGCGGCGAGCAGGGCGATCCCCAGCGCTCCCATGGCGCCCGGGTTCGGCGGCACCACGACCTCGCGCCCGGTGACCGCCGCCAGGGTGCGCGCCAGCGAAGGATTGCTGGCCGGCTTGCCCTGAAAGAAGACGCGCTCGGAGAAGCGGCGGTCGCCCATCACGCGGCCGATGTAGTTCTTGATCACCGAGTACTGCAGCCCGGCAAAGATGTCGGCGCGGCTGAAGCCGTCGGCCAGCGCTTCGGCGGCGACGTCGGCGACGAACACCGTGCAGGTCTGGCCCAGGTCGGGCGGCTTGCGGGAACGCGCCGCCAGGGCGCCGAACTCGGCGATGTCGTCGAGCCCATGGGCCAGCGCCTGCTCTTCGAGGAACGAGCCGGTCCCGGCGCTGCAGACGCGGTTCATGTCGGACTCGAGCACGCGCCCGTCGCGCACGTTGATGAACTTGGCGTCCTGTCCGCCGATCTCGATGATCGACAGGCTGCGGCCGCCGTCCGCGTCGCAGCGCACGGCGGCCGCGGCGTGCGCCACGATCTCGTTGAGCACGGTGAGCCGGCCGTCGCGGCCCGGATAGGCGGCGCGCATCACGGTGGCCACGGCGTCGCGACCGGAACCGGTCAGCCCGATCGCGACCACCTCATCGTGAGGCCGCGCGGCGCGCAGGTCGGCGACGAGCCGTTTGGCCGCTTCGACCGGATTGCCGTCGGTGCGCCGGTACACGTCGGCCAGCACGGCGCCGGAGAGGGGCTCGACCAGCACGCCCTTCGAGCCCGTCGAGCCCAGGTCGAGGCCGAGCACGACCGCCGCCGGCGCGCCGCACTCTGTGACGTCGGTCTGCCGCGGCCGGCCGTCATCGTCGAGGCCGAGCTGCACGACCGACCCCGGTCCGTCGGTCGCCGGCACGAGCGCCCGCACGCGGCCGCGGCGCTCCACCACGAGATCTTCGGGCTGGGCCGGCCACGCGACCGCGCCCCAGTCGCGCGAGGCGGCGAGCTGCAGGGCGCCGAGCGCCTCAAAGACGCCGGCTTGCGGCGAGACCTTGACGGGGCCCGCCACCAGCCCGCGCAGCGCCTCGACCAGCGGACCGATCAGCGCCCCGTGGCCGACCAGCACCAGCGGACCGTCGACCTTGGCGCGGTCGTAGAGCGCGTACACGTTGCGGGCCACGCTTTCGAACAGGCCGCGAAACAGACGGCCGTGGTCTTCTCCCTGGTTGGCGAAGTGCGTCAACTCGCTCTTGGCAAAGACGGCGCAGCGCGAGGTGACGGTGATGCCGCGGTCGGCGGCGGCGGCGAGCGCGACGGCCTCGTCGAGGTTGCAGCCAAGCCGTGCGCACAGCCCCTCGACGGTCTCGCCGGTGCCGGCCGAGCAGCGCTCGTTTGTCTCGTAGCCGATCCGCCCGCCGGCGTCGCGCGTGAGCACCGAATAGCCGCTGCCGCCGATACGCACCACGTTCAGCGGACCGTCGCCGCCGTAGAGCCCGCGGGCCGCCCACTCCTGGGCGATCTCTTCGGGGATGCCGGCGAGAGCGGGCGTCGTCAGGCGGTCGCCAAAGGCGCCCGTCGCCACGACGCCCGCGACCCGTGCCGGCCCGAGCGACCGGTACAGCGCGAAGAACGGCGCCAGCGGCTCGCCGAGGTGGCGGGCGGCGCTCACCCCCTCGACGATCAGCGTGCCGTCGTCGCCCGTGCGACCCCACGCCAGCGACGTCGTCACTTTGCCGGCGTCGAGGCCGATCAGACGGCGCGCGCCGTCGTCGCCGACGGAGGGGGTGGGGGCAAAAGGCTCGTGCATGCCCTACAGCATACGACATGGGCGAAATCCAGGGGGAGCGGCCAGCCGGTGCGCCGGCCCGCGGCCAGACGTCGGGTTTTAGAAACGGGGCGACAACGGGAATCTGGTAGCAGGTTGCGGCCAACAGGGGCAGCGGCCCATCGTCAACCGACCGAGGAGGACACATGGAGATGCAGCAAACGGACGATGCCCGGGACGTCCTGGGCAAGATCGGCGATTCCTGGGTCTGGGTGCTGTCGTTTTCGATCCTGACGCTCATTCTGGGCGTCATGGTCATGGCGTGGCCCCATGCGACCGTCAAGCTGGTCGCCCTTCTGTTCGGCCTGCAGCTCTTCGTCGGCGGCGTCTTTGCCCTCGTGCGCGCCTTCACCAACAGCGGCGAGGGCTCCCGCGTACTGCTCGCCGTCCTGGGCGTGCTGGGGATCCTGGTCGGCATCTTCGTGCTGCGCCACCTGTTCCAGACCGTGGTGATCCTCGTCTTGCTGCTGGGCGTCTACTGGGTCCTGCACGGCGTCATCGAGTTCTTCGTGGCCATCGACCACAAGGGTGTGCCCGGCCGCGGCATCAGCATCACGATGGGGATCCTGAGCTTCATCGCCGGCATCATCGTGCTGAGCTGGCCGGCGCCGACGCTGCTCGTCCTGGTGTGGGTGCTCGGTATCTGGCTCGTGGCCTACGGCCTGATCGGCATCGTCGGCGCGTTCATGGTGCGCCGGGCCGTCAAGGCGGTGGCCGCCTAAGGCACGGCCGACCGGGGGGTCTACGCCGGCGAGTCCGTGCCGGCCTGCCCGGCCGCCGGCAGCGCCGCCAAAAACAGCGCCTCGGCGAGAATGCCGCGCTCCAGTTCGGCCAGATCGACGCTTTCGTCGGGCGCGTGGATCCGGGCCAGCGGCTCTTCGGCGCCCCAGAGGATCATCTCGGCGTCGGGCGCCGCCTTGTGAAACGCGGCCACCAGCGGTATGGAGCCGCCCTGGCCGTGGTGTGACACCGGCCGACCGTAGGCGGTCTCGAGAGCTCGCGTCGCGGCGGCGAAAGCGGGGCCGTCGGTATTGGCCTGGAATCCCTCGCCGCCGCCGGCGTCGCCGAACACGAGCACCGCCCGCCAGGGGGCGGCGGCCTGGAGATGAGCCACGACGGCGCTCCTGGCCTGGTCGGGATCCTGGCCGGGCGCGAGGCGCACGCTCACGGCGGCGCGAGCGCGGGCCACGACGGCGTTGGCGGCGCCGTCGACCGGCGGAGCGTCGATGCCGATGACCGTGATCGCCGGACGGCAGGCAAGCTGTTCGGCGATGACGCCCGAGCCGGCGAGCGCGACGCCGGCGAGCACGCCGGCGTCGCGCCGAAAGGCCGGCTCGTCGTATCTCGCGCCCTCATAGGCGGCGGCATCGAGACCCGCCACCGCAACGTTGCCCGCCGCGTCGTGCAGCGTGGCCAGCATAGCGATCAGAGCCACCAGCGCGTCGGGCGCCGGCCCGCCGTACGTGCCGCTGTGCACAGGGCCGGCCAGCGTGCGGACCTCGACCATGATCTTCAGCGAACCGCGCAGCGAGGTCGTGAGCGTCGGCTGGCCGAGGGCGTGGTTGCCGGCGTCGGCGATCACGACGGCATCGGCCGCGACCAGCTCGGGCTGGGCCCCCACGAGCTCTTCGAGACCGCCGAGGCCAGTCTCCTCGGCTCCTTCGATCAGCACCCTGACGCCGACGCGGGCGTCGGCGCCCAGCGCCGCGAGGGCTGCCGCATGCATGACGATCCCCGACTTGTCGTCGGCGGCGCCGCGCCCATAGAGGCGTCCGTCGCGCTCGACCGGTGTGAACGGCGGGCTCGTCCAGTCCGCTTCGACGCCGGCCGGCTGCACGTCGTAGTGGCCGTAGAGCAGCACGGTGGGAGCGCCCGGCGGCGCCGGGCGCTCGCCGACCACCGCCGGCGGGCTGCCGGGCACGTCGAGCAGGCGCACGTCGTCGAGGCCGACCGCGCGCAGCATGTCCATGACGGCCGCGGCCGCCTGCTCCAGAGGTTCGATCGGAAACCCCGCGAAGGCCACCGACGGAATGCCCACGAGCCGCTCGAGGTCGGCCCGCGCGCGGGCCATGCCGCGCGCGACCCGGCGGCGCAGCTCGTCGGCGCTCGGCGACGTCGCGTGTACCTCGTTGCTCATCTCACCCCAGCCCCAGTCGCGCCAGCTCGTCCTCGTCGAAGCCGAAGTAGTGGGCGGTCTCGTGGAGCACCGTGACCCGGATCTCCTCCCTGAGCTCGCGCTCGTCGGCGCTCACCCGCTCGATGTTGCGCGCGAAGAGGTGGATGGTGTCGGGAAAGGCGGGACCAAGGGTCGATTCGTGGGGCATGGACAGGCCGTGGAACAGCCCCAGGATGCGCGGGTCCGTGCCGTCGCGCACCATCTCCTCGGAGGGGCGGTCGTCGGCGATCAGCGGCACGTTGCGCAGCCGCTCCAGGATCTCGGGCGGCAGCTCGTCGAGAGCGTCCTGCACGACGCGCGCGAACTCGGCCTCGCCGAGCTCACGCGCCTCGTCGTCGCCTTCGACATCGAGCCGCCGCGCCTCGAGCCACTCGGCCACCATGCCCTCGCGGTCGCCCGAGTCCTCGCAGGCCACGCCCAGCAGGTGGTGAAGGTCGGCGCGATCGTCGGGGTCGGCCACGCCGCCCTCGAGCAGCGGCCGCAGCAGGCCGGCGACCTTCTCGGGAGCGCCCGCCTCGAGAAGGCCCCAGGCGTGCTCGAGGGCGCGCTCGATCTCGGCGGGCGCCGGCGCGGGCCCGCGAGCACGGCCTGCGGGCCCGCGATCTTCATTCACTCTGCCACCTCGGTGCGCGTGACTGCGCGGCGATCATCCACTCGGTAGCGGCTTTGCCTGGGCGATGCGGCGCGATCGTCGAGGTCGGCGCCGAACCGTCCTTATGGGCACGTGGGTTGCCGTGGCGAGGCGCCGGCAAACCGTTGCGCGAGTCGGCGGCCGGCCGGCTGTGCTGCTCGCTCTCGACGGTGAGGGCGACCCTCATGGCCTCGCTTTGCGCGGAATCTATCACGCTCCGAACTCAACGACCCAGCCAACGCCGACCCCACCACGCGTTGCGGCGACTCACCCGGGGGCTCGGAGACGGTCTTCAGCGAGCGGCGATCAGGGCGACCCCGGCCAGCGCGCCGATCACGCCGACGAGCTGGTGGCGCGCCAGGCGCTCGCGCAGCACCACATAGGCCAACACGACGGTGACCACCGGATACAGCGAACCGAGCACCCCGACAAGACTCAGGTAGCCCTGCGTGGTGGCCAGCGCGAACAGGCCGTTGGCGCCGGTGTCGAGCAGGCCGATGGCGACGATGCCGGGCAGGGCCGCCCGCCGCAGGCCGATGCGCGGCCGCAAGACCAGCAGAAACCCGGTGAAAAAGCAGGCCGACGCGAGCCGCCCGCCGAGCATCGCCCACAACGCGTCGTGCTTGGCGGTCTCGTCGAAGCCGACGAGCATCAGACCGATGCCGACCGCCGCCAGTAGCGCCAGCAGCACGGCGCGACGCTGCCGCGCGCGGTCGGCAGGGCCGGCGGAGAGGTCGCTGGGGGCGCTGCCCGGCGAGCCGGCCGGCTCGATGGCCGGCTCGCCGGGCAGCGCGCCGACGCCGATCGTCTTGCCACGCCGCGGGCGGTCCATGGTGACGAGCAGCACTCCTGCCACGGCGAGCGCCACCCCGGCGAGCTGCAGCTCGCCGGGGCGCTCGCCGCTCCCCAGGCCCCAGAGGAACGGGATCGCGGCGCCGGTCGCGCTGATCGGCGCGACGACACTCATGGTGCCGATGGCGAGGGCCTTGTAGAAGGCCATGATGGCGACGCCGCCGACGACCCCCCCGAGCAGCGCGGGCCAGAGCCCCGTGAGGCCGATCCAGGGCCGCCCCGTCAGCAGCACGACCAGAGCGGCGCCGACCAGCCCGACCGCCTGACTGCCGACCACGACCGCCCAGAGGGTGGCGCGGCGCGTGGTCAGGCCGCCGAGGAAGTCCCCCGAACCCCAGCAGAGCGACGCGGCGAGCGCGAGTACGACGGCCAGCATGACAGGAGGCTATCAGAGGGCAGACGGCCGGCGTCGCGCCGGCCGGTCCCCGACGCGCGACGAGCGCTCGCTCACCCGTCGCTCGCCGCGAACTCCCTGACCGCCGCCACCGCCCGCCGCCAGCGCTCGAGCAACGCCCCGCGCTCGACCGTCGGGTCGGGCTCGAAGCGCCGCCCCGGCCGGCACAACGCCGCGACCTCGCCGGCGTCGCGCCACAGACCGACCGCAAGGCCGGCGAGCAGAGCGGCGCCCAGCGCCGTCGACTCGGGCTCGGCGGCGCGCACTACCGCCGCGCCCAGAATGTCGGCTTGAAACTGGAGCAGCACGTCGCTCACCGAGGCGCCGCCGTCGGCGCGCAGCTCGGCCAGCGCGCGACCCGAGTCGGCGGCGACGGCGGCGGCGAGGTCGGCGACCTGAAAGGCGATACCCTCGAGCACCGCCCTGGCCAGGTGCGCCGGCGTGGCGCCCAGGGTGAGGCCGAAGAACGCGCCGCGCGCCGCGGGGTCCCAGTGCGGTGCGCCGAGGCCGGCGAGGGCGGGGACGAAGACCCCGCCCTCGCCGGCCCCCACCCGCGCCGCAAGGGCGCTGGCTTGCGCCGACGACTCGAACACGCCCAGAGCGTCGCGCAGCCAGCCGACGGCCGCGCCGCCGACGAAGGCGCTGCCCTCCAGGGCGAACGTCCGCCGTCGGCCAGTCTGCAGGGCGACCGTCGTTACGAGCCTGTGGCGCGACGCCACAGGCGCCGCGCCCGTGTGAGCAAGCAAGAAGCAGCCGGTCCCGTAGGTGACTTTCGCCTGGCCGGCAGCGACGCATCCCTGACCAAAGAGGGCCGCCTGCTGGTCGCCGCACAGAGAGGCGATGGGCAGTGATTCGCCGAACAGCTCCCGCTTCGTCTCGCCGACGACCGCGCTCGTGTCGACCACCTGGGGCAGCAGCGCGCGCGGCACCCCGAACAGCTCGAGCAGCTCGTCGTCCCAGATGCCTGAGTGAATGTCGTAGAGCAGCGTACGCGAGGCGTTGGTCGCGTCGGTCACGTGCAGCCGGCCGCCGGTCAGGTTCCAGACCAGCCAGGAATCGACCGTGCCCCCGGCGAGCTCGCCGCGGCGAGCTCGCCGGGGGCCGTCGGGAACGTGCTCGAGGATCCAGCGCAGCTTCGTCGCCGAAAAATACGGGTCGAGCACGAGGCCGGTGCGCCGCATCACGAACGGCTCGTGCCCCGCCGCGCGCAGCGCGGCGCACACGTCGGCGGTGCGCCGGTCCTGCCAGACGATCGCCGGGGCGACCGGGAGGCCCGTCGCGCGCTCCCAGACGATGGTGGTCTCGCGCTGATTGGTGATGCCGATCGCGGCCACGTCGGCAGCGCTGCCGGAGCCGCGCGCCAGCGCCTCGCGGGCGGTGTCGAGCTGTGCCTGCCAGATCGCCAGCGGGTCCTGCTCGACCCAGCCCGGCCCGGGGTAGGTCTGCGCGATCGCCTGCTGGGCGACGGTGACGACGCGACCGTCACGATCGAGCAGCAGCGCCCGCGAGCTCGTCGTGCCCTGGTCGAGGGCGAGGATCACCGGCGCACGTCGGCCAGCGCGCGATAACCGAAGAACCGGCGCTCGACGACAAGCGCCCGGTAGCTGTAGGAGAAGCCGGCGGCCACGGCCAGCGCCATGACGAGACTGGCGACCAGCGCCAGCGGCTCCGACGTCACACCCCGCGCGGCGAGAAACTGCACGAGCAGCGCCATGGTGAGACTGTGGGCCAGGTAGAAGGCATAGGAGATGGCGCCGACCCACAAAAGCGGCGCCATCGCGCGCGACGAACACGCCGCCCGCACCACGCCGGGCAGCATGGCCACGACGAACACGAGCGCCCAGGGCTGAGCCACGAACTGCCGGTTGAACAGGCGCAGGGCGAAGTAGGCGGCGGCCGTCGAGCACGCCACGGTCGCGATCGCCGCCGCGTCCGGCCGCCGGCCCGCCGACCATTCCCAGTACAGCAGCCCAAGGCTCACGCCGGCGGCGACCTCGACGAGCCGCGAGCCGACGAACGCCAGGCCGATAAAGCTGCCAGCGCCGGGTCCGAACACGCCGTCGCCATGGTGGGCGAGCGTCAGGGATACCAGATTCACGACCAGGGCCAGGCCCATGAGCGGCACCGGCCCGAACCTGCGGGCAAAGGCGACGAGCAGCGGGAAGACCAGATAGAGCTGGACGACCAGGGTGATGAACCACCACGCCGCCGTCACCGGCCAGAGCCGCCCCGGCCACAGGATCTCGGTGCCGGTCAGCCAGAACGGCACCTTCCACAGCTGATCGGTCGGCATGCGGCCGGCGGCGAAGGCCAGGGCCATGAGCGGCACCGCGATCCACCAGAACAGCGGAAAGACGCGCAGCAGGCGGCGGCGGTAGAAGTCCAGCAGGCCGTGCGACCGCTCGAACGCGCGCACAAGGCCCAGGGCGCTGACGATGAGAAACACCGAGACGCCCCAGGTGCCGCCGTAGAGCAACACCCGGCCCTCAAGGCCGTGGGGCGCGACGCTCAGGCGGGCGGCGCCACCCGCCGCGCGCCAGAACCCGATGAAGTGGTAGCCGAACACGGCCAGGATGGCGACGCCGCGAACGGCCTCGATGTTGGCGTGGCGACCGGGGGCGACCATGTCCGCGACTGGTTCCCCGAGGCGCGGCTCGACTAACCCGCTCACCTCATCCGAGCGCGACCTTCAGGCGCCGCAAACCTTCCTCGAGCATGCTCCGCGGGCAGCCGAAATTGAGGCGCAGATAGCCGGGGGCGGCGCCGAAGGCGGCGCCCTCAGACAGCGCCACGCCGGCCCGCAGACAGGCCCTGGCCGCCGCGGCGCCCTCGGCGCCGTGGGCCTCGAGCCACTCGCGCGCGTCCAGCCAGGCGAGGTAGGTCGCTTCGACCCGGGTCGTGCTCACGCCCGGCAGCCCGCCGTCGACGAACGACTCGACGAGATCGGCGTTGCCGCGCAGGTAGGCAAGCAGCTCCGCAAGCCACTGCCCGCCGTCACGATAGGCGGCCTCGGCGGCGGCGACGGCAAAGCAGCCGGGCATGGGCAGCAGGCCCGCCGCCGCGGCCGCGAAACGCCGCCGCAGCTCTTCGTCGGGGATCACGGCGAAGGCAAAGTTGAGGCCGGGAAGGTTGAATGTCTTGCTCGGCGCCATCAGGGTGACGGTCAGCTGGGCCGCGTCGGGCGAGGCGACGACCGACGGCACATGGCGCGTCGGCTCGAGGAGCAGGTCGCAGTGGATCTCGTCGGAGACGAGCACCAGGCCGCGGCGACGGCAGAGGTCGACCACGGCGGCGACGTCGGCGCCGCTCCAGATGCGCCCCAGCGGATTGTGCGGATGACAGAACAGCAGGACCCTGGTCGCGGGCGTGACGGCCGCCTCGAGCTCGGCGAGCGGCAACTCCCAGCGCCCGTGCGCGAGGCGCGCGGGCACGGTCGCGAGGCGCCGCCCCTGAAAGCCGGGCGCCTCGAGAAAGGGCGGGTAGGCCGGCACGACGGTGAGCACGGTCTCGCCCGGCGCGGCGTAGGCGCGGCAGGCCAGGTTGAGCGCCGGCACGACGCCGGGCAGATAGACGAGCCAGTCCGGCGCCACTTCCCAGCCGTGAGCCGTGAGCAGATGCCGCTGCACGGCCGCGAGCAGCTCGCCGGACACCAGCGAATAGCCGTAGATGCCGTGCGCGGCCCGCGCCTGAAGCGCGGCGACCACCGCCGGCGGCGAGGGCAGGTCCATGTCGGCCACCCAGAACGGCAGCACGTCGGGCCCGTAGCGTTCCCATTTGTAGCTCGCCGTCCCGCGACGCTCGAGCAGCGCGTCGAAATCCACGTGCACCCTCCCTCTCGGCCACTCGCCGCCGGCCGTCCGCCCGCGGGCGGACGGCCGGCGCATAGTCCAGATGCTATCGTATCCGGCGCGCCGGCCCGCGCCGCCGACGTCCCCGTCGCTCAAGCTCCGCCGCCATCGCGCCGACACGGGAATCGAAGGAGTTTCGCCGACTCCACCAGAACTGGTGGGAACGACCAGTCACCCGACCGCGAAGGAGACACGTTGCGCGTCCGACATCTCGCCCTCATCGCCGCCGTCAGCGCCGCCCTGCTCGCGGTCGTCCTGGGTTTGGGCGCCTGCGCGTCGAGCGGCGGCGCGAGCGGCCTGCCCAGCCAGGTCCCCGCCGTGGCCGGCTACTCGAGCGCGGCGCCGGCGTCGTCGTTCGGCCTCGCCACCAACAAGCGCTACGGCTTCTCGCTGCGGTATCCGCTCGGCTGGGTGAGCGCCACGACGAGCGCCGCGCCCGGCAACCCGAGCGGCGGCGCGCTCTTCAGCGCGAGCTGGGCCGATCCCCACGGCAAGCTCGTCCAGGGTCACTATGTCGACGCCCTGCAGGTGTCGGTCTACGCGCTGAGCAAGGCCGTTCAGCCGGCCGACCTGGTGACCCACTCCGGCGACTTCAAGGCCATCGTCGACGGCCTGACCAAGGGCCTGCCGATGTTCGCGGTGTCCGATCCCTTCAGGCCGATCACCGTGAACGGCACGAAGGGGTTCCAGATCACCTACACCTACGGCATCCACAGCACGCCCGCCGGCGCGATGTCGTACCTTCTGCTGAAGGGCCGTTATGCCTACTGGATCACCGGCCAGGCGACCGCCGACACCTGGTCGGCGGCGTGGGCCAAGCTGACCCCGGCGATGGCCTCGTTCACGATCAAGGCCGTCAAGACGAAGTAGGCTCCGCCCGGTCGGCCTGGGGCACGACAGGCGCCGCCGAGGCGCCGGGCGCCGCCTGCTGGAGCGGCAGATACCAGCGCATCAGCGCCAGCATGACGACGGCGGCGCCCAGCACGTTCAGCAGGTCGAGCACACGCACGTCGAAGATGCGGCTGCACAGCAGCGCCGCCCCCACCCCGACCGTCACGACCGCCGCTGGTCGCGCCGCCGGCGGCCGGGCCGTGAGCACCAGCGCCAGGGGCACGATCGGCCACACGTAGGCCATCTGCCAGGCCAGCGGCGAGAAGAACAGCATGAACAGGACGGCGAGCAGCAGCACCGCGTAGCGCTCGCGCCGCTCGCTCTCGCTGTCGCCGGGCGCAAACGGCGCCCGCCGCCGGTTGCGGCTCGCCACGTAGACGAGGAACAGCAGCGCCAGGTAACCGAGCGCCGAGACGGTCTTGAGTACGAGCGGGTACTTCCACCAGTAGCGCAGCACCGTCTGGTTGAACTGCGACGGGTCGGAGACCGCGATCGAGGGCAGCGTGGTGAACAGAAACTCCCGGTACAGGCCCACGTGCACCCAGACGAGCGACACCGCCGCCAGCGCCACGCCGCAGAGCAGCGCCTTGAGCGCCAGTCGCCAGTCGCGAAAGTAGACGACCATGACGGCGAGGATCAGCACCGGGGTCACCTTGGTGGCGATCGCCAGCGCCAGCAGCGCCGCCGACGGCCAGCCGCGCCAGCGCGGATAGAGCAGAAAGCCGCTGGTCGCAAACGCCGCTGAGATCAGGTCGGCCTGCCCGTTGTGCACGTGGTAGATGAACGGATACGAGGCCATCGTGAGCAGCAGGGCGACCCCTAGCACCTCGAGCCGGCGCCCCGGCGTGACCCAGACCGCCACGCCCATGAGCAGGGCGAAAGCGCTCAGAGTGATGGCCAGCCAGGCGCGCCGGGCGTCGTTGTAGG
Organism: Actinomycetota bacterium; assembly: GCA_003164655.1. Taxonomy (GTDB): domain Bacteria; phylum Actinomycetota; class Thermoleophilia; order UBA2241; family UBA2241; genus Bog-752. The sequence goes on from PLTW01000195.1 coordinate 36,222, forward strand.
TATACCGCGCGAGGGCGCCGTAGACGGGCAGGAACGTCGGCGGGTAGATGAAGCCCGAGATCTGCTCGGTGTCGAAGCGCGGGTGGGCGATGGCGCCCGGCACGCCCGGGTGGTTCGTGTAGGGGTCGAGGCCCAGGTTCCAGTCGTAGCCGCCGGCGTAGTACTGAAAGAAGTCGTAGTTGGGCACGTGGACGATCGGATCGATGTCGTTGAAGGCGCGCGAGACGATCTCGACCCAGTAGCTCGTGGCGATGGCCGCGGCCAGCAGCAAGGCCAGCAGCGCGATCGTGCGCCGCGGCGGCCAGGCGCCGCTGGTGGCGGCCGGGGCTGCGGATGGGCGATTCATCGCCGTCAGTATATCGAGCGCCCGCGGCCCGGCCGCAAGCGGGCCGCCGGCGAGAGCCGCCGGCGGCGGCTGTCGTCCCGCCGTTTTCACAGATTCTTGCCGCGGGAAGAATCCGCCCGCGGCAGGCAAGCCGCAGCGGCAACAACCGACAAGCAAGGAGATCGCGATGGCCAACTCGATCGTGTGGGCCGACATCCCGGTGATCGACCTCGAGCGGGCACGCAAGTTCTACGGCGCCATCCTGCAGGACGAGGTCAAGCTCGTCCCGGGCATGGACGGCATCGCCCTTCTGCCGGGCGCGATGGGCGAGGTGAGCGCCGACCTGTACAGCGGCGAACGGGCTCGGCCGAGCACCGACGGCGCCACCGTCTTCATCGACTGCAAGGGCGACATCAACGGCGCGATCCAGCGCGCCGTGGCGGCCGGCGGCGAGGTCATAATGCCGCCGAGCGACATGGGCGAGATGGTCGGCACGATCGCCTGGCTCAAAGACACGGAGGGCAACCGGATCGGCTTGCACGTGCCGCCCCAGAAGTAGAAGCGGCGCACGCCGCGGGCCTTGCGGCCCGCGGCGTGCGCCCGCGGCGATCCCGCGGCCGGCGGACGGGCGACTCCCGGCGACAAACGCGCGACCGGGTGCTAGGGTTGGCGCGGTCCGCACGTTCATGAGATAGGCAACGAACGTCGGCGCGGGGGCGCAGTGGGCAAGCCGGTGAGAGAGGGTTCTGCGATTGGCGGCGACCGTCGTTCGTCGCTCGGCCACGATCCCGCCGAGGAGCGGCTGGTCGTCGACCTGCGGCGCCATGCCCCGGATTCCATGGCCCGCCTGCACGGCCTCTACGCGGTCGGCATCTACAATCTCGCGCTGCGCATGGTCCACCGGCGAGAAGACGCCGAGGACATCACTCACGACGTGCTGATCCGCGCCTATGAACGGCTGCCGCGCGATCGCGAAGTGCGGCTGCGTCCCTGGCTGTATCGCATCACCCTGAATCGCTGCTACGACCACCTGCGGGCCGCGGGCCGCCGGCGCCCCGCCGACCACGACATGAGCGACCTCGCGTCCGTCGGCGATCCCTTCGCGCAGGCCGAGCTCGGCGCTCTGTTCGAACGCACGCTGGCCACGCTGAGCGCCCGCCAACAGGCGGCTCTGCTGCTCAAGGACGTCCACGGCGCCTCGACCGCGGAGCTGGCCGCCATGCTCGAGGTCACGCCGGGTTCGGCCGAGGTGGTGCTGGCACGCGCCCGCAACTCGTTTCGCGCCCGTTTCGCCGACATCGCCGGCGTCGAGCCCCGTTCGCTGCCGGCCTGGATCGGCGCCAGCCTCGTGCTGCCGCTCGTCGCCCTGCCCGCCGCGCTGCTGTCGCCGCCGAGCCCTCCGCCGGCGCCTCCGGTCCACCCGCTGCCCGACCTCAGCCACGCCGCCCTGGGCGCCGGTTACGCCGCCCCGGCCGGTGTCGCCGGTGGCGGTCTCGGCTCGGCGATCGCCAATTCGGCGGCGCTCAAACTCGCCGCCGTGCTGGCCGCCGCCGCTACGATGACCGCCGGCGTGGGCGACGTGCATCACGTCGCCCACCGGCCGCCGGCCCCCACCCCGACGGCAGCCTTGGCGGTCACCGGCCGCACGGCGCTGCCAGCCGGTAAGGGCGCCGCCAAGACGACCCCGACGCGCCCCGCCAGGCACACTTCGCAACCGACGCTGCACGCAACGCCGGCCGTGGCCGCCCTCGCCGTCTCGCCATCACCGGTCGCCGGCGCAACGGCGACGTCTTCGCCATCGCCCTCGCCGTCGAGCACCCAGCTGGGCGACCAGGGCTACACGCCATCGCCCAGCGCGTCTCCCTCGCCCACCCCGACACCTACTCCCACGCCGACGGCCACTCCCACGCCGACGGCTTCACCGACGGCCACGCCCACGCCGACACCCACCGCAACGCCAGCGCCATCCCCCACGCCGACGCTCACTCCCACGCCGGCGCCCGCGCCCACTCCTACGCCAGCGCCATCCCCCACGCCCACCGCGACGGTCTCTCCCACCCCGTCGCCCGCGCCCACCGCGTCGCCGTCGCCCACCGACACGCCGACGGCGACGGCCTCACTCTCAGACTAGTCCTCGACCAGCGTCTGATCCCGGCGCGCAACGCTGCGCGCTCGTCGGCGCTGCGCGACCGACGGCACAGGTGTTGCGCGGCGGGCAACGAGCTGCGCGATCGCGTGTTGACCTCGTTACCGGCCACCGCGCGACGGGAATACGAAGGCGCCATCCCATCCCAGGCGCCGAGCGGCCGCAAGGCGGCCGTGGCGTGTCACGAAGGAGACCAATGGAGAGACGCAAGCTGGGCAGTCAGGGGCTCGAGGTATCAGCCGAAGGGCTGGGTTGCATGGGCATGTCGGAGTTCTACGGACCCTCCGACGAGGCCGAGGCGGTCGCTACCATCCACCGCGCCCTCGACCTCGGCGTCGACTTTCTCGATACCGCCGACATGTACGGCCCCTTCACCAACGAACGCCTCGTCGGCCGGGCCATCGCCGAACGCCGTGCCGAGGTGACGCTGGCGACCAAGTTCGGCAACGAGCGCCGCGACGACGGCAGCTGGGTGGGCATCAACGGGCGGCCCGAGTACGTGCGCTCGGCCTGCGAGGCGTCGCTCGCGCGGCTCGGCGTAGATCACATCGACCTCTACTACCAGCACCGCGTCGACAAGACGGTGCCGATCGAGGAGACCGTCGGCGCCATGGCGGAGCTGGTGTCCGCGGGCAAGGTGCGCTACCTCGGCCTCTCCGAAGCGTCGCCGGCGACCATCCGGCGGGCGCACGCCGTGCACCCGATCACGGCCCTGCAGACCGAGTACTCGCTCTGGTCGCGCGACCCGGAACAGACGGTCCTGCCGACGGTGCGCGAGCTCGGCATCGGCTTTGTCGCCTACAGCCCGCTGGGTCGCGGCTTTCTGGCCGGCCGGTTCCGCGGCCCCGACGACCTGCGCGATGAGGGCGACTTTCGCCACCGCCACCCGCGCTTCCAGGACGACAACCTCACGCGCAATCTCGAGCTGCTGGGGCGCCTCGAGGAGATCGCTCGCGACAAGGGCGTGACGCCGGCCCAGCTCGCGCTCGCCTGGGTGCTGCGGCGCGGCGCCGACGTGGTGCCGATCCCCGGCACCAAGAAGCGCCGCTACCTCGAAGAGAACGTGGCCGCCGCGGCGCTCGCGCTGGGCGACGACGAGCTGGCGCGCATCGACGAAGCGCTGCCCCCCGGCGCCACCGCCGGCCAGCGCTACGCCGACATGAAGACGATCGACGCCTGACGGTGCGGCATTGGCGGCCCGGAAGGGGCCCGCCGCCAAGCAGCGCGATCGTGGTAGCGGCCGCGGCCGGCGCGATCAGCGCGCCGGCAGGCCGGCGAAGAAGGCCAGAAGACGCGCCCACGCGTCGCGCGCCGCGGCGACGGTGTACGAGGGCCGCGTGTCGTTGAAGAACGCGTGCGGCGCACCCGGGTAGACGTGCGGCTCGTAGTCTTTGCCGGCGGCCTTCATCGTCGCGGCGAAGGCCGGCACCGTGTCGGTGATACGCGGGTCTTCGCCCCCGTAGAAGCCGATCACCGGGCAGGCGATCAGCGACACCAGGTCGTCGGGGGCGGGCTCGCCGTAGAAGATCGCGGCGCCGGCCAGCGCCGGCTCGGCGCAGGCCAGGCGGGCCGCCAGGCCGCCACCCATGCACCAGCCCACGGCCGCCACTCGTCCATCGCCCGCCGGATCGTCGCGCAGGGCCGCACAGGCGTCGCCCAGCAGCGCCACGAGAGCGTCGCGATCGCGCGGCGCGAAGAGGGCGCCGAGCGACTCGGCGACGGCGCTGCGCTCGCCGGCCGGCAGGCCGGCGAGCGCCTCCTGGCGAGCCGCCTCGTTCCACCACGTGCCGACCGGCAGTGAGTTCAGGAATGCTTTGACGGCGGCTACGCGCGGCGGCTGCAGCGCCGCCGGCCGGCCGCCAAGCGAATACAGGTCGGGCGCCAGCGTGGCGTAGCCTGCCGTGGCAACGCGCCCGGCGAGGTCCTGGATGTGATCGTCGACTCCCCAGATCTCCTGGATGAGCAGGACTGCGGGCAGCCGTTCGGTGGTCGCCGCGGGCCGCGCCCGAAACGCCGCACAGTCCTGTCCGTCGCTGGTGAAGTCGCTCCAGCCGGAGTCGAGCTGCATGAGTGTCTCCTTCGTCTGGCTTTACGTTCGCCGCGACGCAGCCTATACCGGCCGGCCGCGCGGGCGACCGTTGCGCAGCGGTTGTCGGGCGACACCCGGGCGCGGGCGTGATGTACTTGCCCTGCCGCTTGCGCAGCAGCGCCAAGGCAGTCGTTTACCGTGAGGCAAGGAGAGTCGCATGCCGACAGAGCTCGTGATCCACGCCGACTACCAGGGCGGCATGAAGCTGACCGCCGGTGACGGCGAGCACACCGTCACCATCGACTACCCGCTCGAGCCCGGGCAGACGGTCGAAGGCCTCACGCCGCTCAAGCTGCTGCTGGTCAGTCTGGCGGGCTGCGCCGGCAACACGATCCCCCTGCTGCTGGCAAAGCGCGGCCGGCCGGTTCGCGGCCTCGAGGTCAACGTCAGGGGCCTGCGCCGCGACGAGCACCCGAGCGTGTTCACTCGCATCGACGTGGAGTTCGTGCTGCACGGCGCGCAGCTCGACCCCGCGGTGGTCGAGCACTGCATCGCTCTGGCCGACGAGAAGCTCTGCCCCGTCTGGGCGATGCTGCGCGCCGCCACGCCGATCTTCACCACTTACCGGATCGAGGACTGACCGGCCCACGACGAGGGCGGCTCCCTGCGGGAGCCGCCCTCGTCCACTACTTTACCGGCGACCGGCGCCTCGCGGCCGGCCAGCGCCGGCCGCGCCGCTCACTGCGGGGCCGTGCTGGGCGCGTGCGAACAGCCCGTGTGCGGCGCCGGCGATGAGCTGGCCGCGACGGTCGTCCGCGACGCGGATGTCGCGCTGCCGCTACCCAAGGCCGTCGGCACCAGCCAGACGGCCAGCGCCAGAACTACTACGGCGACAATGCCGGCGAGTACTTTTCTGGACATTTGTGACACCTCTTTCGTATCGGAAGCTGATCGGGTTCATGCCCCGCGCCACAACAATCAATGCGGGCGCGTCATTAAGAGATGTTCGTGAAGCTGTGCGTCCGCTGAGTCGACGCGGCCGACCGTGACAGGCCGGCGCGGCCGACGGCGCCGGGCGGCCACGCCCGGCGCCGTCGGGAACCGTGTACACTTGTAATGAGCGAGCCGCGGTGGGGCCGCCGCGCCGCCGCGGCTCGCTTCTATCGTCCAGCGGCAATTTCAAAGTCGGAGAACCTGCGCCGTGCATGCCCCCAGCCACATCCGCAACCTCGCCATCATCGCCCACATCGACCACGGCAAGACGACCCTGATCGACGCCATCTTCCGCGCCGCCCGCGTGTTTCGCGAGAACGCCCACGTCGAAGAGCGCGTCATGGACAGCAACGACCTCGAGCGCGAGCGCGGCATCACGATCCGCAGCAAGCACTGCACCGTCGAGTGGCAGGGCTATCTGATCAACATCATCGACACGCCCGGCCACGCCGACTTCAGCGGCGAGGTCGAGCGCGTGCTCAGCATGGTCGACTCGGTGCTCCTGCTGGTCGACGCCAACGAAGGTCCCATGCCCCAGACGCGCTACGTGCTCATGCGGGCGCTGCGCCTGGGGCTGCGGCCGATCGTGATCGTCAACAAGGCCGACCGGCCCAATGCCGACCCGTCGGGCGCTCTCGACGCCACCTTCGACCTGTTCGTCGAGCTGGGAGCGTCCAACGAGCAGCTCGACTTTCCCGTGCTCTACGGCTCGGGCCTCGAGGGCTGGATCGTCAACGACATCGACGAGTACCGCCGCGAAGAACGCGACCGCGAGGAGCATCTTGCCGAGGGCGGCGTGCTGTCGCCCGCCATGCAGGCCGCGCTCAACGCCCGCGGCATGCGCGACCTGTTCGAGACGATCGTGGCCGCGGTGCCCGCGCCCAAGGTCGACATGGAGGCGCCGTTTCTGATGCAGGTCAGCACGCTGGCCTGGAGCGACTACATCGGCCGCATCGGCTGCGGACGCGTGCTGCAAGGCCGTCTGGCCGTCGGCGACGAGCTGCGCCGCATAGAGACACGCCACACGGCCGCTCCGGCCGACCCCGGCTCACGTGCGACCGCGGCCGCCACGCCGGCGGCCCGCGCCGCATCGTCGCTGGCGGCGCCCGGCGCGCCGCTCGAAGAGGAGGCCTGGGAGGTCGTCGGCGACCAGACCGCGCGCGTGACGCACCTCTGGGTCACCCATGGCCTCGAGAACCGCGAGATCGAAGACATCAACGCCGGCGACATCGTCTGGCTGGCCGGTCCCGACGAGATCGCCATCGGCGACACATTGGCCGCGCCCGAGCTCGACCCGGCCGTCGTGGCCCTGCCGCCGCTCGAGATCGAGGAGCCGACGGTCAGCATGTTCTTTCTCGTCAACAACGGCCCGTTCGCCGGCGAGGACGGCCGCGCCGTGACCCTGCGCCAGATCAAGGACCGTCTCGAACGCGAGCTGCGCGTCAACGTCGCGCTGCGCGTCGAAGACCTGGGGCGCCCCGACGGCGTGAAGGTCTCGGGCCGCGGCGAGCTGCACCTCGCCATCCTGATCGAGGAGATGCGCCGCGAGGGTATGGAGCTGTGCGTGTCCAAGCCCGAGGTGATCACCCACCGTGACGCGCGCGGCCACGTGCTGGAACCCCTCGAGGAGCTCGTCGTCGACGTGCCCGACGACTACCAGGGCACCGTTATCCAGGCGCTCAGTCTGCGCAAGGGCGAGCTCACCGGCATGCACGCCAGCCTCACCGGACTGGTGCGCCTCGAGTTCACCATCACCACGCGGGGCCTGATCGGCTACCGCAACGAGTTTCTCACCGAGACCCGCGGCCTGGGCGTCATGAGCTCGCGCTTCGTCGGCTACGGCCGGTGGGCCGGCGACCTGCCGGGTCGCGACCGCGGCTCGCTCGTCAGCCAGGCGGGCGGAGAGGCGGCCGGCTATGCCCTCGAGAACCTGCAGCAGCGCGCGACGCTGTTCGTAGGCCCCATGGATCGGGTCTACGAGGGCATGATCGTCGGCGAGAACTCACGCGGCGACGACATGCTCTGCAACCCGACCAAGCGCAAGCAGCTCGGCAACTACCGGCAATCCACCAAAGACATCGACGCCGGCCTCAAGGTGGTGCGCACCCTCACTCTCGAAGGGGCCCTCGAGTGGATCGCCGACGACGAGCTCGTCGAGGTGACGCCGGCCACGGTGCGGGTGCGCAAGCACATCCTGAGCTCCGAGGAGCGCAAGAAGGCCGCCAAGAGGGTGGCCGGGTAAGCCGGAGGGACCGGCGCCAAGGTCGACCGTGACGGCGGCGGGGCGGGCGCGAAGGCGCCCGCCCCGCCGCCGTCACGACGCTTCTTCGATGGCTTCCTCGAACTGGCTGGCGTAGAGGTCGTAGTAGAAGCCGCGCGCTTCCATGAGCTCCTTGTGCGAGCCCTGCTCGATGATGTGCCCGTGATCCATGACGAGGATGATGTCGGCGCCGCGGATGGTCGAGAGGCGGTGGGCAATGACGAAGCTCGTGCGGCCCTTCATGAGCTCGGCCATGGCCTCCTGGATGAGCACCTCGGTGCGCGTGTCGACTGAGCTCGTGGCCTCGTCGAGGATGAGGATATCGGGGTCGGACAGGACCGCCCGAGCGATGGTCAGGAGCTGCTTCTCGCCCTGCGACACGGCGGTGGCGTCGTCGTCGAGCACGGTGTCGTAGCCGTCGGGGAGGGCGCGCACGAAGTGGTCGATGCGCGCCGCCTGGGCGGCGGCGCGCACTTCGTCGTCGGTCGCACCCTCGCGGCCGTAGGCGATGTTGTCGTGGATCGTGCCGGTGAACAGCCAGGTGTCCTGCAACACCATGCCGAACAGGTCGCGCAGGTCGTTGCGCGTCATGTCGTGCGCGTCGACGCCGTCGATAGTGATGCGGCCGTGGTCGATCTCGTAGAAGCGCAGGAGCAGGTTCACGAGCGTCGTCTTGCCCGCGCCGGTGGGGCCGACGATCGCCACGGTCTCGCCGGGCTCGACGTCCAGCGTGAGGTCCTCGATGAGCGGAGCGTCCGGGACGTAGCGGAACGACACGTCTTCGAGCGTGATGTGGCCGCGCGTGTGCTCCAGCACGACCGGCGCGACCGGGTCGGCCTCCTCCTCCGGCTCGTCGAGCAGCTCGAAGACGCGCTCGGCAGAGGCGGCGGTGCTCTGCAGGACGTTCATGATGCTGGCCACCTGCGTGATCGGCATGGTGAACTGGCGCGAGTACTGGATAAAGGCGGTCACGCCGCCGAGCGACATCGTGCCGTTGGCGACTCCGAGGCCGCCGACCACGCAGACGGCCACGTAGTTCAGGTTGCTGACGAAGTTCATCACCGGCAGGATGATGCCGCTGATGAACTGCGCCCTGAAGCTCGCCTGGTAGAGCTGCTCGTTCTGCTCGTCGAAGGTCGCGATCGCCTCGTCCTGGCGGCCGAAGACCTTGACCACGTTGTGGCCGGTGAACATCTCCTCGACGTGACCGCCAAGGTCGCCGGTGTGCCGCCACTGCGCCGCGAACTGCTTCTGCGAGTACCTGGCGATGAAGAGCGTGAGCACGAACGAGAGCGGCACGCAGAGCACCGAGATGGCGGCCAGCAGCGGGCTGATCGTCAGCATCATGATGAGCACGCCGATGATCGTGAGCGCCGA
>PLTW01000005.1 GCA_003164655.1 Actinomycetota bacterium
GCGATCAGCGCCGCGGCCTCCTCCTGCATGGCTGGGATGGCGAGTGATTAGGTGGTGCTGGTGTCAGGTGGTCCCGCCGAGCGCCATCGAGCGCCAACCAGTAGCGCCGAGTGCGGTTGCGGGAGGGTTGCACGACGCGAGCCGCCGGCGTTGCCCGGCTCTGACTCTGAACCAGATTGCTGGAGTATCCTCGTCGAGACATGGCGACCAAAACCTCAGTCACGTAGCGTCTCGTCCGTCGCGCCCGCGTTGCCGAGAACCTCACCATCGCGTGGATGGTCGTCGAGCTGGACGTGGCCCTCTGGACCGGTATCGCCGCCGCTGCCACCACCCGCCTGCGCGGCCTGGCCATCCCCTCGTGGGCGGGGCGCGACGTGCCGGCCCTTTGGGCGGCCGGCGGGTTGCTGGCCGGCGGGCTGCTGCGTAGGCTGCTCGACGCATGACTGCTAGCGCGCCAAGAGAAGGCACTGACGGCGGGACGGGGAAAGGGGCGAGGGCCTCGGAGGCAGGCGAGACACGAGGCGGGACGGTGGCCTGCTCCGCGGCGGTCGCGCCGGTGCCGTGGCTGATCAGGAGGCTGTTCCCGCTGCTTGCCACGGCGGCCCTGATCGTCATCGGCATGGCGGCGACCGTGGTCGGACCGCGCCTCATCGGGAAGACCGGTTGGTTGCCGCCAGTCGATCTGTGGGGGACGCTGGTCGCGGCCCAGCGGCTGGTGCACGCGCACCTGAGCGGGCTGTACACAAAGCCCACCGGGCTGATCACATTCCCCGGTGCAGCGGTGATCCTCACTCCAGCGGCGGCCGTCATCAGCGCGGCTCGTCTCTCGCTGTCACAGCCGGGCCCCCACAACGCGCAGCCGGTCGTGTGGCTGCTGGCCGGGCCTTACATGATCGCCATCTCGGCTGTGGCGCTCTTCGCCGCCGATGCCCTCGCCGAGCGCCTGCACGTGAGCCGACCGAAGCGCGCCGTCCTGGCCTTCGCGAGCGCGGCCGCGCTGTGCAACGTAACGGTGGAGTGGGGCCACCCGGAGGACGCCGTGGCGGTGGGGCTGCTGCTTTACGCCATCCTGGCGCTCTCTGAGGCGCGACCCACCCGGTCGGCGTGGCTGACCGGGGCGGCGGTCGCGGTGCAGCCGCTCGTCCTGCTGGCGCTGCCCATCATGCTGGCGGTCGTCGAGCGGCGGCGCCTGGCCGGCTTCCTGGCCAGGGCGGCCGCCCCCGCCATGGTGCTGCTCGGTGCCGCGGCTGCCGCCAACTGGAACGCCACCTATCAGGCGGTGACCGGCCAGCCCAACTGGCCGAGGGTCGACCACCCAACTCCATGGATGCTCCTGGCCCCGCACATGGCGGACGGGGCGGTTGCCGCCGGGCCTGCCCGGGCCCTCGCTATCCTGGCGGCCTGCGCATGCGCGCTGATCGTCGCACGCCGGCTGCACGCGACGCCGGACGGAGCCCGATGGAGCCGGGCGACACTTCGCGAACTGCTGTGGTGGGTCGCTCTGGCCCTGGCGCTGCGCTCGCTGTTCGAGCCGGTGATGGTCGCCTCTTACCTGTGGCCCGCCCTGGCCGTCGCGCTGGTCGCATCGACACGCAGCTGGCGGCGGCTGATCAGCACTTCGGTGGTCGCTGTGGCGGTCACGTTCGGGTCGCAATCCTCGTGGCGGAGCGCGTGGGGCTGGTGGGCCTTCATGGTCGCCGGGCTGGCTCTGACTTTGTACTTCGCCGGTGTCCCTGCGCGAAGGACCCCGCCCGCCGTACCCGACGCGACCGCCCTGGCTGGCACCGCTCCTCGAGCGGATCCGGTCCCATCGGAGGTGCCTTATGGACCGGCGTGTTAGCGCGGCTTCGCTTCTTCACTTGACCGCCTGAAATCGGTGCTGACCGTGACCGTGGTGTCCGCACGGCCGACTGCCGCTGAGAGCCACGGTCAGCCGCCACGTGTGGTTGCAGGTCGCGGGTCAGTCGGCGGCGGATGCCGCCGCAGCCAGGGCAGCCAGGAGCTCATCGGTGCTTCGTGTGCCGTCGCTTAGGCCATGTCGGCCGATGAGGTGGTCCTCTTGTTCGATGTAGCGGGCCCGTCTGAGGTCGTCATGGCCCTGGGTGGCGATCGCGAGAGCGCGCAGCCTGGCATCGTGGGCGGGAAGTGCTTCGACTTCGTGCACTGATGTTCGCAAGACCTCTGCCGCGTGGTCGATGAGCTGGTCTGCGTTGGACTCCGCAGACTCCGTCGAACGGAACTCGCGCATGGATTCCAGCTTCTCTACCAGCTGTTCGCGGTAGGCCTCGAGGTCGACGAGTTCTTCGGTCATGGGTCTGCCTTTCGGTCGTGACTCTGTCGAGATGGGCATAGGCGGAGGTGCGATCGGCACTGACAGCGCGCCGTGCCGTCGCTCAAGGCGGAGTCGGGGCCGGATCACTGCACACTGGCCAAGCTCAGCAAGGCCCTATGAGCGATCGCCGGAGACCGGACTCAGGGTCATCGACCAGGTCCCCAGGGCAACCGCGGCCACGAAGCACAGCAGCAGCGCGATCGCCAGCCATTCCAACCAGTGGCGATGGGCGATGATCGCGGCCAGGTCGGCGGCGCAAGCGATCCAGGCCACGTAGGGGACCCTGCGGGGCAGACGGGGATGCCACACCGGTGCCCAGCCGATGAACCAGACGGCGCTCGCCATGGCGATGAACAGAACGGTGACCCAGATCGCGTGGGCCGCCGAGTCGTTCTCCGAGTAGAAGCCGGTCATCACCAGAGCCGTGGCGGCCACCAGGCCGCTGAACTGGCCGAGACCAAGGAACGCCCTGAAGACGAGGCGCTGACCGTGGTGCCAGGATGAAAGACCGAGGAAGAAGGCGACCAGCACCACACCGACGGCGACCATGTCGGCGCGAAAGAAGATCGAGCCCCGCGGGCTGAGCAGGGTGTCACCGAGGTCGCTGATCCAGTTGGCGGCCGGACTGAAGGCCCTGGGGTAGTAGACGTAGGCGACCACGCCCAGCGTCACGCAGACGACGATCGCCGCCAGTCCCGCGACCGTTGCCAGTGGGGGTCGTCTCGAAAGCGTCGTGTGCTCCTTCCCGAGAGGCGCTCAGGCCGTTACCGGAACTGCGCGGTGAGCTTGAACGATCACTGGGCAGTGACCCCGAGGTGGCCGGGCCGGGCAACGGTGATCATACGACCGTGTCGCAGCCCAAAGCCGGGTGCCGAAGCGCTGCGTTTGCGGCGCAGCGAAGCGGCAGCCAGCATGGCCTCCAGCCGTCGAGCCGTGACGATGCGATCGCCGCTGGCGGCGAAGGCCCAGGAAAGCCACGGGTCGACGACGACGTCGGTCAGCACGAAGCAACCTTCGGCGCCGAGCACCCGGCGCACCTCGTGCAGGCCGAGTTGCTGGTCTGCCCAGTGGTGAAAGGACATCGTCGAGACCACCAGGTCAAAGGTGCCGTCAGCAAAGGGCAGTTGTTCGGCTCGGGCTTCCGCGAAGCTCAGTGAGAGGCCGTTCGGGACGGCGGCTTGAGCTTGGCGGATCATGCCCGCGGCGGCGTCCACCCCGACGAGCCTGGCCAGCGGGTAGCTGCCGGCCAGATGGCGCAGCAGCACCCCCGTGCCGCAGCCGATGTCGAGGATTGCTTGCGGCTGGCTGACTTCACGGCCGATCTCGGCGATCGTGGCCGTTTGGATGGGCGTGAGAAAGACGCGCTGCAGCAGCGAGCGTTCGTATCTCGGCGCCCAGTGGCCAAAGTGCGCGACATCGCGGGCCCAAGCGCCAGTCGCCTTGCCGTGCGTCCTCATGCAGGCAAGGTTACCCCGGCGGAGTGCCCGCGAACACCAGCCCCGCGATCAGCGCCTCCTCCTCCTCCTCCTCCTCCTCCTCCTGCATCGC
>PLTW01000136.1 GCA_003164655.1 Actinomycetota bacterium
GTAGCTGCCGGGCGGGCAGTCGGCGCCAGCCTTGGGCTGCTGTTCGACGCGGCATTACCGGAGAGGGTGGACGCTGTTGATCTCATCAAAGAAAGGGAGCAGCAGTGACTGGAATATTTGGGGTTGGGGTGGAGGGGCCGTTGGCGCCGTTCGCGGCCGGGTTCGAGGAGGCCCTCGTTGCTGAGGGTTACTCCCAACAGTGGGCACGGCACGTGATGGGGCTGGCGGCCGAGGTGAGCCACTGGTTGGGAGAGGGTGGCCGGGAGGCGGGCGACCTGACCGGGGAGGTGATCAGAGAGTTCTTTGATGAGCGCGGGCCGAGTCGCTCACGGTGCCGGACAGCGCGGTCGTTAAGGCCGATCATGGTGCAGCTGCGATCGCTGGGCGTGGCGGCAGCGGAACGTACGGTCGCTTGGGGGCGCACAGATACTGAGGAAGAGCTGCTCGGCTGCTATCGACGCTGGTGCACCGGTCAGCGGGGTCTGACCTCGGCGACAGCGGACGAGTACGTCAAACGTGTGGCGGTGTTTCTGGCTCTGTGGCGGTCCGACGCGAACGTCGTTATCGCTGAGCTGGACGGTCGTGCCGTCTTGGGCACTGTTCGTGCGGCCGCCCAGGCCATGGCCGGTCCGTCGCTTCGTTGCATGGTCACGGCCCTGCGCTCGTTCTTACGGTTCTTGCACGCCACAGGCAGGACCTCTACGTCGCTGGTGTCTGCCGTCCCTGCGCTCAAGACATGGCCGCGCACAACTTTGCCGTCGGCGGTGCCGGCCAGGGACGCTATGCAGCTAGTGGCCGGCTGCGACACTTCGAACCCAAGGGGCCGCCGAGACGCAGCGATCGTGCTCGTGCTGCTGCGCCTCGGTTTGCGTGCCGGCGAGGTGACTCGTCTCTGTTTGGACGACATCAACTGGCGCAGCGGGGAGATGACGATCAGAGGCAAAGGCGGCCGCAACGACCAGTTGCCCCTGCCGGTCGAGGTCGGTGAGGCGATCGCCGTGTATTTGCGCGGGGGTCGCCCGCCAAGCTCGAGCCGTTGCGTGTTCTTGACCGTTACGGCTCCGATCAGGCCGTTGTCGCCGGACGGAGTCGGGACCCTGGTGTACCGGGCCTGTGAGCGTGCGGGCGTGACCCGCGTCGGACCGCACACGCTGCGCCGAACACTGGCCACCGAGACCCTGCGCGCGGGGGCACCAATGTCGGAGGTCGCCCAGCTGCTCCGCCACGTCGACCAGGCCACAACGTCGATTTATGCCGCCGCCGATGTCCAAGCGGTGGCGGCGTTGGCCCAGCCGTGGCCGGGGGTGCAGCGATGACGGACCTGAATCCAACCTTGCAGGACGCGGCCGAGGACTACCTGGCCCTGCGCCGATCCTTCGGCTATCGCCTCCGGGGCCACGACGTCCCGTTGGCAGACTTGGTGCGCCATCTTGACCAGGCTGGACTCGACACGGTAACGCTCGAGTCGGCGATGGCCTGGGCGCTCGAGCCGGCAGTGTCCCCACTGCGCCATGCGCAGCGCCNNCGCCCGAGGATTCGCCACATATCTTCACGCGCTTGACCCCCGCTGCGAAGTGCCTCCCCGAGGTTTGCTGCCCGAGGGCCGCCGGCGCGTCCCGCCCCACATTTACACCCCCGACGAGATCGCCGAACTCATGGCCCAGAGCCGCCGTCTTCAGCCGCCACTGCGCTGCGCGACGCTCGAGACGGTCATCGGCCTGCTGGTCGTGACCGGCATGCGCTCGGGTGAAGCGGTGCGCCTTAACCGCGGCGACGTCGACCTCGTCGCGGGCCGAGTGAGCATCATCGCGACGAAGTTCAACAAGTCCAGAGTGCTGGCGCTACAGCCCACGACCGTGCGGGCACTGCAGGGCTATGGACGCCTTCGGGATCGTCGCTGGCCGAGGCCAGCGACGGTTGGCTTCTTCGTGTCGAGCACCGGCCGGCGGCTGAGCCAGAGCAGCCTTGAGCACACCTTCGCCGAACTCGTGCGCCGAGCCGGGCTCGATCCTCCGCCCGGGTCCAGAGCACGCCGTCCCAGACTCCATGACGCTCGCCACAGCTTCGCCGTGGCCACCTTGATCCGCTGGCACCGTAACGGCCGCGACGTCCAGGCGCTGCTGCCAGCGTTGTCGGCTCAACTCGGCCACGTCGATCCAGCTTCCACGTATTGGTACTTAACGGCCGTCCCGGAACTGTTGGCCCTCGCGAGCCAGCGAACCCAAGCCGCGAGGGAGGTCTCGCGATGACCGCTCTGGCCCCCACACTGCAGGCGTTCTTCGTCAGCCGCCTCGGCCGGCAGCGAGACGCCAGCCCACACACGGTCGACTCCTACCGCCACGCCTTCCGGCTGCTCCTGGCCTACGCCGAGGCGCAGACCGGCAAGCGGCCTTCCCGGATGGACCTGGCGGACCTGGATGCTGTGCTGGTGAGCGGCTTCCTTGATCACCTCCAGGACGATCGAGGAAGCAGCGTTGCCTCCCGCAATACCCGCCTCGCTGCGGTCCACTCCTTCTTCCGCTTCGCGTCCTACCAGCACCCTGAGCACGCCGAGACGATCCAGCAGGTGCTGGCCATCCCCCGCAAGAAGACCCAGAGCATCCCCCGGTCCTTTCTCACGAGCACCGAGACGGACGCCGTCGTCTCCGCGCCAGACCTCTCCACCTGGTGCGGCCGTCGTGACCACGTGCTGCTCGTGGTGGCACTACGGACCGGGCTTCGCCTTTCAGAGCTCACCGGGCTGCGCTGTCGAGACGTCCAGACCGGCACCGCCGCACACGTCAAGTGTCTGGGCAAGGGTCGCAAGCGCCGAGACACCCCGCTCGACAAATCGACGGTCGCGCTTGTGCGCGCCTGGCTGGGCGAACGCCGAGGTGAACCCGATGACGCCCTGTTTCCTTCACGGCGTGGCGGTCGGCTCAGCTCCGACGCCGTGCAGCGCCTGGTCGCCAAGCACGTCACGACCGCACGAACCACCTGTCCCAGCCTCGCGAACAAACAAGTGAGCACACACAACCTTCGTCACAGCTGCGCGATGGACCTACTCCGAAATGGCCTTGACGTCGCAGTCCTGGCGTTGTGGCTCGGTCATGAAAAACTTGAGTCAGTCAACGCCTACATCCACGCCGATCCCACGTTGAAAGAACGAGCGCTGGACCGTCTGACCCCGCTGAACCCCGCGAGCAAGCCGGGACGCTACAAACCTGCAGACGAGTTGCTCGCCTTCCTCGAAAGCATCTGATAATGCCGAGTCCGCTGAAGCATTTTCTCTGTCGATCACCTCCTCGGTAAGGCCGCCGACTGCCCGCCCGGCAGCTAC
>PLTW01000028.1 GCA_003164655.1 Actinomycetota bacterium
CTAGAGGAATGGGCGCGACTGCCGCCGAACACCGTCGGGCGTCGTGGTTAGCCGCAACGTGTGGATGCAGGAGGGTTGCAGGACGCTGGCTGCGTCGCACCGAAAGCGGGCGCGCTGGCTGTAGTGCAACCTGCGAAAGGAGGCCCTTTATGAGAAGAAGACTCGCTCTCGTCGTGCTCGCACTCCTGGCCGCGGGCCTCACCATGCTTGCCGTCGTCGGTTGCGGCGGCAGTGTTCCGCAGGGTGCCGTCGCCACGGTCGGCGGCGTGCCCATCACCAAGGCGCAGTTCGACCAGTACCTCCATCAGGCCGCAGCCGGCGCCGACTCGAGTGGGAGGTCTGCGTTGCCCAGCCCCGGCACGTCCGCCTACCGGGGCTACGCCTCCCAGGCCGTGACCTCCCTCGTCCAGCAGCAGGTCGTGATCAACGCGGCTGCCGGCTTGAAGATCACGCTCAGTGACCAGCAGGTTCAGGCCCAGCTCACCCAGATGGCCGCCCAGTACGGCGGTGTGCAGAAGCTCTACGCCGCCGCCCAGAAGGCCGGTCTCGACGCCGCTCAGCTTGCGACCTACGTCGAGGACTCACAGCTCGGCGAGATGGTCTATGAGAAAGTGACCGGCAAGGTCACCCCGACCGAGGCGCAGATGCGAGCCTATTACAAGGCCAACAAGGCGCAGTTCGTCAAGCAGGCCACGCGCACCGTGCGCCACCTTCTGGTCAGTCAAGACGCGAGCCGCGGCGCTCAAGGTGCGGGCCTTGCTTGTCGCCAGCGACACGGACGCCAACTGGGACAAGGTCGCCGAGGAGTACTCGATCGATCCGGGTACCAAGAACGGCGGTGGCGACCTCGGGTCCATCACTCGCGGCGAGATGGTCAAGCCCTTCGAGAAGGCCGCCTTCTCGCTTCCTCTCAACACGATCTCGGCGCCGGTTCACTCGCAGTACGGCTGGCATGTCATCGAAGTCACGGCGATGGCACCGGCCATCACGACCAGCTTTACCGACGCCAAGGCCACCATCAAGAGCGCGCTCGTTTCACGGGCCTGGCAGGAGTGGCTGTACAAGGCCAAGACGGCGGCCAAGGTCGACTACGCACCGGGCTATGATCCCGTTCAGGTGGTCGCTTCGCCGAGCGCCTCAGCGCCAGCCCAGGGCTCGCCGTCACCGTCGCCTTCGCCGTCGAGCAAGTGAGGCGGGCTCGGCTTGCCCTGATGCCGACGATGCGTCACGGCACCAAGCCGCGGTCCTGGGGAACCTCACAGCTCATTCTCAGCCAGATCTCAGCTTCCTCTTAACAGCCTCGGTAGACTGCCTGGCGTTGTGCACAAAGACCTGACGTGCCTGGGCGAAGGCGACGAGGAGGTAGCGTCATGCAAAGCCTGCGATCGCGCATCGGACTCTTTCTCGGCGGTGTCGGCACCGCGCTGCTTATCTTGCCGATCCTCGTCATCGCCGGCGTTCTGCCGGTGAAGAGTGAGAAGACGACGGTGATCGTAAGGCAGACGGCGAACACTTCGACGACGGCGCTGCGCAGCGCTGCCCTGACCGCCCAGCAGATCTACCAGCGTGATGCTCGCGGCGTCGTGGAGATCGAGGCCACCTTCACCAGCGACTCCAGCCAGGGGGCCTTTCCCTTCCCGTTCTCTATCGGTCCGCAGACCGAGCAGGCCCTGGGCTCGGGCTTCGTGGTCTCCAGGGAGGGCTACATCCTCACCAACGCCCATGTGGTGAGCAGCAACGGCCAGACGGTAAAGACTGTCAGGGTCGTCTTCAAGGGCCTCGGCTCACAGACCAAGCAGGTCAGCGGCACGGTGGTAGGGGCCGACAACACCAGCGACGTGGCGCTCATCAAGGTCGACCCCAGCAAGCTCGGCCCGCTGGATGTGATCCCGTTGGGCAACTCGGCGGGCGTCCAGCCGGGCGAACCGGTGGTGGCCATCGGCAACCCGCTGGGCTACGACTTCTCGATAACGGCGGGCATCGTCTCGGCTACCAACCGTGATCTGCAGTCGCCCAACGGGGCGACCATCTCCAACGGCATCCAGACCGACGCCGCCATCAACGAGGGCAACTCCGGCGGCCCTCTGATCGACTCCAGCGGCCATGTAATCGGCATAAACGAGCAGATCGCCACGCAGTCCGGCGGCAATGAGGGCCTCGGGTTCGCCGTGCCGATCGACAGCGCCGTGGGTGTCATGGGCCAGCTCAAAAAGAGCGGTTCGGTGACTTACGCCTGGCTGGGGATCTCGGGCGAAACGCTCACCGCTGACGTCGCTCAGGCGCTCGGTATAAAGACCACGCAAGGTGTCCTTGTAACTCAGGTTCGGGCCGGGACACCGGCCGCCAAAGCCGGCCTCAAGGGCGGTACTGCCCAGCTATCTTTGCAGGGTCAAACCTACCAGGTCGGCGGCGATATCATCACCGCCATCAACAACACCAAGCTGAGCGGCATGGAGCAGCTCACCACCATCATCGCCGCCCACAAGCCCGGCGACGTCGTCAGCCTCACGATCGTCAGAGACTCCCAAACGAAGAGTATCAAGGTGACTCTGGCCGCGCGGCCGGCATCGGCCTAGCAGGCTGCGGAAGAAGCCGGCTCCAGAGA
>PLTW01000246.1 GCA_003164655.1 Actinomycetota bacterium
ATTTCTGAGACACTGCACTAGCGCGGTGGCGTAGTGCGCCATAGAGCTCGCCGTTACTGAGCCTGCCACCGGTGCGATGGAACTCCAGTTGCACTCGAAACTTGAACTCAGACGAGCAAACGGGGCGCTGATGCGCTCCGGGTGGAGCTGGGCACCGTTCTCGGCGGCGAACATCCGCTCGCCGTCGCACTGTCGCCTTTTCGTGGGTGTGATATGGACAGCACAACTATGCTTGCGTTTGTTTCTCAGCCGCGGGCTGCTTGTATCGCGTCAAGAGTCTTCGCCCTAGTCCAACGAGAACAGCGGGGTGGACGGCGCCCCAGCACTCGACGTTCGGCTCTTCGAGCATGGTCTGCATGTAGCCCACGACCGCCCCGTCACGGTCGATCGCGACCCAGGCGTCGCTTGCCAGATCGGATCCCTCCCTGCTCCACTCGTCGCGCAGCAAGTCGGCGTCGAGGACGACCTCGCCGGCCTCGCCCGTGACGACGGCGACGAAGACGTCGGCCACCGCGGCGAGGTCGCCGGGTGCCGGTGCGCGCAGCTCGTATCCGGCGCGGAGAGTCATGACGGAAGAGTACCCTCAACACGCCTTCCGGGCCGCTCTTGGCCAGTCAGGTGGCGGCGTCGTGCGCGATGATCACGGCCTCGGCGATCTCGCGGAGCGACTTGCGCTTGTCCATGGCGAGCTTCTGCAGGCGGCGAAAAGCCTCGGGTTCGTTCAGGCCGCCGGCCATCAGCATGCCCTTGGCCCGCGCGACCACCTTGCGTGTCTCGAGCCGTTCGCTGAGGTCGGTGACCTCTTCGGCCAGGGCGCGCGCCTCGGCGTAGCGCGAGACCGCGACGTGCATGGCCGGCACGACGTCGCTGCGCGAGAAGGGCTTGACCACGTAGGCCATGGCGCCCGCCCGACAGGCCTCCTCGACCAGCGCTGCCTGCGAGAAGGCCGTGACCATGACGACCGGCGCCAGTCGCTCGTCGCTGATCACGGCGGCCGCGTCGATGCCGCTCATGCCCGGCATCTTGATGTCCATGAAGACGACGTCGGGGGTCAGCCGGCGCACGAGCTCGATCACCTCGAGGCCGTCGCGGGCCTCGCCGACGACCTCGTGGCCTTCCTCTTCGAGCATCTCGCGCAGATCCATGCGGATCAGCGCCTCGTCTTCGGCTATGACCGCGCGCACCGCCGCTCCCTTCGCACAAAGGTTCTCACGCCGCGCCGTCGAGGGGCACCCGCACCGTGACGGTGGTCCCGCCTTTGCTCTCGATGTCGAGCGTGCCGGAAAGGTCGTCCTCGACCAGTGCGCGCACTATCGCCAGGCCGAGGTTCAGCGGCGAGGCCGGAGCGAAGTCTGCCGGCAGGCCGCGGCCGTCGTCGGCTACCTCGATCACGAGCTCGCGCGGCTCGCGGCGCATCGCAAGGGTCACGGCGCCCTGCGCACCCGGTTGGAAGGCGTGCTCCAGGGCGTTGTGGACAAGCTCAGCGACCACGAGCGCAAGCGACGTGGCCGTCCGAGCATCGACCTGTCCTGTCGCGCCGCTCACCGAGACCGCGACGCGCGATTCGTCGCCCACCAGGCCCCGCCGCACCAGATCGACTACCTTGCGCGCCGCCCGCCCAAAGTCGACGAGCTCTTCGTCGGAGCCCGCCAGCAGGTCGTGTACGAGCGCCATCGCCGCCACGCGATCGGTCGCGTCGGCGAGCGCCTGGCGCGCTTCGGCGCTCTCGCTGCGGCGCGCCTGGATGCGTAGCAGCGAAGCGACCGTCTGCAGGTTGTTCTTCACCCGGTGGTGGATCTCGCTGATGGTGGCCTGCTTTACCGTGATTTCTCGCTCGCGGCGGCGCGCCTCGGTGAGGTCCTCGACCAGTACGAGGCTCTCGTGTGGCAGGCCGATGGCGCGGTAGTCGAGCACCCGGCCGGCGACGCTGGCCTCGACCGCGACGGCGCCGCGCGCGCCAAGCGTGGGCGAGATGCCCAGGACGCCGCCGGGCAAGGCCGAGGCTCTCATGCCCGTGACCCTGCCCTCGACGCCTGCGAGGCGCATGATGCTCACGGCGTTCGGCGAAGCATAGGTGACCCGGCCGGCGGCGCTCACCAGCAGCACGCCGTCGCCGGCGTGACGTGTCGCGGCAAACGTTGCGCCGCTGTGGAGATCGGTCAGGGGAGCGGCGCCCAGCGCCCCAAGAAGCTCCTCGGCGGCGCGCATGAACGCTCGCTCCATGGCTCCGGGGGCGGCTTCGGCTCGTTCGATCAGGCAGCGCGCCACGACGGCAAAGGGCTGCGGCTCGCCGATCGGGTAAGTCACAGTGTCGTACTCGATACCTCGCAAACGGCGCGGCTCGGCACCGGCGGACACCCGGGCGAACTCCAGGGCAGCGGCGCACTCCCGACAGTCGTCGGGCGCCAGCACCAGGCCGGCACGCGAGGCGGCAAAAGGCGAAAGCGCCGTGCTGGGCCGGGCGTCGGCTGTCACGTGGAAGGCGCCGGCGCCATCAGGCAGCAGCAGGGCGACGTCGGCGAACCCAAGGTCGGCGACGAGCTGCAGGTTGTCGGCGACGTTCGCCAGGTGCCGTTGCACAGCCTCGGGAAGCGCTTGTCTGAGTTCTGCAATAGCCATGCCAGAAGTATACGCATGCGGCCTGCTTGCCACGCCGACCGGCCGCGAACCGAGCGAGGCGGACGCGACGGGGCACGCGGGTGAGCGGCGGGGCGCCGAGCCCCATGGCTCCGGCGCCCCGCTCGATGAATGTTCGATCGCTGGGCGCTTCAGGCGCTCTTGCGGATGTCCTGCGGCTCCCGTGCGGTTTCGATCGCGCTCAGCCCGGGTGAGGTCACCAGGCTCAGCACTGGTGCGTGTTCGAACAGATAGGTCATGGCCGCTTCGTGGATCGGCATCGAGGCCGGGTGCTCCAGCAGGTAGTTCATGTCGTCCTCCGCGTCGCAGGTTGTCCAGTTCGGCGCAAACGCTCGACGAAAACAACAAAACGCCCCCCGGTCGAACAGGACCGGGGAGCGCCGTTGCTCCCATCAAACCTTCGGCACACCCTTGTGCCACCATCACAGTACCCACCTTCGCGCTGCTTGCAAACGACGCTGCGAAGAATAGGGGGCCGACCGGACCCCATTCAGCGGTCCACTTCGCATCTTGGTCGAACAGCCTGAGGGGGTGCCCTCCTCCCGATTCACGCGGCCCTTCGCTGATGCTCGGCTGCACTCCCCTGGACCGTCGCCGACC
>PLTW01000072.1 GCA_003164655.1 Actinomycetota bacterium
GACACCCTGATTAAAAGTCAGGTGCTCTGCCAACTGAGCTAGCGGCCCAAGCTCGGGGGATTGTACCACTTGGCGGCGGCAGCTCCCCGCTCGGCTCCGGTGGCCCCGGGCCCGGCGCGGCCTACCAGGGGTGCGGGTCGCCGGCCAGCAGCGAAAAGACGGCGTGGTCGCCCATGTCACCCTCGCGGCCGTGGTCGCGCCGCCGCAGGCCTTCGCGGGTGAAGCCCAGCCCGGTGGCCACGGCGCACGAGCCCGCGTTGCGCGTGTCGGCGAGGATCTGCACGCGGGCCAGGTCGAGGACCTCGAGGGCCCAGTGGGCGACCAGGCGTGCCGCCGCCGTGGCTATGCCCCGGCGGCGCGCCCACGGCGCCACGTGGTAGCCGATCTCGGCTACGCCGGCCCACGCCTCGTCGGCGCGCAGCGTGATGCCGCCCAGCAGGCGGCCGCTGGCGGCGTCGGCGATGCAGTACTCCGCGACGTGCCTCTGCTCCCAGGCGGTCGCGGCCAGCGCCACGAACTCGCGTCCGTCGCTATCGGTGTAGGGCGTCGGCAGCATGAAGAGCCAGCGCTGGGCCTCGGGATCGCTGCAGGCCCTGACCATGTCGGGCACATCGGCATCCGAGTACGGGCGCAGCACGATCGCGCCGTCGCCGAGCAGCGGCGGCGCCGGCGGCAGCGAAGGCCTGACGGCCGGGTAGTCGGTGCGGGCGGCGGCGAAGGCCGGAAGGAGCTCTTCGTCGCTGGCCAGCAGCGCTTCGGCGGGCGCCGCCAACGCTTCGCCGGGCACCGGCAGCGCTTCGTTGGGCGTCGCCAACGCTTCGCCGGCCAGCCGGCCTTGGGGCTGCCCATCGCCACCGCCCGCGGCCTGCCGCGCCTGCCACTCCTCGTCCAGCAACGAGTACACCACGCAGTCGGTGCGCTGCTCGCCATAGGGCCGGAAGCTGCGCAGCAGGGCCTCGGGCCGGTAGCCGAGCGACCTCGCGAGGCGTCGCGAGGGCTCGTTGGCCACCATCGTGCCGATCGCCAGCCGCCGCAGGTCCAGCGTCTCGAAGGCCCACCTGGTGACCAGGGCGACGCCCGCCCCGGCCAGGCCGCGGCCGCGGTGGTCGGGCATGATCCAGTAGCCGAGATCGGCCGTCGCCGGTCGCCGCTGCGCCATGAGCGCGCCGACCGCTCCGGCCGGCTGCTCGCTGCCGGCGGCGGTCAGGGCGAGGTGCAGCCAGCCGTCCTGCGCCCACGCCCGCGGTGCGTCGGCGATGAACTCGCGGGCCAGCTCGACGGTGTAGCCGGCCGGCATCATGCAGAACAGGGCGATCTCGGGGTCGGCGCAGGCGGCCGCCATGAGCGGCGCGTCGTCGGCCCGCCAGGGCCGCAGCGTGACCCGGCCGTCGCCGAGCCGGACGTCGGCGTAGGCGGGCTGGGTCACCCTAATGCAGAAAGTGGCGGCGGCGCGAGAAGACCATGGCGGCGCCCCTGGCGTCGCACACCTTGACGGAGAGGTCGTCGCGCTTGGAGCCGCCCGGCTGCATGAAGGCCGCGACCCCGTTCTCGATGGCGAGCTCGACGGCGTCGGGGAACGGGAAGAACGCGTCGGAGCCGATCACTGAGCCCTTCAGGTCGCCGTGGGCCTTTTCGATGGCGAGGCGCGTGGAGTCGACGCGGCTCATCTGGCCGGCGCCGACGCCGAGCGTGGCCAGGTCTTTGGCGATCACGATGGCGTTCGACTTGACGTGCTTGGCCACTCTGCTGGCAAAGATCAGGTCGCCCCACTGGGCCTCGGTCGGGTGCACTTTGCTCACGACCTCCATGGACTCACGGTCTTCGAGGTCGGCGTCGCGGTCCTGAATGAGCAGGCCGCCCAGCACGCGCTTGTAGTCCATCTCGCCGGGACTGCCCTTGCGACGTTCGTTGTCGATAAGGATGCGGATATCGGGCTTGCGGCTGAGGATCTCGAGGGCATCGTCGTCATAGGACGGGGCGAACAGGACCTCGATGAACAGCTCCGACATGCGCTGCGCGGTGGCCACGTCGACCTGCCGGTTGACGGCGATCACCGAGCCGAAGGCCGCCACCGGGTCGGACTCGAGGGCCTTCAGGTAGGCGTGCTCGAGGTTCTCGGCCACGGCCGCGCCGCAGGGGTTGTTGTGCTTGATGATCACGCAGGCCGGCAGGGCGAACTCGGTGGCCAGGCCGCGGGCCGCGTGCAGGTCGTACAGATTGTTGAACGAGAGCTTCTTGCCGTGGAGCTGGGTGACCCGCGACAGCAGGTGGCGGCGGGCGCCGCTTTCGGAGTAGTAGGCGGCGCGCTGGTGGGGGTTCTCGCCGTAGGTGAGCTCCATGACCTTTTCGTAGTCGCGCAGGATGTGGCTCGGAAAGTCACCCTCGGTCTCGGAAAACCAGTTGGCGATGACGAAGTCGTAGTGGGCCGTCTTGTGGAAGGCCTTGGTGGCCAGGCGCCGGCAGGTGGCCTGCGACAGCTCGCCGCCGCTGGCTTTGAGCTCGTCGAGGATGGCGGCGTAGTCGTCGGGCTCGGTGATGACCGCTACGGATTCGTGGTTCTTGGCCGCCGCGCGGATCATGGTGGGTCCGCCGATGTCGATCATCTCGATGACCGCGTCTTCAGGGGTGCCGCGCTGCGATGCGACCTCCTCGAACGGATAGAGGCCCACGACGACCATGTCGATCGGCTCGATGCCGTGTTCGGCGATCGTCTTCATGTGCTCGGGGTCGCTGCGCCTGGCAAGGATGCCGGCCTGAATGGCGGGATGCATCGTCTTGACCCGGCCGCCGAGCATCTCGGGAAACTGGGTGACGTCGGAGACCTCGGTGACGGGAATGGCGTTGTCGCTGAGCAGGCGCGCGGTGCCGCCGGTCGAGATGATCTCGACGCCCATGTCGGCCAAGGCGCGGGCGAACTCTTCGAGGCCGGCTTTGTTGAAGACCGAGATGAGAGCTCGTTTGACCTTCACCTTGCTGGCTCCTTGGTCGGTGGCCGATGGCGACAGTCTGTGCACAGTCTATAAGGAAGCGGGGCCGAAAATGAAGAGAGCGGGGCGGTCGCGCAGGGCGCGGCGACGGCGGCGCCGGAACGGCCGCTGCGGGCCGGCGCGACTCTCTTCAGCCCAGGCGGGCGACGCGCTCGCCGCGGACGTGCGAGCGGGCGTAGGCCGAGGCGTGGGCAAGGGCGGCGCCCGCTTCGCTGAGCAGGCCCACGCGGGGCAGCGGCTTGCTGACCTGCGGAAAGGAGCGCACGGCCGCAAGGACGCCGGCGCGACCGCCGGCGGCGAAGGCCAGCGCCAGCTCGCGGGTGGGAGCCGTGTCGGCCGCCGCGGCGGCGAGCTCGGCGGCGGCCAGGGCGTAGCGGTTGCCGTTGAAGCTGAGCGTTACGCCGCCGGCCTCGCGCAACGCGGTGAAGGGCGGTACGTCGGTGATCGAGTCGCCTACGTACATCACGTCGGCCAGGGCCACCCGCCGGCCGGCCGCGATCTCGCGCAGCGCCGCCAGCTTGAGGCCGCCGCCGATGGGCCGCACGGCGGCCACGATGTCGGCGCTGCGCCGGCCCTCGGCACCCATCTCGGTCCAGAACAGGCGGTCGAGATCGGCGACGGCGGCGCGGTCGGCGGCCGACAGGTCGGCCGCCGACCGCGCCGCCTCGGGCAGCTCGATGACGGGCCGCTCGAGGATCGCCTCTGCGCGGTCGCGGAGCCAGTCGGCTTCGTCGCGGGTCAGGTGCCAGGCGTCGAGGTCGATGCTGGTGCAGCGGCACTGGGCGAACGGAAAGCCGACGACCCGGCACAGCGCCCGAATATAGGGCGTGTACGAGGTCGAGATGATGTAGGAGGGCAGCGCCGCGGCGATGTCGCGCAGCAGGTCGCGGGCGCCCGGCACGACGAGCACCGTGTCGGCGCTGTACTCCTCGACGTCGCGGTCGCCCACGCCGTAGGCGAGCAGGAACGGCACGATCAGGCGCAGCGTGTCGCCGGCGTTGTACCCCGGCTTGCGCAGCACGTCGGCGAGAAAGTCGTCGTAGCGCGACAGCCGGGCGAACAGCTCGGCCCCGTCGGGCACGAAGGCCGCGGCGACCTCCATGGCGTTGTCGTTGCGCGTGAGGGGTCCTTCGCAGTCGGTGAGAAACAGGCGCGGCGGGTCGCTCAAGAGGGGCTCCCGGCGTCGATCCCGGCGGCCAGCTCGGCGTCGATCTCGGCGCTCAGATCGAGCGGCGTCTCGACCGTCGCTTCGACGATCTCGCCGGCGCGCACCAGCAGGTGTCCGAGGGCGAACTCGCGCACGGTGTGGTAGAGCAGCGGGATCTCGCGCCGTTCGCCCTGCCGGCGGATCTCGGCGAAGAGCGGCTGGCCCTCGCCTTCGGCCGCGACGAGTTCGTCGAAGCCGAGCGCCTCGCGCTGCTTGCGAAAGGCATGCCAGAGGCGGTCGTAGCGCAGGCCGACGATCGGAAACGAGCAGAAGGAGACGACCGGGCCGCGGTCGAGCTCGGCGGTGGCCAGGTGGACCATGGCGCCGGTCTCCTGGGCCTCGTCGGCCAGCAGCCGCCAGATGACCTCTTGCCAGGTGCCCTGCGGCCCGCCGGGCAGCGCCGGGTGCAGGTTCAGCATGGCGAAGTGGGCGCACAGGTCGGGGCTGGTGATCAGCATGTAGCCGGCCAGCACGAGCAGCTCGACGCCGTAGGAGTCGAGTGTGCCGGCGACATCGTCGTGAAAGGCGACGCGCCAGGCTTCGCGCAGCGCCGTCTTGTTGGGGAACCGGCCACGGTCGAGAGTGTCGCGTTGGGCACGCCAGGCGCTCCAGCTTGCCGCGCTCGACAGGGTGGCGGTGGCCAGGCCCAGGTCGTCGGCGAGGTCGAGCAAGGCGTCGCTTTGGGCGGCCTCGCCACGCTGGCGATCGCAGAACACGACGGCGATGTCGAGGTCGACACCGTCGCGCCGGGCGCGGCCCACGATCTCGGCAAGGAGGGTGCGCGCGGCCGCGTCGCGGCCGCTGGACAGCCAGGCGATCCTCACGGCGAGCCGCCCGGCGAGCTAGGTGTCGCCACGTTCTTCGGCCACGCGTTCGCGCCAGGCCGGAGCGTCGGGGTAGGCGCTGCGGCCGAGCCCGCCGATGCCGCGCGAGGCCGCCCAGGCTGCGAGGCGGCCGGCCGTCTCGAGCCCGAGCCCCTCGAGCAGCGCGCCGATGAAGCCGGCGGCGAAGAGGTCGCCGGCGCCGGTCACGTCGACCACCTCGGCCGGGTGCGGCGGCACGTACAGGTCGAGCCGGCGCCCCACGATCCGCGCCCCACGGTCGCCCATCTTGCAGACCACGAGGCCGACGCCGACGTCGAGCAGGAAGGCGAGCGCCTTGTCGGGCGGCAGGCCGCACAGCGTCTTGAGCTCGCTCTCGGTGGCAAACACAAACGACGCGCGCCTCAGGAAGGGCATGAAGCTCTTGACGCCCAGCCGCGCATAGATCTCGCCCGGGTCGAAGGCGATCTCGACGTCGTCGGGCAGNNCGGCAGCCGCCGCGGCAGGTCGGCCGGCGAGAACTCGTCGTTGGCGGCCGGCCAGACGAGGTTGCGGCGCTCGCCGGCCTCGTTTAACAGCACGTACACCCGGCCCGACTCGCCGTCGTGGGCCAGGTAGCGGGCGTCGCAGGGGGCGAGCTCGTCGGTCAGAAAGCGGCTCTCGTCGTCGGCGCCGATGCGGCCCAGCATGGCGGCGCTGAAACCCAGGCGAGCGAGGGCGAAGGCGGTGTTGGCCGCCTGGCCACCGCCACTGCGGGTCGGTTCGAGGCCGGCGAGCGCCGCCGTGACGCTCGCTCGCAGCTCGGCGCCGACCGCCTGTTCGGCGCCCGGCGGCGGCAGCTCGCGCCACAGCGGCGAGTCGGCCGGCAGGCGGTAGATGAGGTCGAGGTTGAGCGCCCCACAGCCGATGAGGTCGTACGACCTCACAGCGCGAGCTCGCCCTTGTAGCGCACGAGCCGGGCGCCGGGCTCGAGGCCGATCACCTCGCCGACGACGGTCGCCTGCAGGCCGGCCCGGGCGATCGTGAGGAGCGCTTTGGGGACGCTGTCGGCGGGCAGCGCCAGGACCATGCCGAGACCGCAGTTGAAGGTCGAGAGCATCTCGTCGACCGCCACGCCGAGGCGGTGCAGCCAGGCAAAGACGGCCGGCGGCCGCCAGGCGGAAAGGTCGAGGACGGCGGCCGTGCCGTCGGGCAGGATGCGCCCGACGTTGTCGGGAAAGCCGCCGCCGGTGATGTGGGCCGCCGCGTGCACCGCACAGGCGTGGCCCAGGTCGTGCAGGACGGGGCTGTAGATGGTGGTCGGGGTGAGCAGTACGTCGCCGACTGTGGCGTCGGGCGCCGGCGCTCCGGCGCTCGCCGGGGCGCCGTCCGCGGCCCCGCCGGCCGGCGCGCCGTCGGGCGCGAAGGGCGCGTCGAGGGCGATGCAGCGCTCGGCCAGCAGCGCCCGCACGAGCGAGAAGCCGTTGGCGTGCAGCCCGTTCGAGGCGATGCCGATGAGCGCGTCACCGGGCTCGACCCTGGCGGGCCCCCACAGCTCGGAGCGGCTGGCGATGCCGACCGCAAAGCCGGCCAGGTCGAAGGACTCGTCGTCTTTGAAGTGACCGGGGTGCTCGGCGGTCTCGCCGCCGAGCAGCACGCACTGGGCGCGCAGGCAGCCCTCGTCGACGCCGGCGACGATGTCGGCGACCTTCTGGGGCTCGATCCTGCCGAGCACGAGGTAGTCGAGAAAGAACAGCGGCACGGCGCCGCAGGCCGAGACGTCGTTGACGCTCATGGCCACGGCGTCGATGCCGATCGTGTCGTAGGCGCCCATCTCGCGGGCGAGGATCACCTTGGTACCGGCCCCGTCGGTGCCGGCCACCAGCACGGCGTCCTTGATGGGCGGCACGCGCATGAGCCCGCCGAAGCCGCCGATGCCCTCGAGCACGAGCGGGTGGTGGATCGAGCGCAGCCGCTCCTTGAGCAGCCGCACGGCCTCGTTGCCGGCGGCGACGTCGACGCCCGAGCCCTTGTACGTGAAGTGCTTGTCGGCGGTCATGACCCTCCGTCGCTCGTGTTCGACCTGCCCCCGTCCGCTATTCTATGGCACGATGACCCCTGTGCAGGACACCCTCACCGTCGACGACGTCGTCTTTGCCCTGCGCTGGAGCCGCCGGCGGCAGACGATCGGCATCAGCATCCCCCGGCAGGGAGCGCCGCTGGTGGCCGCTCCCGTCGGTTGCCGGCGCGCCGTGCTGGAGCGCGCCGTGCGCGGCAAGCTGGCGTGGGTACGGCGCAAGCTGGGGGAGCGCGAGGCGCTCCCCCAGCTTGCGCCGCAGCGCCCGTACGTCGCCGGCCAGACCTTTCCCTACCTCGGTCGCCGCTACCGCCTTGTGCTCTCAGACGACGATGGCGGGGGCGGCAGCGGCCATCGGCCCGCCGGTGAGCGGTCCGGCAGCGGCCGGCCCGGCAGCGGCACGGCGCTCGTCTTGCGGCAGGGCCGCTTCGTCTTGCCCAGCGGCCTTGCGGCCGACGGACGCGAGCACCTGGTGGCCTGGTACCGGCGGCGCGCCGAGATCCATATCGGCGCCCGCGTGGCGCACTTCGCGGCGCTCACCGGCGTGACGCCGGCGGCGGTCACTGTGAAAGAGATGCGCAGCCGCTGGGGAAGCTGCACAAGCCACGGCAGGGTCAGTTTTCACTGGGGTCTCGTGCTGCTGCCGCCGGCCATCGTCGACTACGTCGTGGTCCACGAGCTCGCTCATCTGCGCGAGCTCAACCACGGTCCGCGGTTCTGGCGCCTCGTCGAGGAGATCGTACCCGACTACCATGCCCGCCGGGCGTGGCTGCGCGGCGCGGCGCGGCGGTACGCGATCTAGCGGGCGCGGCGGGTGGGCGCGGCGGGTGGGCGCGGCGGGCGGGCGCGACCGGTGGGTATGGCGGCCGGGCCTGGGCGGGCGCGGCTGGGCCCGGAGCCTCAGGGCAGGCAGACCTCGGAGCTTGCCTCGAAGCGCATCTTGCACATGGCCAGCTCCTCGGGCACCGTGATGGGGTAGTCGCCGTCGAAGCACGCCCGGCAGAACTGCGAGCGCGGCAGACCGGTCGATTCCTGCAGTCCCTCGAGTGTGAGGTAGTGCAGCGAGGTGGCGCCCACGTGCCGGCCGATCTCGGCGACGCTCTGGCGGGCGGCGATGAGCTCATCGCGGGTGGCCATGTCGATGCCGTAGAAACAGGGGAACCGGATGGGCGGTGAGCTGATGCGCAGGTGGACCTCGCGGGCGCCGGCCTTGTAGAGCATGTCGACGAGCTGGCCGGTGGTGTTGCCGCGCACGATCGAGTCGTCGACCACCACCAGGCGCTTGCCCTCGATGACCGCCCGGATGGGGTTGAGCTTCATGCGGATGCCGAGCTGGCGCAGGTGGTCGTCGGGCTGAATGAAGGTGCGGTGCACGTAGCGGTTCTTCATGAGCCCCTCGGTGTAGGGGATGCCGCTCTCGCGGGCGTAGCCGATGGCGGCCGAGATGCCGGTGTCGGGCACGGGAATGACGTAGTCGGCTTCGACCGGCGCCTCCATGGCCAGGTGGCGGCCCATCTCGAAGCGGCAGTCGGCCAGCGTGCGGCCGTAGAGGCGCGAATCGGGGCGGGCGAAGTAGATGAACTCGAAGATGCACATGGCGGGACGGGCGCCGGGCAGCTCGACGCGCTGGCTGCGCAGCTTGCCGTCGCCGGTCGTCCAGACGATCTCGCCTGCCTCGATCTCGCGCACGAACTCGGCGCCGATGATGTCGAGGGCGCACGATTCGCTGGCGATCACGGGGTTGCCCTCAAAGTCGCCCAGGCAGAGCGGCCGCACGCCGAACGGGTCGCGGAACCCGACCACCTTCTTGCCGGTCAGCACGGCCGCCGAAAAGGCGCCGCGGATGCGGGCTACCGCCTCGCGGACCGAGCCCAGCAGGTCGTTGTCGGCGTGCTGGGCGATGAGCGCGGTGATGACCTCGGTGTCGGTGCCCGACTGAAACTCGACGCCCTGGCCGCGAAGCTCGTCGCGCAGCTCGGTGGTGTTGACGAGGTTGCCGTTGTGGGCGAGGGCGATGGTGTGCTGGCCGCGCGAGCGGGTGAGCGGCTGCGAGTTCTGCCAGGCGGTCGCGCCGGTCGTGGAGTAGCGCACGTGCCCGATGGC
>PLTW01000214.1:0-5152 GCA_003164655.1 Actinomycetota bacterium
GCGCGCCCAGCGGCGCGTCGGCGCGCCCAGCGGCGCGTCGGGGTCGAGATCGCCCGGCCCGGCGCGCTAACGCAGGCGCCTCGACCAGACGGCCGGCAACGCTTCCCGGGAAGCGAGCCCGCGCGCACCCGGAAGGTGGGTTTGGCGACCGGCGAAGCCTTGCGACTGACCGGGCAAGCCGGCCGGCCACGACGGCGGCCGCGGCGCCGCGGCGCCGCGGCGCACCACGCGCAGCGCGTTGCGACCGATCGTGACCTGCGCGTTGCCGGCAGCGTCGGTGGCGCGCACCACGACCTGATAGACGCCCGGCTTGAGCGTGCACGTAAAGCGCAGCCAGAAGTAGGACGGCGGCGGATCCGCCGACCAGCCCTTCAGGTGTTCGACGAACCGGCGCAGCACGTGGCCGTGGGCGTTTACGATGCTGATCGTCGCGCTCGCGACGCCGCTCGTGGCGTCGTTGGCCATGAAGCGCAGGATGGCCGACTTGCCGGTGTCGGCCGCGCTCTCGCGCGGCGCCGAGCAGGCCGGGCCCAACGTGTCGATGCCCACGGTAAGGTTCTCGGTCTGTTCCTGATTGCCGGCCGCGTCGAGCGAGCGATACAGGATGGTGTGCAAGCCGTCGTCGGCGTGGTCCGGCGGCGCGTCGACCACGACTGCGCCGCCGTCCTGCCACGGCCGGCTGTCCAGGCTGTGCTGCGTGGCGCTCACCTGCGATCCTCCGACGTCGCCGGCGCTCAGATGAATCGTCACGGGCCGTCGATGCCACGCGGAATCGAAACGGTCGACGAGGGTCAGCGGAGCGGCCGTGTCGCCGCTCGCGTCGAGCGTCGAGACCAGGGACGCGTAGCCGAACGCCCACACGTGCTGCGGATCGGCGGCCGCGATCGCCCGGATGCCCATGCCGGCGGCCACCCGCTGCCAGGTCGCTCCCCCGTCCGTCGTCGCCGCGACGCCGTCGTCGCCGCCGAGCCAGCCGTGAGTCGGGTCGCTGAAATACACGACGCCGGCGCCGCTCTGAAGGCCGCCGGACAGCAGGGCCCAGTGGCTGCCGCCATCGGTCGTGTGCAGCAGGAAGGGGTACTCGACGGAGGCATCGAGAGTGAAGCCGGCGCCGGTCGCCCAGCCGTTGTCAGCGTCGGTGAACTGCAGGCTCGTCAGCTGCCACTGCTTGCCGGGCAGGGCCGGCAGGGTCTGCCGCGCCCAGGTGACTCCGCCGTCGGTGGTCGCAAACACCGCCGGCAGGGGCGCGCCTTGCGACGAAGACTGATAGCTGCCGGTCGCCCAGCCGGTCGTGTCGCCGACGAAGTCGACCGCGGTCAGGGCGGCGCCGCTGGCCACGTAGTCGGGGATCCAGGTCTTGCCGCCGTCGATGGTGCGTTCGATCGGGTCGTTCGACCCCGACGCTCCCGAGCCGGGAGAGTCGCTGATCGCCCAGCCATCGGCAGAGTCGATGAACTGCACGCCCGCGAGAGCTCCGCTCAGCAGAGAAGCCTGGGGAGCCCAGGAGGCGCCGCCGTCGGTGGTGTGCAGGATCACGCCGTCGCCGTTTGTGTCGCTGCCGACCACCCAGCCGTCGGCCGGGTCGGCGAAGCTGACCCCCGTCAACGAGTTGACCCAGCGTTGCGCGGCGCTTGACGGTTCGGTCTGCTCGACCCAGCGCCGGCCGTCGGTGCTGTGCAGCACCGCGCCCCAGGCGTCGACCGCCCAGATGTCGGTCGCCGAGATGGCGTCGGCAGCCGTGAAGGCGTACTGCTGGCCCGAGCTCGCCGACCGCCACGTGGCGCCGCCGTCGGGCGAGATCAGGATGGCTTGGCCGACTGCGCAAACGTCGGCGCCGTGGCTTGCCACGGCGCCGACGCCGACCGGCGAACCGAGCGACGACCTCTGCCAGTGAGCGCCGCCGTCGGTCGTGTGCTGCAGCACGATTCCGGCGAGGCCGCCGTACTGCGGGACCAGGGCGCCGAGCCCCGCGGCAGGCTGGGAGCCGCCGGTCTCGGTGGCCACAAGCCAGGCGCTGGACGGACCGGTGACGCAGAGGCCGCTGGCAGCCGGATCGGTGTGCGACACCGGGCGCCAGTGCCGGCCGCCGTCGCTGGTGACCAGCACCGCCGAAAGACCGCTGCTCTGCGACTCGGCGAGAGCCCAGCCATGCGTACGGTCGGCAAAGTCGAGCTGAGAGAGCTGCATGTCGGGCGTCAGGCCGCTCGCCTGGTCACTCCACGACGCGCCGCCGTCGACCGTGTGCCAGATGCGGCCTTGGGCGCCGCCCGCCCAGCCGTGGGTGGCATCGACGAAGTCGACGGTGACCACGTCCTTGTAGGCGCCGAGCTTCAGGGTCTGCCAGGCGCCACCGCCGTCGGTGGTGCTCAGGATGTGGCCGTCGTCGGTGCCGATCCAGCCGTGGGTGGCGCTGACGAAGCTGACGTCGGTCAGCGACTCGGTCAGGCCGCTCGGGGTCTTGTCGACCCAGGCGCCGCCGTCGGTGGTGGCGAGGATCACGCCGGGCGCCGCGGCCGACACCCGGCCGCCGCAGGCCCAGCCGTGCGTGTCGTCGGTGAAGCTCACCGACCAGAGGTCGGCGTCGGTGCCGGTAGGCTGGGCCGCCCAGGTGGCGCCGCCGTCGGCGCTGTGCTCGATGAGGCCACCGTCGCCGACGGCAAACAGCTCACCGGAAGGCGTGAAGGTGACGTCGTTCAAGACGCCGGCCGGCTGCGGCATCTGCCAGAACCAGCCGTGCGCGCCGTCGGAGACCAGGGCGAAGGCGGGCGCGGCCAGCGCGGCGCTCACCCCCAGCGCGACACAGAGCACGGCACAGCAGCGCTTCATTACGACCCCCAGGCGATCTCACGCCATGACGACGATCAGCATACGACGTCCGCGCAGGCAGGGACAGGGGCGGCGCCGCGCGCCGAGCGCCGGCGCCGGCGCCCACCCGCACGGCAGCCCGTGGACGGGACGGACCGGCTAGCGGACCAGCAGATCGGTGGTCGCCGCAGCCGTACCGGTGTTGCCGGCGGCGTCGGTGGCCGAGACGACCACCCGGTACGAACCCTTGGCCAGGTCGCAGACGAAGACGTAGCCGAGAGTGGCATCGACGCGCCGTCCGGGCAGCACGACCTTCTGCACCAGCGCGCCGCGAGCGTCGCGAAAACGCAGGGTCACCGTCGCCGTGGGACTGCCGGGCCGGGGGTCGCTCACGAAGTAGCGCAGCGTCGTCTGCCGCCCGCGGACCGTGCGCACCGGCCAGCGGGCCACCGGCGTGGGTCGGCGCGTGTCGATGAGCACCGTGCAGGAGCGCCTCTGTTCGAGGTTGCCCGCCTTGTCGGCCGAGCGGTACCAGACGGTGGTCGCGCCGTCGGCGGAATGATCGCTCGGGGCGGGCAGCGTGACCGACCCGCCCGTCGTCCAGGTCGACCCACCGTCGAGCGAGTACTGCGTGTAGGCGACCCCGGTGCCGCCGCTGTTATCGGCCGCGCTGAAGCGCAGCGTCACCGGCCGGCTGTGCCAGACCGCATCGGCGCCAAAGACGGTCGTCACAGGCCGCTTGAGGTCGGTGGTCACGCTGAACGCCGTGCCGTCGGGGCTCAGCGCCGAGGTGGCGACCACGACGGCATTGGTGTCCCACGAGACCATGTCGATGCGCGACCAGTCGAAGGCCCCGATCGGCTGGTCTTCGAAGGCGCAGCCCCGGAAGGTCGCCAGGCCAAAGTCGGCGATCGGCAGGATGGAGCGGTCCGACAGCGATGGCGCCTCGGCCACGACCTCGACCGAGGAGCGGGCGGGCGCAACGCTCGTCTTGGACGTGTACTCAGTGTGGGTGAACGTGGTGTCGGTCGTGTGGTCGACCAGCTTCAGGGTAAAGCCTTCTTCGGTCGCCGGGGCGGTGCCGGTGGCCGGAGCGGCCGCGGCCCAGGTGACGCTGGCCGTCACGACGTCGCCGGGGTGGATGGCCATCTTCGTAGCGGGCAGGAACTGGGCGGCGCCGGGATACATCTCATACCAGGCGTCGTAGTAGACACGGCCCTGGAGACTGTAGCCCTCGGTGCCGATCTGCTCGACGGTCTGGGAAGGATCGTCGACCGGGTCCGGCGAGTCGCCGTCGATCCCGACCCAGAAGGCAGCGTCGGTAAGAAACGCGGCGCTGGGCCGCACGCGCGGCTGCTTCCAGGTGGCGGTGACGCTGGTGAACGGCCCGCCGGTCACGTCGTAGCCCGACCAGTTCGGCGACGTGCTGCGAGTGCCCAGCAGCTGGTGAGGCGCGACCAGCGGCTGGATGGTGATCGCCGGGTGGGTCGCCGCGGCGCGGGCCGGCGCGCTCGCCGTCGAGACCGCGGTCCGCGAAGCCGCCGCGCAGGCGGCCGGCGCGAAGGTCGCGCCGGCCACGACCGGCAGGGCCGCCAGGCCGATCGCCGGCACCGCCCAGGGCAGCACCGCCCTCCAGCGTCTCACTCGGTCCTCCGCCCGTCGCGACCACGGCGGGACCCCGCGAGTGCGCCGCCCGCCGCGCCTGCCTTACGAGCATGATTGTAGCCGCCGGCGTCCAGAGGCGGCAACCGCAATCCGCCGGCGCCGGCGGCGCTGCTCACAGGAAGCTCTCAGCTGGGACTCAGGGCCGTTTCAGGACCGGTGGCTAAGCTGCCCCCATGGCGATAGCGGCCCCACCCCACCCGATAGTTGGCCCCCGCACCACCACGCCGGCGCCGGTGCCCCAGCTCGACATCGTCGTGCCCGTCTTTAACGAAGAGGCCGACCTCGCGCGCAACGTGGCGCGGCTGCACGCCTACCTCACCGCCAACCTGCCCCACACCTTTCGCCTGACGATCGCCGACAACGCCAGCGTCGACCAGACCTGGCCGATCGCCCAGCGGCTGGCCGGGCGCCTGCCCGGTGTGCGCGCCGTGCACCTCGAACAGCGCGGCCGAGGACGGGCGCTGCGCGCCGTCTGGCAGGCAAGCGACGCCGGCGTGCTGGCCTACATGGACGTCGACCTCTCCACCGACCTGGCCGCGCTCCTGCCCCTGGTCGCGCCACTGCTGTCGGGGCACTCCGACCTTGCCATCGGCACCCGGCTCGCGCGCACTTCGCTCGTGGTCCGCGGCGCCCGGCGCGAGGTCATCTCGCGCTGCTACAACCTGCTGTTGCGGGCCACGCT
>PLTW01000214.1:5159-6899 GCA_003164655.1 Actinomycetota bacterium
ACTGGCTCGACGATCCCGATTCGCGGGTCGAGATCGTGCCCACGGCGCTCGCCGACATCAGGGGCATCGCCCGGCTCTCCCGGGCGCTGGCGAGCGGTACGCTGGCCCTGCCGGCGACGCCGGACCACCGCGACGCATGCCCCGTAGCCGCGACGGCCGCCTCGGGCGGCCTGCCCCGCCAGCTCGTGCGTTTCGGCCTGATCGGGGTGGCGAGCACGCTGGCCTATCTCCTGCTCTACCTGGTGGCGCGCGAGGCACTGTCGGCCCAATGGGCCAACGGACTGGCGCTACTGGTCACGGCGGTCGCCAACACCGCCGCCAACCGGCGGCTCACGTTCGGCGTGCGCGGCGCGACCGGACGACTGCGACACCAGGGTCAGGGCCTCGTTGTGTTCGCGCTCGGCCTCGCCGTGACCAGCGGCAGCCTGTTCGTCCTGCACCGCGCCGATCCGACCGCCGCCCGCGGCCTGGAGGTCGCCGTGCTGGTCGGCGCCAACGTGCTCGCCACCCTGCTGCGCTTCTGCCTGTTTCGCACCTGGCTCTTCCCCCGCGGAGCCGACCATCCGACGAGGAGGACCTAGACCATGACAAACCCCGCCGACTTTGCCGGCCCGCCCGCGAGCGATCCGCAGCCGGCAGCCGTCGCCGGCGACGCCGGGGTGCGCACCCCTGCGCGTCTGCGCCGGCTGTGGCGCGGCCGGCCCCAGGATCCAGCCTGGGTGCGGCCCGCGCTGCTGGCCCTGCTCGCCGCCACGGCACTGCTCTACCTCGTCGGTCTCGGCCGCTCGGGCTGGGCCAACGCTTTCTACTCGGCGGCGGTGCAGGCCGGCGCCCACAGCTGGAAGGCCTTCTTCTTCGGCTCGTCCGACGCGGCCAACTTCATCACGGTCGACAAGCCGCCGGCGTCGCTGTGGGTGATGGACCTGTCGGCGCGCCTGTTCGGCGTCAACGCCTGGAGCATCCTGGCGCCGCAGGCGCTCGAGGGCGTGGCCTGCGTCGGCGTGCTGTATCTCACCGTGCGCCGCTGGTTTGGCCCCCTCGCCGGACTGCTCGCCGGACTGGTGCTGGCGCTCACTCCCGTGGCGACGCTCATGTTCCGTTTCAACAACCCCGACGCGCTGCTCGTGCTGCTGCTCACGCTGGGCGCGTACGCCGTGACGAGGGCGATCGAGAAGGCGGGCACCCGCTGGCTCGTGCTCGCGGCCGTCATCGTCGGCCTGGGGTTCACCACCAAAATGCTGCAGGCGCTGCTCGTCGTGCCGGCCTTCGCGGCCGCCTACGCCATGGCCGCGCCGGCGTCGCCGTGGCGCCGGGCGCGCCAACTCGCCCTGGCGGGCATCGCCCTGCTGCTGTCGTGCGGCTGGTGGGTGGCGATCGTACAGCTCTGGCCGGCGGCGAGCCGCCCCTACATCGGCGGCTCCCAGACCAACAGCGTGGTCGAGCTCATCTTCGGCTACAACGGCCTCGGGCGCATCACCGGTAACGAGACGGGCAGCGTCGTGGCCGGCGGCGCCGGTCAGGCGGGGGCCTGGGGCGCGACCGGCATAGGACGGCTGTTCTCGACGTCGTGGGGCGGTCAGATCGCCTGGCTGCTGCCCGCCGCCCTCGCGTT
The DNA here is from genome assembly GCA_003164655.1 of Actinomycetota bacterium. Lineage (GTDB taxonomy): Bacteria > Actinomycetota > Thermoleophilia > UBA2241 > UBA2241 > Bog-752. Next base: position 6,772 of record PLTW01000214.1, read on the forward strand.
CCTCGTCGCCCTGCTGTGGCTCAGCCGTCGCGCACCGCGTACCGACCGCACGCGCGCCGCCGCCGTGTTGTGGGGCGGCTCGCTGCTCGTCACGGCCGTGGTGTTCAGTTTCGCCCAGGGCATCATCC
>PLTW01000076.1 GCA_003164655.1 Actinomycetota bacterium
AAGCGGCGCATCGGGGCGCCGTTCGTGGAGGGGGGCAGATGAAGCGCAACCTGCACGCCGGCCGGCCACGTAGCGGTGGCCTGAGCCTCAGCGTGTTCGCCGCAGAGGAGATCGAGGATATCCACCTGGCGACGGTCGAGGTGCTCGAGCGCACCGGGGTCTTCGTCGAAGACGAGGCTGCTCTCGACGTCTTCGCCGACGGTGGCTGTGTAGTCGACCGCAGCAGCCGCAACGTGAGAATCCCACAGTACGTCGTCGAAGACGCCATCCGCGCCGCCCCGTCCAGGCTCTGCCTAGCGGCTCGCGATCCCAGCAAGGACTACGTTGTGGAGTCCAACCGGGTGGGCTTCACCAGCTTTGGCGAGGGCGTGCTCATCGTCGATCCGCACAGCGGCGAGCTGCGTGAACCTACCAAGGCAGACGTCGGAGATGCTGCCCGCATCTGCGATTACCTGGACTCTATCGACGTCTACGAGCGGGCCATCGGCGCGGCCGACGTGCCCCAGCAGGTCGGTCAGCTGCACAACGCCGAGGCCACCTTCGCCAACACCACCAAGCACGTCTTCATGGGGCCGTTCAGTGGCTACCTTCTGGGCAGGATCGTCGATGTGGCCAGCGTGATCGCCGGCGGCCGTGACAAGCTGCGCCAGCGGCCGCTGGTGTCCTTTATCACCTGCCCGGTGAGCCCGCTGAAGCTGGTGCGCGACACCTGCGAGATCATCATGGGCGCCGCCCGCGAGGGCCTGTGCTGCAACATCCTCTCGATGGCCATGGCGGGCGGCTCCTCTCCGGTCACCTTGGCCGGCACGCTGGTCACCCACAACGCCGAGGTGCTGGCCGGCATCTCCTTAAGCCAGCTCACCGAGCGCGGCTCTCCTGTCGTCTATGGCTCCTCGACTACGGCGATGGACCTGCGCCTGGCCTCGGCCTCGGTCGGCAGCCCCGAGTGCGGACTTATCGGCGCCGCGGTGGCGCAGATGGCGCGGCGCTATCTGCTGCCCAGCTGGGTGGCCGGTGCGTAGGCAGACTCCAAGGTGGGCGACGCTCAGTCCGGGCACGAGAAGACCCTGACGGCCGTGCTCCCAGCGTTGGCAGGCGCCAACCTGATCTACGGCCTCGGGATGCTCGAGTCGGGCGTCACCTTCGACTACGGCCAGCTCGTCATGGACGACGAGTTCGCGCGCATGATCAAGCACGTCGTATCGGGCATCGCGGTCAACGACGAGACCCTGGCGGTGGAGGACATTGCCCAGGTCGGTTCGTTTGGCGACTTTCTGAGCCTCGATGCCACCCTGCGTCACATGCGCGAGCAGAGCCAGCCCAAGCTCATCGACCGACGTGTGCGCGAGGAGTGGACGACCATGGGGGCCACCGACCTGCATGACCGCGCGCGCGTAAAGGCTCTCGCGATCCTCGAGTCGCACCACCCGGAGCCGTTGCCCAGCGAGGTGGCGGCTGAGATCCGCAGTATCGTCGTGGAGGCCGAGAAGGAGTTGGGCGTCGCAGGTGCTCTTTGACCGATTGAACTGGGGCGACTCATCAGTCGAAAGGACTCACATGCCAGATCAGTTCACCCAGCTCAGAGAGGTCGTCATCATCGGCGACGGCGAGGCCGCGAAGCGTCTCACCGCCGAGATGCTTGAAGTCGGAGTCGCCCCGCGCGAGATCCTCGAGGCGGCCCTGTTGCCTGGCATGGACGTGGTCGGGGCGCGCATGCGAAGCGGTGAGTGCTTCATCCCCGAGGTGTTGCTTTCCGCCCGCACCATGCAGGGCGCCCTCGAACTTCTCAAGCCTCACTTGGCAGAGGGCGAGTCGGCCGGCCTGGGCACGGTGGTGATCGGCACGGTCGAGGGCGACCTGCACGACATAGGCAAGAACTTGGTGGCCATGATGCTCGAGGGGGCCGGCTTCGGTGTCGTCAACCTCGGAACGAGCGTTACTCCCGAGCGCTTCGTGGCTGCCGTCAAGGAACATCGACCCGTCATCCTCGGCATGAGTGCTCTGCTGACCACCACTCTTCCCAAAATGCGCGAGACCATAGGTGCCCTGCGGGAGGCCGGCCTGCGCGACTCAGTGAAGGTGATGGCCGGGGGCGCTCCGGTTACCCTAAGCTACGCGGAGGAGCTCGGTGCCGACGGCTACAGCGCAAACGCCGCCATGGCGGTCGAGACGGCGAAGGGGCTCATCAGAAAGGCGTAATTGCCCCAGAAGCGCTATGCAGTGTTCCGAAAACGCGACCGCGAAAGCAGCGAGCTCATCGTTATCGAGGTCGAATCGGCGTCCGTGAGCACCGAGGATCGCGCGATTTCGACCACAAGCGGGAGGTAAGAAGTGACGGCGACCATCCGCACTCGTATGGGCGACGGCCACGCGGTTGCCCTCAGCCGCGACGATCTGCGCCGCGATCTCGTCGATGGCTCACAGGAGGCGGCCCGTCGGGCGAAGATTCCTGTGCTTGATGGGGCTGACATCGATCACCTAGCCGAGATCTTCGCCTACCCCGGCCGCATCGCCGGGGTCGAACCTGGTCACGAGGTCGTTCTCACCAAGGACGGCTGTGCCAACACACTATACGGTGGCCAAATGTCAAGTGGCGTGGGTATTCCGCTGGCGCGCGAACAGGGTGTCCGCCTCATGGAGCGGGCCTTCGGTTTTGACACCATGGAGATCGGCCATCCGGACTACTCGTTCAAGCCGGCGAAACCGCTCGTGGCGCTCGAACAGCTGTGCATGGCGCAGGCCCAGTTGGACTGCGTGGTGCCGCTGTTCTACGGCGCCATGCCCAACATGGGGCTCTATTTCCGCCCGGACGGACCGTTCGCCAATCCGGCCGACCTGCTTCCCGACGGTCGCATCGAGGAGGCACGCGCGGCACAGCTGGAGGCGGCGGCGCGGCTCCGTGACGACATCCTCTACGTTTCGCGCGCCATGGACGAAGTCGGCGCCGACGGCATCGACATCGATACCACTGCCTCGGCTGGCGATGCCGAGTTTCTCGCCACCCTGCAGGCGGTCGAGGAGCTCGCGACGCACACTGACTTGGCCATCGAGGTGGGCATGGCGACCGAGCTGGTCCTGGGCTTCCATGGCGAGCTCGACTACAAGGGCCGCCGGCTCGCTGGGCTCTGGCCGCACCAGCAGCTGGCCGTGGTCGAACAAGCCGGCGCCCACCTGTTCGGCCCAGCGATCACAACAAAGACCAACAAGTCGGTCCCGTGGAACGTTGCCCGTGCCTGCACGTTCGTGAAAGAGTGCTCGCGTGTCGCTGAAATCCCCATCCACGCCAACGTCGGCATGGGCGTCGGCGGCGTGCCGACCGTCGAGGTGCAACCCAACGACGTGGTTACGCGCGTCGGGGTGGCCCTCGTGGAGATCGGCCGAGCCGATGGCTTGTAGGTAGGCGGCGGTGATCCGGCCGGCATGTCCCTATGCCACGCGCTCGCCTCGGGTATGGGCGGCATCCGCACCACCGGAGATCTGGTGGCCCGGATGCAGCTTCGAAAAATGAGGCTCCCGCAGGCCAAGCGCTTCGTGGCCGACAAGCTTGGACTCAGCGTGGCCGACCTCGCCGATTCTACGCTGCTGCGCGAGCTGCGCGAGGAGCTCGATATAGGCGTCGTCACCGGAGTGGCAACGGCGGCCAAAGGCATCGAGGCCAAGGCGCGCATCGCTAACCTGCTGGGAGTTCCCGTTCGCAGTGTCGACCGGTTGCGGCAGAAGGCAGGCCCATGATGTATGCAACGCGAAGTGAGCCCGCTGCACTGCGCTCTAATCCGGAAACGCACGCGCTCTCGGCCGGCAGCATCGCTGGGTTCACGCTGCCCAGCAACTGCGGCGAGGTCGCTGCGCACTTCGACGATGTGCTGGCCATCAGCTCTCGCGACCGAGAGGATGCTCGTCAGGATCGGGCGGCGGCCGAGCAGCTCGGGGAGAAGGTGTGAACTAAGTAGGATGTGAACTGTCGCTTGGGTTGGAAGCTGCACTAGTCATGGCCCCCCAACGACCAGACGCTGAAACCGAAGCGGCTGGGGGAGATTGATCGTTGGCATGCGGGGCCTCCCCCGAAGCGGCCTCGGCCCGCCCGAGACCGCTTCCCCTTGGGCCAACCCAGGATCGTGCGGTGCGCCAACCAACACAGGTGATGGTCGGATGGCATGGGTGTGATCGCCAAGAGCGCGGCCGAGGACGGTTTCGTGTTCAGCTGCTGGCTTGATAGGCTGGGTCCGGACTTGTGATTGGAACCGTAACTCCTGACTGTGGTGGTGAGAGATGAGTGAGCCCACCAACCTGCCAAATCTGGTAACGCCTGTGGAGCGCCCCCGCCGCTTGCGCCGTCACTCTAACCTGCGTCGCATGGTGCGCGAGACCGGTCTGACTCCGGCCGACTTCATCTTCCCACTCTTTGCCCGTTACGGCAGCGACGAACAGCGACCCATCCCGTCGATGCCGGGCCAATTTCAGTACACCGTGGACAAGCTCCCTGCCGAGGTACGCCGTATCGCCTCGCTCGACATTCCCGCCGTGGTGCTCTTCGGCATCCCGGCCGTCAAAGATCGCTACGGAAGCGGCAATTACGATGAGGATGGGGTGGTTCCCGCAGCCATACGCATGATCAAGGATGCGGCTCCGGATCTCATGGTCATCTCCGACATGTGCTTCTGCGAGTACACCGATCATGGCCACTGCGGTGTTGTCAACTTTCCGGACGAGCCGCAGCGCCGCGCCGGCCTTCACGACGGCTACCTGCTCAACGACCCCACGCTCGAGCTTCTGGCGCGGGCCTCCGTCGTGCACGCTCAGGCCGGCGCCGACATCATCGCCCCGTCCGGGATGATCGACGGTATGGTCGGCGCCATTCGCGCTGCCTTAGACCAGACGGGCCACGAACACGTCGCCATTCTGAGCTACTCAACCAAGTACGCCAGCGGCTTCTACGGCCCGTTCCGCGACGCGGCTGAGAGCCCGCCACAGTTTGGCGATCGCAACGAGTACCAGATGGACCCGTGCAACTTCCGCGAGGCGATGAAGGAGACTCGCCTCGACGTAGAAGAAGGCGCCGACATCCTCATGGTCAAGCCGGCGCTGCCTTACTTGGATGTTCTGAGTGCTGTGCGCCGCAACTTCGATCTGCCTGTCGCTGCCTATCAGGTGAGTGGCGAGTTCGCCATGTTGCAGGCAGCGGGGGCTAACGGCTGGATCGATCTGCGACGGTGCGCGTTGGAAAGCCTTTCGGGCATCAAGCGCGCTGGCGCCGACATGATCGTTACCTACTTCGCCAAGGACGCGGTTGGCTGGTTGGGGTGAATGCGGCTGGGAGGGGACTAGAAGTCACCCGGCGCACCAGGCCACCCTCGGTCAGGAAGCCTGTGTGACGCCTGGCTGCTGGCCCAGACGCAACTGGACCACCGACTTGAATGCACGAGCGCGCGTTCGCGGAGCTGTCCACGACTTGAACACCTCCAGCAGGGAAGCTTGACAAGATGTCAACGGCGGCGCGCTTGTCGGCAGGGCCGCCGTTGGCGCGTGAGGAGCTGCAGAGACTCGCTACTCGACCGGTCTCTCCTTGGCAACGGTCTCGAGGTCATACCCTGGCGCCGTCGCGTAACCCAAGCGACCAGCCGCATGACGAGTGCGGCCAGATATAGGCAGCCCAAGTAAGTCAGCGACTTGCCGTTATTGACACCGTGGACCGTGTCCTTGAGCCTGAGGGGAGAAGTGGCCGGGCGAAATCGGACAGCCCGATAGGTGATACTGCTCCGCGGCAGCAGACCGAGGAGGAGCATAAGCCATGCAACGACGACCACGACGCAACCACTCACCGGCCTTCAAGGCCAAGGTCGCCCAGGAGGCGATCAAGGGCGAGCAGCCGATCATCGAGATCGCCGAGCGCTACGACGTCCATCCCAACGAGATCACAAAGTGGAA